>NZ_JBFTNF010000038.1:0-131798 GCF_056397345.1 Cupriavidus sp. 05N38
GCCGTGGGCGGCGGCGCGGGCGCGGCGCTGGGCGGCAATGTGTCGCGCAGCAATTCCTACGACGATGACCGCGGCCGCGGCTATCGTGGCGGCTATCGTGGCGGCTACAAGCGCAAGCACAAGCATCACCACCACGACGACTGATCGGCAGGATCGGACGATCAGCAGCAAAACGGGCCCCGAGGGGCCCGTTTTTCATTGGCCCGGGTGGGCGCTCGACCAGGCACGGGGAAGCGGTGCACGAATGCGGGCCATGCCGGGGGTATCATGGATCACGTTCATGCCGCTTCGCCGGCGCGATGCGGGACCGGGTTTGCGGAACCGGTTTTGCGGACCCTCAATGCGGAGCCCCGGGGTGGAGCCCCGGTGTGGAGCCCAAAAACAAACACGCCCGTACCGGCGCGGTACGGGCGTGTTCTCCGTTAGATGCGGGGAGAGCGCTTGCGCTCCCTCCCCACCGGCCTGTGGAGATCAGCCGAATGGGGCGGGGCCGCCACGGGCGGCCCCGGCCAACGGGCAGGCTGCCTTACAGGGCAGCGGCGCCGTCGGTGAAGACGTCGAACTTGCCGCCCTTGGCGCCGTCGGTGTACGGGTCGAACTTGCCGACCTTGGCACCGTCGGTGAACGGGTCGAACTTACCGGCGCGGGCGCCATCGGTGAAGCTGTCGAACTTGCCGGTCTTGCCACCGTTGCTGTACACCGAAGTCTGGGTGATGCGGGCGCCATCGGCGAACACATCGAACTTGCCGCTCTTGGCAAACGCGGGCGCGGCCGACAGGGTGGCGGCGAGCGTGGCGGCAGCGGCGATCAGGGCAAAACGTTGGGTCTTCATGATGGTTCCTTTCCACTGGCGAGGACACCGGCTCTTTTTTTCAGCAGCTTCGCTGCAATGCGGCATCCGATGGCTCGATATTAGGCATTTCCCTCATATGAATAAATATTGTTGCGGACAATGATTAGTTCTAGTTTTCGCAATAAATAGCCCACAATCCGTAAGAGTTCACGAGCAAGACTGGAGACTATGTCATGGACCGGCTGCAATCGATGCGCGTCTTTTCCAAAGTAGTGGAGCTGGGCAGCTTTGCACGTGCAGCGCAGCAACTGGAAATGTCCAATGCCGTGGTGACGCGCTACGTGGCCGACCTGGAGAGCCATCTGGGCACCCGGCTGCTCAACCGCACGACCCGTAGCTTGTCGCTCACGGACGCCGGAGAGACCTATCTGCAGCGTTGCCAGCAGATCCTGGAGGACGTGGAAGAGGCCGAATCGGTGGTAACGGCGCGCAGCCAGTCGCTGTCAGGCACGCTGCGGCTGGTGGCCCCGGTGATGTTCGGCCTGCACCTGCTGCCGGAAGCGCTGGCCCGTTTCCAGGCCATGTACCCGGATGTGGTGTTCGACGTGCAGTTGTCCGACCGCATTGTCGATATCGTGGAAGAAGGCCGCGACGTAGGCGTGGTGCTGTCGGACCTGGGGCTAGGCTCGCACCTGGTGGCGCGTCCCCTGATTTCCGCCGAGATCATCCTGTGCGCCTCGCCGGGCTACCTGCGCCAGCACGCGCCGCTGCGCCACGCGCACGAACTCAGCCATCACCGCTGCATTGCGATGCGCCTGCCCACGGCGGAGCATGAGTGGACGCTGTCGGGGCCCGAGGGCGAAGTGACGGTGCCGATCCGGCCCAGCCTGCTGTGCAGCAATGCGGAACTGGCGCACCAGGCGGCCCTGGCCGACATGGGCGTGGCCATGCTGTCGTCCTACCTGGCGCGGCCCAATATCGAGTCCGGAAGGCTGACGCACATCCTGCCGCAGTACCAGTTGCCACGGCGCGACGTCAGCGTGGTCTACCCCAGCCGCAAGTTCCTGCCGACCAAGGTGCGCGCTTTTATCGATTTTCTGCTGGCGGATGGCATGGAGCGCAGCAAGCACCAGGTCTAGCCAGCCCGGTGCGGTTGGCGCGGGCGGCGCCACATTGGCACCGCCCGCGCCGCGGACTTACTCCTCGGCGTCGGCCGTGGCTTCGTCGCCGGTGCGCGACTTGCCGGTGGCGCGCTTGGCAGCTGGCGCCTTGGCAGCGGCCTTCTTGGCCGCGGGCGCCTTCTTTGCCGGTGCCTTGGCCGCCGTCTTGGTGGCGGCCTTGGCCGGCGCCTTGCCGGCCTTTTCCTCGGCCTGTGCTTCGTCGCCGCCGCTCTTGGCGGCAGCCGTCTTCGCCGCCGCGCCCTTCGCGCCCGCCTTGGGTTCGCGTGCCTCGAACTCGAAGCCGATCTTGCCGTCCGGCTGCTTGGCCAGGTAGGCCTTGAAGTTGCGCCCGGTGCGCGAGGACTTGAAGCCGGTCAGCAGGTCGGTGCGGCCCGCGCCCAGCAGCTTGCCGATCTGCTCGCGCGAGATCTCCTGCTGCAGGATGATCTTGCCGGTGGTGAAATCGCAGGTCTTCGGGCTGGCCACGGCGTTCTCGCACACGTACTTCATGCCGTGCTCGTACACAGCGCCGGCGCACTTGGGACAGGCGCCGACCGATTCCTGGCCGGTGAAATCCACCGGCTCGCCGTCGTTGTCGTCGTCGTTCTGGCCGAAGTCGAATTCCATCTTGTAATGGCCTTCGTCGTCGCGGCCCAGCTTCAGAATGGCGGCGAAGGGCCGGCCCATCTTGCTGCGGAAGCCTTGCAGCGGACCGATTTCCTTCTTCAGCAGCAGTTCTTCCACCTCGTCGATCTCGAACTGGCGCCCGCCCGGGATCTTGCTGATGGAGAACTCGCAAGCCGTGCAGGCAAAGCGGCGGTAGTTCTCCTTGACCTGGCTGCCGCACTGCGGGCACGGCGTGGCCAGCGTGGCGTAGTCGCCCGGGATGGTGTCGCTGTCGTATTCCTTGGCACGCTTGACGATCTGCTGCGTCATCTGCGCGATCTCGCGCATGAACTCGTCGCGCTTCAGGCCGCCGCGTTCGATCTGCGACAGCTTGTGCTCCCATTCGCCGGTCAGCTCGGCCTGGGTCAGCTCCAGCACGCCCAGGCCGCGCAGTAGCGTCATCAGCTGGAAGGCCTTGGCGGTGGGAATCAGTTCGCGGCCTTCGCGCACCAGGTATTTCTCGGCGAGCAGGCCTTCGATGATGGCCGCGCGCGTGGCTGGCGTACCCAGGCCCTTGCCGGCCATGGCCTCGCGCAGCGCGTCGTCGTCCACCAGCTTGCCAGCGCCTTCCATGGCGGACAGCAGCGTGGCTTCGTTATAGCGGGCGGGCGGCTTGGTGGTCAGGCCGACCGAATCGACCTTGTCGACCTTGACCCGCTCGTCCTTGGCCACCGCCACCAGGTTGGACTCGTCGCCCTGGGACTCGCGGCCGTAGACCACGAGCCAGCCCGGGTTGACCAGCACCTTGCCCTCGGTCTTGAAATGATGGCCCGCCACCTCGGTGACGCGCGTGGTGACCAGGAACTCGGCCGCCGGGAAGAACACTGCCAGGAAGCGGCGCACCACCAGGTCGTACAGCTTCTGCTCCGGCTCCGACAGGTTCTTCGGCGCCTGCAGCGTCGGGATGATGGCGAAGTGGTCGCTGATCTTGCTGTTGTCGAAGATCTTCTTGTTCGGCTTGATCCAGCCGCTGGCCAGCACCTTCTTGGCATGCGGCAGGTAGTTCGGCGAGCTGTCGGCCAGCATGTCCATGGTCTGCTTGACCGTGTCCAGGTAGTCCTCGGGCAGCGCGCGCGCGTCGGTACGCGGGTAGGTCAGCACCTTGTGCTTTTCGTACAGCGCCTGCGCCAGGCCGAGCGTGTTCTTGGCCGAGAAGCCAAAGCGGGAGTTGGCCTCGCGCTGCAGCGTGGTCAGGTCGAACAGGGCCGGCGACTGCTGCGTGGAGGGCTTGGATTCCTCGGTGACGGTGCCGGTCTTGTCGCGGCAGGCCACCACGATGCTCTTGGCCTCGGCCTCGCTCCACAGGCGCGATTCGCGCGCCTCGGGATCGAACTCGTTCTTCTTGAACTTGGGATCGAACCAGCGGCCTTCATACAGGCCCGCGGCGGCGATGAACTCGGCGCGCACTTCCCAGTAGTCGCGCGGGACGAACTTCTTGATCTTCTCCTCGCGCTCCACCACGATCGACAGCGTCGGGGTCTGCACCCGGCCCACGGTGGTCAGGAAGAAGCCGCCGCCCTTGCTGTTGAAGGCCGTCATGGCGCGCGTGCCGTTGATGCCCACCAGCCAGTCGGCCTCGGAGCGGCAGCGCGCGGCATCGGCCAGCGGCAGCATGTCGGCGTCGTCGCGCAGGCGGGCGAAACCGTCGCGGATGGCCTGCGGCGTCATCGACTGCAGCCACAGGCGCTGCACCGGCTGGCGGGCCTTGGCCTGCTGCTGGATCAGGCGGAAGATCAGTTCGCCCTCGCGCCCCGCGTCGCAGGCGTTCACCAGCCCGGTGACGTCCTTGCGCTTGATGAGGCGGTTCAGCACCTTGAGGCGCGACTCGGTCTTGGCGATCGGGCGCAGGTCGAAGTGGGGCGGGATCACCGGCAGGTTGGCGAAGCTCCACTTGCCCCGCTTGACCTCGTATTCGTCCGGGGCGGCAATCTCAACCAGGTGGCCGACGGCCGACGAAAGGACGTATTCGTCGCTTTCGAAGTATTCGTCATGCTTGGTAAAGCCCCCGAGGGCACGGGCGATATCGGCCGCAACCGATGGCTTTTCCGCGATGATGAGGGCTTTTGACATGGATCGGGTCCTTGCTGGCCGCTCACTGGCGGCCTGCGAATTATTGCCACTGAAGGCTATGCACTATATGTAAACAGCGAGCCTGGGCTTTGAGGCGCCAATAATAAGCGCGGTTTCGACGGCGGTGCAAGCTGGCCCGTGCGTCGCTGCCCCCGGGCGGTGCCATCCGGCCCGCCCCGCCGGCTAGGCGTTGCTGTCTCCGGCCTGCAGCCACTCGAGCACCTCCGGGAGCTCCGTGCCGGCTGCAAGCCGCATGGCGGCGCCGCGCGCCAGCATGCGTTCGAGCACTTCGATATGCGGCAGCAACGTGCCGTAGAACTGCGGCGCGCCACCGGCCGCAGGCTGTACCAGCACGGTCGGGAAATTCTCGATGTCGAGGTCGCCAAGCCGGTCGGCGTGGGTCTCGATATCGATCCAGACAAAGCAGTCTTGCGGGAAACGCGCCGCCAGCCGCCGCAGCGCCTCCAGGTAGTCCTTGCAGGTGCCACACCACTCGGCGCACAGGCAGGCCACCAGGCGGCCTTGCGGACGCGCTGCCAGCGCCTGGGCGATCTCGCCCGCATTGTGCTCCGGAAAGTAAACGGTCATGGCGGAATAAACATGAGCCTTTTCAGGCACGGGAATCGTTTGATTGTAGCGGGCGGCGGGAAAACCGTTCGGCGCGCTCACCCGATGCGCCGGTAAACGTTGCCGGGCAGGCGCTCCACCGCGCCCTCCAGCTCCAGCGCCAGCAGGGTGGCCGCCAGCTGCTCGGGCGGCAGGGCGCAGCGCGCGCACAGCGCGTCCAGCGTGACCGGATCGTGGGTGAGCGCCTGACCCAGCAGGTCGTCCAGCCGCGGCACCTGCGCTGGCGCCACGCGCGGCACGCCGCCGGCTTCCATGCCGAGCTCCTCCAGCACGTCCTGCGCAGTCTCGACCAGCTTGGCTCCCTGCCGGATCAGCAGGTGGCAACCCTTGGACAAGGGGGCGTGGATCGAGCCGGGCATGGCGTAGACCTCGCGCCCGAGCTCGGCGGCAAGCCGTGCCGTGATCAGCGAGCCCGAGCGCGCCGCCGCCTCCACCACCAGCACGCCACGCGCCAGCGCAGCGATGATGCGGTTGCGCTGGGGAAAATGCTGGCTGCGTCCCGGCGCGCCAAGCGCAAACTCGCTGACGATCGCACCTTCGGCTGCGATGCGGTGGGCCAACTCGCGGTGGCGCGCCGGGTAGACCAGGTCGGCGCCGGTGCCGATCACCGCCACGGTGCCGCCGGGGCCGGCGAGCGCGCCGTCATGGGCGGCGCCATCGATGCCCAGCGCCATGCCCGAGACCACGGTCAGCCCGGCCCGGGACAGCACGGTGGCAAAGCGCCGCGCATCCTCCACGCCCTGCACGGTGGCATTGCGCGCGCCCACCATGGCCACGGCCGGGCCGGCCAGCGCCTCGGGCCGGCCTTTCACGTAGAGCATGGGGGGCGGATCGGACAGATCCAGCAAGGCGCGCGGGTAGGCCGCATCGGCCAGAGTCAGCAGATGGTTGCCGGGTTCGCCGGCCCAGGCCACGGTGCGCTCGATCAGCGCCAGCGTGGCCGCGTCGGGGTCCGCCAGCAGGGCGCGGGCCTGCCTGGCGGGTATGACCCGGGACAGGGTGGCGAAGTCCAGCGCGAACAGCTGCTGCGGCAGCCCGAAGGCCGCCAGCAGCTGCCGCACCCCGGCCTTGCCAAGACCCGGCGCCTGGGTCAGCCGCAGCCAGGCCGCGATCTCGGCGGCGTCTGGCACGGCGCCAGGCACGGCGTCAGGCACGGCGGCCGGCGCCGCGCCCGGGCCGGCTGCTGGCCATGCGCTCAACGCGGCGATGTGACGTGGTCGCCCACCTCGATCGCATTCGAGGCGTCGGTGACCAGGGCGTACGCAACGCCAGGGAAGACCCGGAACACGAAGGCCAGGCCGTAGCGCTCATCGGGCAACTGGACCGGGCGGTTGCCATCGGTGCGGTCGCGCACCACCAGGCCCGCGCGCGACAGCGCCACCACATGGCCGGGTTCGAGCCCGGCCGCGGTGCCCAGGTTGAGCACCACCACCTGCTTGGCGCCGCCAAACTGCACGCCGCCGTAGACCGCCGCGATGCGGCCGTCGAGCAGGGCATCCGGTGCGTGCGGGATATAGCGCACGGCCTCGCGAGCGGGTTGCGGCATCAATAGCGTGCCCGTGCCCATTTCCTGCTGGGCCTGGGTGACCTTGAGCGTGGTGACGGCCTCGAAGCCTTCCGGCGGGCGCGAGATGCGCACGTTGCCCTGGTACTCTGCCTCGAAAGCCAGCACTTGGCCGGTGACGGGATCCTTGATCGGCCTGACCGGCTTGAACGCCTGCCAGTCGCTGCCGACCACGGCCTCGGGCGGGGAGATGCCGCGCGCGTAGGCGGTGTCGCCCATGCCGAGGTACACGCGCGACTCGGGCAGGCCGATGATGCGCGCGGACGTCTGCAGCGTGCCCTCGTCGACCACCTGCGGGCGGATCAGGAAGGGCTCGATGTCCTTGGCGGGGATGCTGGCAATGGCGCCGTCGGGGCCGCCCTCGGAACGCACGGCCGGAGTGAGGCGCACCGTGTCGCCCGCCGCGGGCGTGGTCGAGAGCCAGGCCCGGCCGTCACGCTGGATCAGGTACAGGACCTGGCCCGGATAGATGAGGTGCGGGTTGCGGATCTGCTGCCGGTTCATGCCCCACAGTTCGGGCCAGCGCCAGGGCTGGCGCAGGAAGCGCCCGGAGATGCCCCACAGCGTATCGCCGCCGCGCACCACATATTGGGTGGGCGCGTTCGCGGCCAGGTCGGCGGCGGGTATGCCTTGCTGCGCCGTGGTCGACGCCCGCGCCTGCTGGGCAGGGGTGACGACCAGTTCGGCAGCCTGGACCATCGCCCCCGTAGCGACAGTGATGCCAGCCGCACACAGCATTGAACAGGCAAACGCGTACGTCCTGCGGCCCGGCGCCGCCTGGTGTTCTTTGGTAAGATCGCGCATTTTCTCGAACCGGCTGGCAGAACAGCCGGATTGACCCTGGAGAGCGCGCCTGCTGCGACGCGCCTTGAATTTTTGTACTTGCGCCCCGATTCTGCATGTAAACACCCGTTGCCGCAACGCGGGCCACATGTGTGAGCAGTGGGGGCGTTGCGCCCCAGCATCATGGCCAAACTCGATATCCTGACCTACCCCGATCCCCGCCTGCATATCGTGGCAAAACCGGTTGCCGCGGTGGACGACCGCATCCGCCAGCTGGTAAATGACATGGCCGAGACCATGTACGAGGCGCCGGGCATCGGCCTGGCCGCGACACAGGTGAACGTGCACGAGCAGGTGGTGGTGATCGACATCTCCGAAAGCCGCGACGAACTGCGCGTCTTCATCAACCCGGAAATCACCTGGGCCAGCGATAACCGCAAGGTGTGGGAAGAAGGCTGCCTGTCGGTGCCCGAGGTCTATGACCGCGTGGAACGCCCGGACCGCGTGCGCGTGCGCGCCCTGAACGAGAAGGGCGAGACCTTCGAGCTGGACGCGGACGACCTGCTGGCCGTGTGCATCCAGCACGAGATGGACCACCTCAAGGGCAAGGTCTTCGTGGAATACCTGTCGCCGCTGAAGGTCCAGCGCATCAAGTCCAAGCTGCACAAGCGCGAACGCAGCCGCATGTAGGCCCGGGCGGCTGCGCAACGGTGCTGGCGCCATTGCGCGGCCTTGTCGTACCGCTTGTGCTGCCTGCGGCCACGCGCCAGGCCAGAACCGCTGCGCTTCGCCCTGAATGCCGAAGCAATCTCGCAAGAACAGCCGGCGGCTTCGCCGCTCCGGCGCGCTCTGCTATCGTATTGCCTTCCCGATGATTCCCTCGCCGGCCGCTGATGCGGCCGGTGCCGCTTTACGCCGGAGCGCTCCATGTCAGACGTGTCCCAACCAGCCAGCCAGCCCGCGCCGCTGCGCGTCGCCTTCGCCGGCACGCCCGAATTCGCCCGGGTGGCGCTGGCCGCCATCCACGAGGCCGGCTTTCCGGTGGTGGCGGTGCTCAGCCAGCCGGACCGCCCCGCCGGGCGCGGCCTGCAGTTGCAGGCCAGCCCGGTCAAGCAGTACGCGCTGGAGCATGGCCTGGCGCCGGTGCTGCAGCCGCGTTCCCTGCGTCGCCACGGCAAGTATCCCGAGGAAGCCGGCGCCGCCGTCGATGYGCTGGCGCAGATCGCGCCGGACGTGATGGTGGTGGCCGCCTACGGCCTGATCCTGCCGGCCGAGGTGCTGGCGCTGCCGCGCCTGGGCTGCCTCAATATCCATGGCTCGCTGCTGCCGCGCTGGCGCGGCGCCGCGCCGATCCACCGCGCCATCGAGGCCGGCGACACGCAGACCGGCATCACGCTCATGCAGATGGACGAAGGCCTGGACACCGGCGACATGCTGACGCTGGAGGCCGTGCCCATCTCTGCGCACGACACCACCGCCGCGCTGCACGACACCCTGGCCGCGCTGGGCGGCCGCATGGTGGTGGAGGCGCTGCGCCGCCTGGCCGCCGGCGAGCGCCTGCCGGCCACGCCGCAGCCCGCCGAGGGCGTCACCTACGCCGAGAAGATCGGCAAGGACGAAGCCCCGCTGGACCTGCGCCGCCCCGCCACGGCGCTGGCCGCGCAGGTGCGCGCCTTCAACCCGTTCCCGGGCGCCACGCTGCAGGTCGGCCAGACCGTCATCAAGTGCTGGCAGGCCGATGCGCTGCCCGCGGCGGGCGCGGGCGAGGCGCCGGGCACGGTGCTGGCGGCCGACGCCGGCGGCGTGGTGATCGCCTGCGGCGACGGCGCGCTGCGCGTGACCGAGCTGCAGAAGCCGGGCGGGCGCCGCCTGCCGGCGCAGCAGTTCCTGCAAGGCATGCCGCTGCCGCCGGGCACGCGCTGCGCCTTGCCCGAAGGCGCGGCATAGTCCGCCAGGCACCCCGACCCGCTTTCGCCGCCAGGAGCCCCCGATGCTAGGCATTACTGACTTCCCCTTGTTCGTCGGCGCCGTATTCCTGCTCAATGTGACGCCGGGCCCGGATACGGCGTATATCGTCGGCCGCAGCGTCGCGCAAGGCAGGGCGGCCGGCGTGGTTTCGGCACTTGGCGTCAGCGCCGGCTGCTGCGTGCACTCGGTGGCCATCGCCTTTGGCCTGACCGCGCTGCTGGCGGCCTCGGCCACGGCCTTTACCGTCATCAAGTTCGCCGGCGCCGCCTACCTGGTGTGGCTGGGCCTGCGCCTGATCTGGCAACGGCAGGCGCCAGGCCGCGCCGAGGCGGCCGCCACCGTGCCGCCGGGCTCGCGCGGCTTGCGCTCGCTGTTCATGCAGGGTTTCCTCACCAATGTGCTGAATCCGAAGGTGATCCTGTTCTTCGTGTCCTTCTTCCCGCAGTTCGTCGATCCGCAGGCGGGACACCAGGCCGCGGCCTTCCTGGCACTGGGCGGGGTGATGGTGCTGATGTCGACGCTGTGGAACGGGCTGGTGGCCTGGATGGCCGGCACGCTGACGCGCAAGGTCGGGCAGGCGCCGCGCCTGAAGTGCTGGCTGGATCGCTTTGTCGGCGCGGCGTTCATCGCCCTGGGTGCCCGGCTGGCCCTGGTGCAGCGCTAGCCAGGGCCGGGCCACTGCCTGTTTTTCAGGCAGCGACCCGTTGAATTTCCGCCTGTGGCGCCCATCTAAACATCACCGCGCCGCGCTTGCGCGAACTGGCCGGCCCGGTCGTGCGCACCACGGCCGGCAATGACTTCTTCGGAGATCAAGGCAATGTTCAACTGGGTCAAGACCTTCATGTTGATGGCGGCCATCACGGCCCTGTTCATCGTCATCGGCGGCATGATCGGGGGCCGCAGCGGCATGATGTTCGCGCTGGTGATGGCGCTGGGCATGAATTTCTTCTCGTACTGGTTCTCGGACAAGATGGTCCTGCGCATGTATAACGCGCAGGAGGTCGATGCCAGCACGGCACCGCAGTTCTACGGCATGGTGCAGGAGCTGGCGCAGCGCGCCCAATTGCCGATGCCGCGCGTGTACCTGATCAACGAGGACGCGCCCAATGCCTTTGCCACCGGCCGCAACCCCGAGAACGCCGCGGTGGCGGCCACCACCGGCATCCTGCGCGTGCTGTCCGAGCGCGAGCTGCGCGGCGTGATGGCGCACGAGCTGGCCCATGTGCAGCATCGCGACATCCTGATTTCGACCATTGCCGCCACCATGGCCGGCGCCATCGCCGCGCTGGCGAACTTCGCCATGTTCTTCGGCGGGCGCGACGAGAACGGCAACCGTAGCAATCCCATCGCCAGCATCGCGGTGGCGATCCTGGCGCCGCTGGCGGCCTCGCTGATCCAGATGGCCATCTCGCGCGCGCGCGAATTCGAGGCCGACCGGGGTGGCGCCACCATCAGCGGCGACCCGCAGGCGYTGGCGATGGCGCTGGACAAGATCCACCGCTACGCCCAGGGCATTCCGTTCCAGACCGCGGAGCAACACCCCGCCACCGCGCAGATGATGATCATGAACCCGCTCTCSGGTGGCGGCATCGCCAACCTGTTYTCGACYCACCCGGCCACCGAGGAACGGATCGCCCGCCTGATGCAGATGGCGCAAACCGGCACCTATCCGGTGTGATGGCGCCCGATCAGCGCCCGATCGGAGCCTGATCCCGCGCCGAGCCGCCCCGAAGGCCGGCAAAAACGCCGGCCCGGGGCGCATACAGGGTAAACTGCCCGCCGTGCTTCCCCTGGAAACGGCGGGCAGTTCGTTTCCGGCCGTTCCGGGCCTGTCCGGCCTGTCGGGTCTTGCCGCCAGTGCTTGCGGCCGGGTCCCTTGCCATTCCGTATCACTGCCTCACCGCTTCGCTGCCCACTGTCATGCGCCTGCCACACGAATCCCTCGCCTTCCAGATGCTCGCTGCCGCGACTGCCGTACGCGGCGTCAACGAAGGCAGTGCGCTGCCGCTGGCCATCGACAATGCCGCCGCGCAGTTCCGCCTCGACCGCGTGCGCGATGCCGCCACGCGCGGCGCGCTGCAGGACCTGGCCTACCGCACCATGCGCCAGTTCGGCACGGCGCGCGCACTGGTCACCAAGCTGGTGACGCGCCCGCCCGGCGCGCAGGTGGACTCGTTGCTGGCGGTGGCGCTGGCGCTGCTGGTCGAAGACGAGCAGGGCGAGGGCGGCTACACCGAGTTCACGGTGGTGGACCAGGCCGTCAGCGCGGCCGCCTCCGAACCGAAGACCGCGCACGCGCGCGGGCTGGTCAATGCCGTGCTGCGCCGTTTCCTGCGCGAGCGCCGCGCGCTGCTCGACGAAGTGCGCCGCGACGACGAGGCGCGCTGGAACCTGCCTGCGTGGTGGCTGAAGATGCTGCGCGAGGCGTATCCCGAGCAGTGGACGGCGCTTGCCGAAAGCGCCAATGTGCGCCCGCCCATGACCCTGCGCGTCAACACCGCGCGCGTCTCGGTGCCTGAGTACCTCACGCATGTGGCCAATGCCGGCATGGCGGCCACGGCCATCGGCACGCAGGCGGTACGCCTGGTGCGCGCCTTCCCGGTGTCGCAGATTCCCGGGTTTGCCCAGGGCGACGTCTCGGTGCAGGACGCCGGCGCGCAGCTGGCCGCGCCGCTGCTCCAGCTGGCCGACGGCCAGCGCGTGCTCGATGCCTGTGCCGCGCCCGGCGGCAAGACCGGACACATCCTGGAGCTGGCCCGCGTGGATGTCACCGCGCTCGAGAGCGATGCCCTGCGCGCCGCGCGCATCGACGAGAACCTGGCCCGCCTGGGCCAGCAGGCCAAGGTGGTGGTGGGCGATGCGAGCCGCCCGCAGGACTGGTGGGATGGCCAGCCCTACGACCGCATCCTGGCCGACGTGCCATGCTCGGCCTCCGGCATCGTGCGCCGCCACCCGGACATCCGCTGGCTGCGCCGCGAGGTGGATATCGCGCGCCTGGTGACCGAGCAGCGGCGCATCGTCTCCCAGCTGTGGAACCTGCTCAAGCCGGGCGGCATCCTGGTCTACGTCACCTGTTCTATTTTCCCAACGGAGGGGGAAGAGCAGGCGCGCTGGTTTGGTGCACAGCTACCAGATGCGATACGATTGCAAGCGCCCGGCCAGATGCTGCCCGGCAGTAGAGACCATGGAGGCCAGGCGGCCGGCGGCGGGAGTGCCAGCCAGGAAGGCCTGCCCTCCGATCACGACGGCTTCTTCTACGCGCGCTTCCAGAAACGACCCTGACCGCTCCCGACCGATTCCAATGCCGAACCCGCTGCGCTTGTTCGTCCTTCGCGTCCCTGACGACAATGCGTGCGGTTGCGTGGCGGCAGGCGGTGGCCGGGATGGTGCACGCGGCAGGCGCGGCGCGCGCGCCTGGCTCGCATCGTGGTGGTTCGCGGCAGCCGTCGCGCTGACCGTGCTGCTGACGCTGACGGCGCTCCCGGGTAGCGCGCGCGCCGACGTCATCGAAGTCAACGAGGCCCGCATCGAATACCAGGATGGCGGTTTCGACCTCGCCGCAAGCTTCGATTTCGACCTGCCGGCACCGCTCGAGGACGCGCTCAACAAAGGTATCTCGCTCTATTTCGTGGTCGATTTCCAGCTCACGCGCCCGCGCTGGTACTGGTTCGACGAGAAGCCGGTCAATGCCAGCCGCAGCGTGCGGCTGTCCTACCATCCGCTCACACGCCAGTACCGCGTCTCCACCGGCGGGCTGCAACTGCCGTTCACGCGCCTGAAGGGCGCGCTGCAGTTCATCCAGCGCGTGCGCGGCTGGCGCGTATTCGACCGCGGCATGGTCAAGGCCGGCGAAACCTACCAGGCCGAGGCGCGCATGCGACTGGACCTGACCCAGCTGCCCAAGCCATTCCAGATCAACGCCGTGAACACGCGCGAATGGAATCTCGCCTCGGAATGGCGCCGCTTCAGCTTCACCGTACCTACCGAGTATCCGGCGCCGCCGCCCGCGCCGCCGGTGGTGCCAGTGCCGCCACCTGCGCCGGCCCCTGCATCGGCCGCTCCGGCGCCCGTGGCCGGCGAAACGCGCGCGGTGCCGTTCGCGCAGACCGTGTCCACGGCGCTGTCGCCCACCGCCCTGGTGCAGCCGGCCCCGGGCCAGCCATGATCGCCAGCAACAGCCTGTGGGACAGCCGCTTCCGGCGCGTGCTCTATCGCGTGGTGGCGGGCATCATCGTCTTCCTGGCGCTGGTGCTGGTGGCGCTGCTGGCCGGCGCCTCGGCCAACACGGAATTCTTCGACCGCTACTTCACGCTGCTGTTCAAGATCAACCTGGTGATCGGCGTGCTGCTGGTGCTGATCATCGGTGCGCTGGCGCTGACCTTGTGGCTGCGCTATCGCCGCGGCAAGTTCGGCACGCGCCTGATGACCAAGCTCGCCGTGTTCTTCGGCGTGGTGGGCGTGCTGCCGGGCGTGCTGATCTACCTGGTATCGCTGCAGTTCGTCTCGCGCAGCATCGAGTCATGGTTCGACGTGCGCGTGGAGACTGCGCTCGAGGCCGGCCTCAACCTGGGCCGCTCCACCATCGACAGCGCGCTGTCCGACCTGCAGGGCAAGGCCCGGCTGATGGCCGACCAGCTCACCAGTTCGTCCAACGTGGCCACCTCGCTGCAGCTCAACCGGTTGCGCGAGCAATACGGCGTGCAGGAAGCCGCGATCTTCACCGGCAGCGGACGCGTGATCGCCACGGCCTCGAGCAGCTATGCATCGCTGGTGCCGGACCTGCCCTCGGGCGTGCTGGCAGAGCAGGCCCGCCTGGCCGGCGGCTACGCCGCGGTGGAAGGCGGCACCGACCCGGCCGTCGATGGCCATCACCCGCCCGAACGCACCGATGCCAGCCACCTCTACCGCCTGCGCGTGATCGTGCCGCTGGGCCCCGCGCCCACGGCGCAGGCCAGCGCGGCGAGCCCCGCCGGCACCGCCAGCCAGCCGGGCGCCAAGGCGCCGCTGAACCTGGCCAGCCGCTGGGCCGGCTCCGGCCTGTCGGTGGAGCGCCGGCCCGAGGATGCCGCGTCATCGGGCTTCGGCCTGATGGGCGAGACCGTGCGCGAAGAGCGCTACCTGCAAGTCGTGCATCCCGTGCCGACGGCGCTGGCGCGCAATGCCGACGAGGTCCAGCGCGCCTACCAGGAGTACCAGGAGAAGGCGCTCGGGCGCACCGGCCTGCGCAAGATGTATATCGGCACGCTGACGCTCACGCTGTTCCTCGCGGTGTTCATCGCCGTGATGCTGGCGCTGCTGCTCGGTGGCCAGCTGGCGCGGCCGTTGCTGATGCTGCTGCAAGGGACCAAGGAAGTCGCCGAGGGCGACCTCTCGCCCAAGCGCGAGCTCAAGAGCCGCGACGAGCTCGGCATGCTCACGCAGCAGTTCAACATGATGACGCGCCAGTTGTCGGAGGCGCGCATCGCGGTGGAACAGAACCGCAGCGCGCTGGAGAAATCCACCGCCTACCTGGAGAGCGTGCTGCAGAACCTGACCGCCGGCGTGTTCGTATTCGACCGCCGCTTCGTGCTGATCACGGCCAACCCCGGCGCCGAGCGCATCTTCCGCCAGCCCTTTGCCGGCGCGCTGGGCCAGCCCATCGAAGGCATCCCGGTGCTCGGCGCGTTCGGCGACATCGTGCGGCAAGCGTTTTCCGAGCAGAGCACCAGCGAGATGCTGGGCGGCTCGCAGCACTGGCAAAAGCAGATCGAGCTGCCGCAGAGCGACGAAGAACAGGCGCTGACGCTGCTGGTGCGCGGAGCACGGCTGCCGGGTGGCAGTGTCGGCGAGCGCGACGAGCCGGGCTACGTGGTGGTGTTCGACGACATCTCCGATGTGATTTCCGCTCAACGCTCGGTGGCGTGGGGCGAAGTGGCGCGGCGCCTCGCGCACGAGATCAAGAACCCGCTGACCCCGATCCAGCTCTCGGCCGAGCGCCTGCAGATGAAGCTCTCGCCCAAGCTCGAGGGGCCCGATGCCGACGTGCTCAAGCGTGGCGCCACCACCATCGTCAACCAGGTGGCGGCCATGAAGCGCATGGTCGACGACTTCCGCGACTACGCGCGCACGCCGCCGGCGATGTTGCAGTCACTGCAGATCAATGCCCTGGTTGCCGAGGTGCTGCACCTGTACGGCATCGACGACGCCGGCGTGCACGAGCATGCCGTGATTCATCCGGCGCTGGCGGCCGGCCTGCCCGAGATCAAGGGCGATCCGACCCAGTTGCGCCAGGTGATTCACAATCTGCTGCAGAATGCGCAGGACGCGGTGGCGGACAACGTTGCGGCGGCCCGTCCGGCGCCCCGTATCGCTCTGCACACCGAGACTGTAGAATACAAAGATTCTGCCGGCGAAGACCGGCAGGCCGTCAAGCTCACCATTGCGGATAACGGTCCCGGTTTCGCCCCGCGCATCCTCAGCCGCGCGTTCGAACCCTACGTGACCACCAAGGCCAAGGGTACCGGCCTGGGGCTCGCGATGGTGAAGAAGATCATTGACGAACACGGCGCCCGCATCGAACTGCGCAATCGCATGGAGGGCACCGAACTCATCGGGGCGCAGATCTCCATCCTGTTCGTTAAACTGGCATAGTCACAATGTAGCGGCCCCGAACCCGGTGAGCCGCGGTGGGGTCAAGAGGGGAAGTATGGCAACCATCCTCGTAGTCGACGACGAAATGGGTATCCGGGAGTTGCTCTCGGAGATCCTCAGCGACGAAGGCCATGTGGTCGAAGTGGCAGAAAACGCGCAGAAAGCGCGTGAGTACCGTGCCGGCAATACGCCTGACCTGGTGCTGCTTGACATCTGGATGCCCGATACCGACGGCGTCACGCTGCTCAAGGAGTGGTCGGCGCAGGGCCTGCTTTCCATGCCTGTCATCATGATGTCGGGCCATGCCACCATCGATACCGCGGTGGAGGCGACCAAGATCGGTGCGCTCAACTTCCTCGAGAAGCCGATCGCACTGCAGAAGCTGCTGTCCGCCGTCGAGCAGGGGCTCGCACGCGGCGTCGAACGTCCGCGCGCAAGCGCTGGCGCCGGCACCGCACTGCCCACCGCCAGTAACGGCGAAGCCGCACCATTGGTGGCCACGGAGGCCGCTGCCGAGGCAGTCAACGGCAGCCCGCAACGCTTGCCCGAAGCCGAGATGCATTTCTCCTTCGACATGCCCCTGCGCGAAGCACGCGACCTGTTCGAGCGTGCCTATTTCGAGTACCACCTGGTGCGCGAACACGGCAGCATGACCCGCGTCGCCGAGAAAACCGGCCTTGAACGCACCCACCTGTACCGCAAGCTCAAGCAACTCGGCGTGGAACTGGGTCGCAACAAGCCGGAGCCGGCGGAACAGTAAGTTATTTTTCGGGCAGTGCTTGACCGGGCAAAAAAGCACTGCTATTATTTCGCTTCTTTGGCCCGGTAGCTCAGTCGGTAGAGCAGAGGATTGAAAATCCTTGTGTCGGCGGTTCGATTCCGTCCCAGGCCACCAGCATTAATGAGAAAGCCCAAGATCTGAAAAGGTCTTGGGCTTTTTTCATTGGGGCCAGCATATGGCCCGTGCCTTCCCAGGGCATTCGCCGCGCATATCGCCCATGCGCTTGCAATTGCATATGGGCTTCCGTTTCCCGCAGCGCGCCTGCGCGCACGATTGCGTATCGACGTGTCGCGGCGTAGCGTAGCGTGTCGCGACGAAGGCGGCGTATTGCACCGCATTGCACTGTATTGCGACGTAACACGACGTATTGCACTGTCGAGCAGGAGGGCATCACGCGCGCCTGCACAGCGCCTTCGAGCTTGCATCGCACCTTGTCCCCGACGCCCCTTCAGGCACGCCTCGCCATCCTGTGGCGCGGCGCATGCGCGCTTGCATTGTTGCCCCTCACCGCCTAATGTTCATGCACGAATTCCGCCGCGAATTCCTGCTCGAGTGCCGCCGCGTCAGCGATTATCGGCATTGCGTCAATTCCCCTTGAAATCCGCCTTTTGAATTTGATCCTGCGCGCCGAAATTCGTCGTCGCATGGAGTAGATCGGGCATTCCCGATACCTGCGGAAAACCGACCCCTTCCTACATTCGATACCTCCGGTTCATTCATAAGATGCCGGACATGCATTGACGCTCCAGGCGGAAAAACGGAACACTGCGCCCTCTGCCATTCGCGCTGGATTCCTCCGCGCCCCTCCTTTGCAAACCCGATGCACGCTTCCCACGATGTGACCGCGGCCCCGGTCCGCTCCCTTGGCCCGCAAGACGGCAGTCCGCGCGTACCCACGCCTGCGGTCCCGCTCGCCAGGCGCCTGGTGGCGGAGGCATTGGGTACGGCCCTGCTGGTAGCGGTGGTGGTGGGCTCGGGCATTCGCGCGCAGCAGCTGGCGAGCGGCAATGTCGCGTTGGCGCTGCTGGCCAATGCGCTGGCCACGGGTGGCGGGCTGATCGCGCTGCTGCTTGCGCTGGGGCCGGTGTCGGGCGGGCATTTCAACCCGGTGGTGAGCCTGTCGGCGATGCTGCGCGGGGAACTGGCCGCGCGCGATGCATGGCGCTATGCGCTGGTGCAGGTGGGCGGTGCCGTTGGCGGCGTGATGTGTGCGCATGCGATGTTCGGCGAGCCCATGCTGGCCTGGTCGGCGCAAAGCCGTAGCGGCGCATCGATGTGGTGGAGCGAATGCGTTGCCACCTTCGGCCTGATCGGCGTGGCGATGGGCACCGCGCGCAGCCGGCCTGGCGTGGTGCCGTTCGCGGTGGCAGCGTACATCACGGCGGGATACTGGTTCACGGCATCGACCTCGTTCGCCAATCCGGCACTGACCATCGGGTGCGCGCTGACGGCGACCTTCACCGGTATCCGCGCCATCGATGTACCCGGTTTCGTGCTGGCGCAACTGGCCGGCGGGCTGGGGGCCACGCTGGTGTTCCAATGGCTGCTGGGCGTGCCCCGCCGCAGCCTGCCGGGGGCAGGGCGCGGTGCCAGGTGGCGCGCCGGGGCGGCGCCTACCAGCGCCGATTGAGCTGTACGCCGAAGACCGAGCCGGAGTTCTGCGTCGCCCAGGTGTCCGAGGGCGCGGTGAAGGCGATGCCGTCGACATCGCTGGCGCGGCTGTAGGTGTAGAACGCGCGCAGGTTGGCGTTACCGGCAGCCTTGCCGAGCGTGAAGGTCGGCGCCACCGTCAGCGCGGTGCGCTGGCCGCTGGTGCCGAAGCCAGAGGTGATCTGGTCGTGCGCGACCTCGAAGGTGAGCTTGAACTGGTCGCTGGCGATGTAGGCCGGACGCACGCGCGTGGCAGTCCATTGCAGGGTGCCCACCGGCGAGCGGTCGAACTGCATGCTGGATTCCACCGAGCCGGCCAGTCCCAGGCCCGAAGCCCGCTTCCACTCCATCGATTCCGCCACGCGCACGCGCGACAGCGACGGCCCCATGCCGGTATAGCCGGTGAGGGCGTTGCGGCTGCCTTCGCCGAACTGCATGCCGAAGCGGTTGGTGCCTGCCAGCACGCCTTTCTGTTCATGCATGGCGGAAACCCACCATGCGCTGCCGGTCTGCGCTATCAGCGGCTCGGCTTCCACGCGCGTATAGCCCAGCTGCACCGAACCTTTCTCGTTGGTGTTGATGGGCGCGGTGCGCAGCGAATGGTAGCTCGGCAGGTTGGCACCATTGAGATCGTTGCGCGAGGTGTACTGGTAGTTCAGCGCGATATCGCCGAAGCGCGCGTTATCCACGCCGAAACGCATGGCCGGCGAAGTGGGCGGCAGCAGCCCCGACGACATCAGGAAGGACGAATCCTCGCGCCGGCCGGCCCACATGGTGGCGCCGTCGAGCACGGAAAGGCCGCTGACCGCCGTGTAGAACTGCGGCAGCAGCGCATACGGGTCGACCGCGGCGGGGCGGCCATTGACCGAGGTGGCATCCGTGCCCTTGGCCTGCGCCACCAGCTGCACCTGCGCGCCGCCATCGAGCGAGAACAGCGATTCCTTCACCTTGACCTCGCCGGTGCTGCGGCAGGCCAGCCCGCCGATGCCGGCGGACGGCGTGCCGCCGCCCGCGCAGGCGCGCGTGGTGGTCGTGCGGTCATCGTAGGCGGCGCGGCCGCTGTAGCCCAGGCGCCAGACCTGGTCGCCGGCGGGATCGTCGGCCGGCAATCGGGAGGCCAGGGAGAAACCTTCCGCGGCGGGCGCTTCGGGGGCGTCGCCGTCCGGCAGCCTGGGTGGTGTTTCCGCCACGAACTGGCCAAGGCGCTTGGGGAACAGCACCACCGGCGGCGGCGGGGCTATGTAGGGCTGCAGCGGGAATTCGGGATCGGGCGGCCCGGCGAGTTCGGTGCCATCGTCAGACAAGCCGGCATTGACCCAGCTGGCGGGCGCGGGCGGCGGCGGGGCCACTGCCCCGGATGCGGCAGCGCCGGCTGCTGTTTGAGGCTCCGCGCCGGGAGGTGGGGCGGATGTGGCCGGTGTGGCCGGTGTGGCCGGTGTGGCCGGTGCGGCCGGTGCGGCCGGTGCAGCAGGTGCGGCGGCAGGCGCCGGGTCTTGCGCGCCCGCGATCAGTGCTGCCAGCGGATCACTTTCCGCCGCCGCTGGAATCATTGCCAGCGACTGCTTCGCAACGCCGTGCGGCGTCGCCTGCACCGCCGGCGGCGTCACATCCGCGCCGGCAGGCGTCTGCGCGCACGCATTCAAACCCCAGGTGGCCAGGATGGCCAGCACGAGGCAGCGCGGGAGACGATCCGGCGGGAAGCGGGGGACAGGCGAGGCGAACAACATAGGCGATACGGGCAAGGCGTGATTTTTTAACAGTCGAGCAATTGGACAGCAAGCGGGGTTACAAAATCCGCGGCGAAGCGGCCTTCTCACCATACGAAAAACGGGGTCAGGGCTACCGGAAAGCACCTGGGACATCATGTGCGGCCGCAGCATGGCAAATGCTGTCCACCACTCCGCATGTCGTGTTCTCCCGCGGCTCGCTCCTAGCGAAAACCCGGACTTTCCCGGCCCCCCGTGGCGAAAGGGCCACCGCTATAATCAGCGGGCTAGCCCGACGGGTACGGGCCGGCCTCTCGAGCCTGTTACGAAGGCATGCCAGCATACGTCATTGCCATGGCAAGTCTCCGTAACAGGCTCATTGTTGCGCCGCAGCCGTATCCCGGCTCCATGCGCGTCTCGGTACGGGGGCGGAGGTTCGCGCAAGACGCGGGCTGTCCCGGTCCTGYTGCCGCACTACAAAATCGATAAAGAGGAGAAGTAATGGAACGTCGTTCCTTTCTGTTGAAGGCATCGGCCGTGGCGGCCACCGGCGCGCTGGCCGCTTGCGGCAAGGAAGAAAAACCCGCGGCGCCGGCCGCCGCCGTTGCCGGTGCACCGGCCGTGGTGGGCAGCAATCCGGCCGTGGAATGGCGCCTGGCTTCGAGCTTCCCGAAATCACTCGACACCATCTTTAGCGGTGCTGAATTGCTGTCCGCCCGGGTCAAGGAACTGACCGACGGCAAGTTCAACATCAAGGTCTTCGCCGCGGGCGAGATCGTGCCGGGCCTGCAGGTGCTGGATGCCGTGCAGAACAACACGGTGCAGATCGGCCACACGGCCGGCTACTACTACTTCGGCAAGAACCCGACGCTGTGCTTCGACACCACCATCCCGTTCGGCCTGACCGCACGCCAGCAGAACGCCTGGATGCTGCAGGGCAACGGCATGAAGCTGATGCGCGAGTTCTTCAAGGAATACAACGTCATCAACTTCCTGGGCGGCAACACCAATGCCCAGATGGGCGGCTGGTTCCGCAAGGAAATCAAGACCGTGGCGGACCTGCAGGGCCTGAAGTACCGCATCGCCGGTTTTGCCGGCGTGGTGCTGTCGCGCCTGGGCGTGGTGCCGCAGCAGATCGCCGGCGGCGATATCTACCCGGCGCTGGAAAAGGGCACCATCGACGCGGCCGAGTGGGTTGGCCCCTATGACGACGAGAAGCTCGGCTTCTACAAGGTGGCCCCGTACTACTACTACCCGGGCTGGTGGGAAGGCAGCGCGCAGCTGTCGTTCTACGCCTCGGCCACCGAATACGAGAAGCTGCCGTCGCTGTACAAGCGCGCGCTGGAAACGGCCACCATCGAGGCCCACACCACCATGATGGCCAAGTACGACGCGGTCAATCCGCAAGCCCTGGCCCGCCTGCTGGAAAACGGCGTCAAGCYGCGCCCGTTCTCCAAGGAAATCATGGAAGCCTGCTTCAAGGCTACCCAGGAAGCCTACGCCGAAGAGACCGCCAAGAACCCGTCGTTCAAGAAGATCTACGACGACTGGCGCGTGTTCCGCAACAACGAGGCCGCATGGTTCAACGTGGCCGAGCAGGCGTTTTCGCAGTTCAGCTTCGCGCGCAAACTCTAGGCATGCGCACGAGGGAGGCGGGCCTCGGCCCGCACCCTTGCCAGCCGCCTGCAAGCCCGTGCCCAGCGCGGGCTTTTTTACGCCGGTAGAATCGCCCGATTCTTTGGGACTTCTCATGCAAATCGGCATTCTCTACGCGCTGCTGGCCTACATCATCTGGGGCCTGCTGCCGCTCTATATCAAATCCCTGCACGGCATCGCGCCGATGGAGATCCTGCTGCACCGGATGGTGTGGTCGCTGGTCTTCCTGGGCCTGGTGCTGGCCTGGCGCCGCCATTGGGGCTGGCTGCGCGGCGTGTGGTCAAACCCGCGCCTGCTGGCCGGCTTCGTGGCCAGCGCGCTGCTACTGAGCGGCAACTGGTTCCTCTACATCTGGTCGGTCTCCAACGGGCGGGTGGTTGACGCCAGCCTGGGCTACTTCATCAATCCGCTGTTCAATGTGCTGCTGGGCGTGCTGTTCCTGCACGAGCGGCTGCGGCCCGTCCAGTGGCTCTCGATCGCCATCGCGGCGGCCGGCGTGCTGTGGCTGACCGTGGCCGCCGGGCAGCTGCCCTGGATCGCCCTGGCGCTTGCCGGCACCTTCGGCGGCTACGGGCTGCTGCGCAAGACCGCGACGCTGGGCGCGCTCGAAGGCCTCTCGCTCGAGACACTGTTGCTGTTCCCGCTGGCGGCCACCTCGCTGGCCTACCTGTTTGTCAGCGGGCAGGCCGGCTTCAGCCATGCCGCGGGCGGCGTGCAACTGCTGGCGCTGCTGGCCGGCCCGGTGACCGCGGTGCCGCTGCTGCTGTTCGCCGCCGGCGCCCGGCGCATCCCGCTTTCCCTGCTCGGGCTGCTGCAATACACCGGCCCGACGCTGCAACTGTTGCTGGGAGTGTGGTTGTGGCACGAGCCGTTCCCGGCCAGCAAGCAGGCCGGCTATGCGCTGATCTGGATCTCGCTGGCGGTCTATGCGGTGGAGGGCATCCTCGCGGGCAGGCGCCGGGTTGCCGCCGTGGCGGGAAGCTGAAGGGCAGGGCGCGTTCTGCGCGCCCCGGCAATGATTCGCGCTATCAATGAATCAGGCGATCAGAATTGATCAATTATTTGTCGCGGCGATGCTTTTGGCGTATTCCGCGATAGGTCGATGAGGCGAAAGGCCGTATCCAGTTCGATTCACTGCCCATTTCATTCGCCGCATTTATCAAGCAGCTCGTCTATTCAATCATGTCATTCTTGGTGGGAATGACATGCAACCCTACCCCGCCGGATAGAGCCCCTTGACCTGCGCATGGAGCCGCACCAGGCCAAGCAGCGCATCGATATTCGGCGTGGCGATGCCGACATGCCCGGCAATCTCGCACACGGAGGCCACCAGCGCGTCGATCTCCAGCGGACGCCCGGCCTCGGCATCCTGCAGCATCGACGTCTTGAAGGCGCCCAGCTTGCGCGTGACCTGGCTGCGCTCTTCCCCGCTCTGGGCGATCGGACAGCCGATGGCGGCGCCCACGCGGCCGGCTTCCTCCATCACGGCCAGGCAAAATCGATTGACCAGCGGATCGTCGAGAATGCGGTCGCACGTGGCCCCGGTCAGCACGGACACCGGGTTCATCGTCATATTGCCCCACAGCTTGAACCAGATGTCCTGCTGGATGGCGGCGCTACGCTCCACTTCCAGGCCGCCGCGCATGAGCACGTCCGCGAGCATCTCCAGCCGCGCGCCGGCCGGGCTGGTTGCGCCGCCCGCGGCACCGAGGATCAGCCGCGCGCCAAAACCATGGCGGACCGTGGCCGGCGCCGGCGAGGACGCAGTGAGGTGCACCACGCAGCCGATCACCTGCGCCGCCGGGATGGCGCGCGCGATGACGCCGCCCGGGTCCACCGCATGCAGGGACAAGCCCGAGAACTGGCCCGGCCGCTCGAAGAACCACCACGGCACGCCGTTCATCGCCGTCACCACCACCGTGCCCGGGCCGATCAGCGGCCCGATGGTCTGGGCCAGCGCTGGCAGCGCGGGTGCCTTGACCGCCAGGATGACCACATCCTGCGTACCGAGTGCTGCGGAATCGCCCTCGGCGCGCACGCGGAAAGTATCCGTGCGCTCGCCCTCGATCAGCGTCAGGCCCCGTTCGCGCAATGTGGCCAGCGTCTGGCCGCGCGCCAGCACATGAATGGGCTGGCCGGAGCGGGCCAGCCTGGCGCCGATAAAGCCGCCAACGGCGCCGGCGCCGACGATGCAGATGGAAGTCATGGCTGTGTTGCCTCTCTGGTGATTGCCAGAATCATTCTCGGGAAGAATGAACGCAAACTAAGATTGATAAGACACATCGATACGGTCGATTTCCCGCGTCAGCGCGGCGAAAACATCCTCGCCGGCGCCGAACGCGGGATTGAACTGGAGCGAATCGCGCGTGCACTTGCGCTGGATCTCCTCCGGCACCGCCAGCGCATCGCCCATGGCCAGCGTGGCCATCTGGATCTCGCAGGCGCGGTTGAGCAGCCATAGCGTGGAGAAGGTACGTGCGATGCTGTCGCCCCACGCCAGCAGCCCGTGGTTGCGCAGGATCACGGCCGGCCTGTCACCGATATTGCGCACCAGGCGCGGCCCTTCGTCCTCATGCACGGTGATGCCTTCAAAGGGATGGTAGGCGACCTTGCCGAACAGCTGGGCGGCGTAGAAGTTGCTCATCGACAGGCCCTGCGCCGAGCAGGCCACTGCCATGCCGGCCGTGGTGTGGGTGTGCATCACGCAATGCGCACCCTCGATGCCGGCGTGGATGGCCGCGTGCACGGTAAAGCCCGCCGGATTGACCGGCCACGCGCTCTCGCCGACCACCTGGCCGTCCAGGCCGATCTTGACCAGGTTGGAGGCAGTCACCTCCGCATAGCGCAGCCCGAAGGGATTGATCAGGAAATGCGGCCTGGCCGGATCGCCGCCCGCCTCGGGCGGCAGGCGCAGCGTGATGTGGTTGTAGATCAATTCGGTCCAGCCGAGCCGGTCGAAGATGCGGTAGCAGGCGGCCAGCTTGACGCGGGCCTCCCATTCCATGGGATGAATGTTGGCGACAGCCATGCAGGTCTCCTCTGCGTGTCGTGCGGCGTCGATGCGCGCGCTTGCCCGGTACTGCCAGGGTGGGGTCGGGTCGCGGCACCCTGGTTGCCGGCCCGATTAATTACCATGTTAATGATTTTGCGGGGCCGGTCAAGCAGGGCTTACGGCAGGGTATTGCGCATGATCAGCACCCACGGCATGTGCGAATTGGTGGCGCTGTCGATCATGCCGGAGTCGCCCAGCTCGATCAGCTCCATCGAAACCGATTGCTGCACGTTGCCGCCGATGGCCTTGACCAGGCGCGCGGCCGGATCTACCTCCACGACGATATCGCAATGCATCGGCGTGGTGCCGAAGCCGATATCCGCGGCACTGGCCAGGTATTTGTCGGCTCCGCGTCCTGCGCAGATCACATCGCCCGGCCGGGGCATGGCGGGCACCGGTTCGATGCGGAAGGCCGGCGCGGGCAGGATGCCGTCGCGCGCATCCACCACGTACATCGAATGCGAATCGCCGGTGAGGAACTGGCGCTCGTCCAGGCCCGCCTTGCGCATCACCCACGAGATGAAGACCGCCGACCAGGCCCAGCTTCCCTGCGTGATCTGCCGGCACGTGACCGCCTTGCCGACGATGCCCCAGTAGCGCTGCGCCAGCTTGCAGCCCTGCGCGGTGGCCTCCATGCCGGTGCCGTCGGGAAAACGCAGGCAGCTCGGCCCGCCGCTGTCGTCTTCGTCGCGGTCATCCTCACGGTCGGCCGAACGGCTCGCCATGTCGGGGGCATCCGTACCCGCCGCTGCGTCTGCCGGCGGGGCGGGCATGCCGGGCACTACCGGCGCCGGAAGAGGGCTGTCGGCCACGCAGGATGTGTCGTCGCGGCCCAGCCGCACGGTCTGGCCACCCCAGCGCTGCCACTCCTGCCAGGCGATCTCGACGATGCGCTGGCGCTGGCTGGCGCCGGGCGTGGTAGACGGCCGTTCGGTGTCGGGCAACGGCACCGCCTGCGGGCGGGCCGGCTGCGATGGCGTGGTGCAACCGCCGARCAGCGCGAGTGTCACCAGCACGCTCAGTCCAAGCCGGCGCGCCTGTGGAAAATTTTGTGGGAAACGCTGTGAATAAAACTGTGGAAATCTGCCTGGCGGCGATCTGGGTTCCATGCGGGTCCCTACACGGCAGGACGCCCTAGGCCCTTGTATTTATTGAGGGAAGGCGCCGATAGGACACCATCTTACCGGGCTGGAGGAAGGGTGCGGCGTATACCGCGAAGCGTCAGGATAACCAGTGCGCCGATATTGTGGATAACGCCCCCCGCCTGGCGCTCGCCCGCGCCAGGCGGCAGCTGGCGGCGACACGGCGGGGTTGTTCCTGCGAGGCCGGCACGAGGGCTGCCTGCGGGACATTGATGCTCACTGGTTCACAGCATCCTTGAACTTCTGGCCGGCCTTGAACTTGACAGTCTTGGCGGCTTCGACCTTGATTTCTTCGCCGGTGCGCGGGTTGCGCGCCATGCGTTCGCCGCGTTCACCCTGGCTGAAGGTGCCAAAGCCGATCAGGCTCAGCGTGTCGCCCTTGGCGACGGCGTCCATGATGGCGCCCAGCGTCACATTCAACGCTTGTTCAGCCTTGGCCTTGGTCAGGCCGTCCACGCCGGCCGCGATGGCGTCGATCAGTTCGGTTTTCGTCATGCTTCACTCCGTCTCGAGTTGATAAAACAGGGACGCCCGACCGGACCGGCACGCTGGGCGCCGGCCCTGGCAAAGGCGCCGCGGGCCACATCATACCGTGTCGGGCAAGGCTGACCGGGAACAGATTGTTACAGCGTATCCCGCGCCAGGCCGCGCCGGCTGGGGCTTTGAAGGCAACGGCCGGGCTCCGGAATGACCACGACGGACCGGGAGAACGCCCCAGGCGAAGCACGGCTGCGAGGCGTCCCGCAGGGCATACGGAAGGAAAAAACGGCGTCAGGGGCCTCCTGAACGCTCGCAGAGCCCCTCAGGCGCCCCCCATCACCATCGAGACGCGTATACGGCCCCCAGGCCCGCCCAGGCCTCTCCGGAGCGCCTGGGACCCGCATAGCGTGCCTGGCGCGCTGCAAGGGCGGCCTGGCCGGCCGGACTCCGTCTGGCTAGGGAAAGGATGCCGATCGCACCGTTCTGCCGGCGGGGCGCCGAAACCGCGATGGCCGGCGACCCGGCGGGGCGGCCTGCACTATCGTGCATGGTGAAAACAGTCATATTCGCGCCGCGAATGCCAGCCTTGGGTGCCGCCCTGCGGCTGCACCTGCACCTGCGTATCCCCGGCCATCTTCGGGTGCGTATACGTGGCGCCAGCGTCCCGGGCTCGGCCCTTTGTTGGCGGCGTATACATCGCGAGCGTATACGCCGCAGCCGTCAATCACAGGCTGCTCAAAAAAGAAGCCATGTGAAAAGCGGCTTCCGGTTCATTTGGTTTTCCTGCCAGCCCTGTCTGTTCCCGGCGGCCGGACGCAGTCCTTTCTGTTTACATCTTTCTTTCATGTATACAGATAGTAGTAGTAGGTAAACGTCGCGCCTTTCTGTGGATAACACCGTTAACGTCATGTAAATCAACGGTTTACAGAAAGTAGAAGTGCTGGAACGCCATGTTGGCCGGCGTGGATGACTCCGCCTTCCGGCCGAGGCGGTAAACGCAAGCCTCCGACTTATGCCTGATGCGTCCCCATCTCAACCCCAGGCAGCCCACATGAATCACGCGTTCTTATCCACAGATTTTTGCGGGCTTATCCACATGCCTTGTTGACCTTGGGCGCCCGTTTACGTCGTCGGCGGCGCGGTGGTTTCCCCGTGCGCAGGCGCGGGTCGGGCTGACGTATACGTCAGCCTTGGCCTGACGCCATTCCGTATACCTGGCCGACCCGGGTATACGGCGGTGTCGCATGGCGCTGCCGTATACCGACATTTGCCGTGGAAGGGGATGCCGCCGCCATGGGGCGCAGGTATCATCGCCAGCGCGCAGCCACGTGGGGTGGCAGGCCGGCGGATCACTTTGGGATGGCAAATGGTGGAACAGGTGAAGCGGAGCGGTGCGGAGCTGCAAAGCGGGGACGCAAGGCAGGGTACGGAAGGAACGGCTGACGCGGCGGCAGCCGGGAAGGAAGCCGGGCAAGGCAAGAAGAAGGCAAAGGCCGGCAAGCGCAAGACCGCTTCCGACCGCGTCGAAGTGCGCCGCTCAGGCGTGCACGGCAAGGGCGTCTATGCGATTGCGCCGATCGCCGAGGGCGAACGCGTCATCGAGTACAAGGGCGAGCATATTTCGTGGAAGGAAGCGCTCGAGCGCCATCCGCACGATCCGGACGATCCCAACCACACCTTCTATTTCAGCCTGGAAGACGGCGACGTGATCGACGCCAAGTTCGGCGGTAACCGCGCGCGCTGGATCAACCATGCCTGCGAGCCCAACTGCGAGGCGCGCGAGAAGAAGGGCCGCGTGTTCGTCCACGCGCTGCGCGACATCGCCGCCGGCGAAGAGTTGTTCTATGACTACGGCCTGGTGATCGACGCGCGCTACACCAAGAAGCTCAAGAAGGAATTCGAGTGCCGCTGCGGCAGCCCGCAATGCCGCGGCACCATGCTGGCGCCGAAGGAAAAGAAGAAGCGCTAGGCCTCAGGGCCGGGCAGGGCACGGCAGCCTCATGCGGTGCCGGCCGCCTCGCACGGAATGCGGATGACGAACCGCATTCCGCGCGTCTCGGCGCCGGGGGTGGCGGGCGGCACATCCTCGATGCGGATGGTGCCGTGATGCAAGCCGATGATCTCGTGCACGATGGCCAGGCCCAGGCCGGCACCGCCGGGCGCTTGCGCCGGCGCGTTGCCCTCGGGCGTGTGGTCGCCGCGGAAGAAGCGCTTGAAGACTTCCTCGCGGCGTGCCAGGGCGATGCCGGGGCCGTTGTCTTCCACCATCACCACCGCCATGCCGCGATGGCCTAGTGCCTCGCCGCCGGCGCGCACGGTGATGCGCCCGCCCGACGGCACGTACTTGACGGCATTGTCGATCAGGTTGCTGAGCGCTTCGCGCATCAGGAGGCGGTTGCCGCGCACCGTGGATGGCGCCGCGCCGGTGAAGGTGGGGCCGGGCAGGGTCTCGAAGCCCAGGTCGATCTGGCGCGAGAGCGCCTGCGGCACCCACTCGGCGCCGGTCTCGAAGGCGAGCGAGGCCAGGTCGAAATGCTCGATCGGCCCGAGCCGCTCCAGCGACAGCCCCGGCTCCGCGCGCGCCAGCGAGAGCAGCTGGTTCGACAACCGCACGGCGCGGTCGGCCGCCGCCTGCAGCTCGCGCAGCGCGTGGCCGGTTACCTCCGGATCGTCCGATTGCACGGCGCGGTCGGCGTGCAGCTTGACCGCCGTGAGCGGCGTGCGCAACTGGTGCGCGGCGTCGGCGATGAACTTGCGCTGCGCGTCCAGCGCATCACGCAGCCTGGCCAGCAGCGCATTGAGCGCGCGGATCAGCGGCTCCACTTCGGCCGGCACCTGGGTTTCATCGAGCGGCGCCAGCGACCGCGCGGTCTGCCGGTTGAGCTTGTCSGTCAGGATCTGCAGCGGCACCARCTCTTCCTTGAGCACGTGCGASAGGATCAKGCTGCCCACCACCAGSAGCAGGATSAGCGGCACCGACACCGAGAGCAGGATCTCGTTGGCGGCGGTCTCGCGCCGGTCCAGCAGTTCGGCCACTTCCACCACCACCGGTCCGCGCGGCACGCGCCCGGCCTCGCTGGTGGCCAGCTCGTCCGATGCCGGGCTGGGCAGGTTGACCGGCAGGCGCACCGCACGCACCTGGCGCCCGCTGAACCACGCATAGAACAGGCGCGCATCGTGCAGCGAGGTCTGGCCGGTGCCGTAGCCCAGCCAGGTGTCCATGCCGCCGATCAGGCCATCGGGACCATGGATGCGCCAGTAGATGCGATCAGTGCCTTCGGCCTCGACCAGCGTCTGCGCGATCATGGGGATGTCCTGCTCGAGCCGCGGGCCGGCAATCCGGATCTGCTGGGCGATATTGTTGGCCACCCCGTACAGCGCGCGGTCGAACACCTGCGTGGTGTAGTGGGCCGCCAGCCAGTAGGACAGCGAGCCGCTGGTCAGCACCAGCGCGAACAGCGGCGTGGCCAGCGCGCGCAGCAGGTGCACGCGCAGGCTTTGCGTGGACGCGGCGCGCGCGGCCGGGCCGGGAGCGCGCTCTGTGGCTTTGGTGGCAGCGCCGGTGGCCTGCGGCGGCTTGGGGGGGCGTGGACGCGGCCACATGGCGGGCTTGCTCGCGCTGCGCAGCGTCAGGCGCTGGCGCGGATCTGCAGCAGGTAGCCGAAGCCGCGCACGGTGACGATCTCCACGTCGCTTTCCTCCAGCTTCTTGCGCACGCGGTGCACATAGACTTCGATGGCGGTGTCGCCGACAGTGTCGCCGCCTTCGCCGGCCGGATGCGCGAACGTGGCAAGGTGGTCCTGCAGCTGTGCCTTGCTGACCACACGGCCCTGCCGCTGCAGCAGCAACTCCAGCACGGCGAACTCGCGCGGCGACAGTTCCAGCGGCTTGCCGTCGATGAACATGCGGCGGTCATTGCCCGACAGGCGCAGCCGGCCCAGGCGCACGTCGCGCTCGGGAGCGGCCTCGCCGTGCTGGCTGCGCCGCAGCAGCACGCGCACGCGCGCTTCCAGCTCAGGCAGCGCGAAGGGCTTGACTAGGTAATCGTCGGCGCCCGCGTTCAGCCCGGAGAGCTTGTCTTCGAGTTCGTCGCGCGCAGTGAGGATGATGACCGGCGTGGTGCGGTTGCGGGCGCGGTAGCGCGCCAGCAGCGTCATGCCGTCGATGCCGGGCAGTCCGAGGTCGAGGATGACCAGGTCGTGCTGTTCGCGCAGCAGGTGCTCGGTGGCGTAGACGCCATCGTGCACCACGCGCACCTGATGGCCGGCCTGGGACAGGCCGGCTTCGACGCCACTGGCGATCTGGCGATCGTCCTCGATCAGAAGGATACGCATGGCTGCAGGGAGGGTCCGGGAGAGAAGCAGGAGCCGCCAATTGTACAGGCGGCGACCGACACCGACCTTTCGGTTTCCCTACAGTCCGCCCCTCATTTCTTGCCCAGCGAGGCCGCCGCGCGCTCGATGAATCCGGCCAGGTCGATGTCGCGCTGGGTCAGGCCATTGGCATCATGGGTCGACAGCGTGATATCGACGCGGTTGTAGACGTTGAACCATTCGGGGTGATGGTCTGCCTTTTCCGCGGCCAGCGCGACGCGCGTCATGAAGGCGAAGGCGGCGTTGAAATCGGCAAAGGTGAAACGCTTGTGGATCGCGTCGCGGTCCTCGACGGCTTGCCAGCCGGGCAGGCTGGCAAGCAGCGGTGCGCGTTGTTCCTGGGTGAGGGGCACGAGGGACATGATGGGGGCTAGATGGTATGGAGGAAAAGAAGCTGAGCGGAATACCGGCCCGCCCGCCGCGCTGTCCGGCCTGGTTGCGGCGGGCGGCGCGGCGGGCATGCAGCCATTGTTCCACAAAGTGTCCGGGCGGGCGCGCGCCGGTGAAAACGCAGGGAGCGCAACAAGCGCCGCGCGCTCAGACGTCGTCGCTGTCGGCCCAGCCTTCGCGGGTGCCGCGGTTGAGCACGAGGTCGCCGGGGACCACGTCGCCGGCGCCAAGCGTCGGCAGCGCGCGCAGGGATTCGTAGAGCGGCGCGAAGTCCGGCCGCGTGGCGTCGAACAGCTGTTCGAAGCTGTCGATCACGAAATAGGTCTTCTGGAAGGTGTCGATGCGGTAGCGCGTGCGCATGATGCGGCGCACATCGAAGCCGACGCGGTTGGGGCTGGCCGAATCCAGGCTGTAGATCGATTCGCCCTGGCTCGACAGGATGCCCGCGCCGTAGATGCGCAGCCCGGCCGGCGTGCGGATCAGGCCGAATTCCACCGTGTACCAGTACAGCCGGGCCAGCATGTCCAGCGCGTCGAGCGACGCGGCCTTGAGACCGCCCTTGCCGTAGGCCTCCATGTAATTGGCGAAGACCGGGTTGATCAGCAGCGGCACGTGGCCGAACACATCGTGGAAGCAGTCCGGCTCCTGCAGGTAGTCGAGCTGTTCTGGCTTGCGCATCCACCAGCTGGCCGGAAAGCGGCGGTTGGCCAGGTGCTCGAAGAACACCGCGTCGGGCACCAGGCCGGGCACGGCCACGACCTGCCAGCCGGTGGCGCGCATCAGGGTTTCATTGAGCTGCGCGAAGCTGGGCACGCGGTCGCGTTCCATGCCCAGCGTGGACAGGCCCTGCAGGAATTCGTCGCAGACGCGCCCGCGCAGCATCGAGGCCTGGCGCTCGTACAGCTTGCGCCATACCGCGTGGTCCGTGTCGGTATAGCGCTCCAGCGGCTGCTCGATGGTGAAATCGTCGCGCAGCGTCTGGCCCGACAGCAGGCCGGCGTCGAACTGCTCCCTGAGCTTGTCGGTCAGCGTGCCGGCAAAGCCGGGTTGCGCGTCGGACTGGCTATCGCGTGGCTGGCGGCTTGCGGTGGCTTCCATCATGTCGTATCTCCTGCAGATTTGCCGCACAGTTTAGCCAGGAGATGCCGCAGATGGTCCGCAAAATGGGCCTGTTTTCGTCTGATGGCGCGCGGAACACGCAGAATTTTGGTATTGTTTGCGGGAAATATGCGCGTGTGCATTGCCAGCCCCGTCTGCCCCGCGCCGCTCATGACAAGTCACGCTTCCCGGGCGAACCCATCATGCTCAATCTAGACCCCTTCGACCTGGCACTGCTGGCGGCCCTGCAGACCGACGGCCGCTCCACCCACCAGCAACTCGCCGAACGCATCCACCTGTCGCCCAGCCAGATCGGGCGGCGCCTGGCGCGGCTGGAAGCCGACGGCGTCATCACCGGCTACCGCGTAGTGCTGTCGCCGCCGCTGCTCGGGCTTGGCGTGCAGGTCTTCACCAGCGTCAAGCTGGCGCATCACGGCGACACCATCATCGAGCGCTTCCGCGAAGACATCCTGTTGCTCGAGGAAGTGCAGGAGTGTTACTCGGTGGCGGGCGAGGCGGACTACCTGCTGCGCATCATGGTGCCGGACCTGCCCACGCTGGCCGAATTCACCATGAAGAAGCTCATGCGCGTGCCGGGCGTGGAGAGCGTGCGCTCCAACATCGTGCTGACCGCGCTCAAGCGCGACGGGCCGCTGCCGCTGTCGCACCTGCGCTAGCGCGGCGCGCTGTCGCGCCGATGCCGCGCCGGCGCCGCGCCCGCGTGCGCGGGCTTGCACTTGCCATCGGCGCATGTCACCCTCGCCCGGAGCCGTAAACGGATGAGGACAGGATGACGCAGATCGTCGCTCGGATTGGCAAGCGCGCAAGGCGCGGGCGTGCTCTCATGGCCTGCCTGCGGGGCGCGGTGGCAACGGCCATGCTCGCCGCGCTGCCCGGCATGGCCCAGGCCGCGCAGGTGGTCCGCTTCGCGCCCGAGGGCGAGGTGTCCCGCGTGCGGCAGGTGGCGATCCGCTTCGACGAGGCCATGGTGCCGCTGGGCGATGCGCAGGCCGCACCCCCCGCCATCCTGTCCTGCAGCGGCGCGGCCGTCGAGGGCCAGGCGCGCTGGGTCGATGCACGGAACTGGGTCTTCGATTTCCTGCGCGACCTGCCGCCCGGCGTGAAATGCTCGCTGCGCATGGCGCCCGGCCTCAAGAGCGAGGCCGGCAAGGCCTATGCGGGCAAGCCGGAATACCGCTTCGAGACCGGCGGGCCCAGCGTGGTGTCGGCGCGCCCGGGCGGTGGCGAGATCGAGGAAGAACAGGTCTTCGCGCTGCGCTTCAACGGCGCGGCCACGCCGGACTCCGTGCGCGCCGCCGCGTGGTGCCAGGCGCAAGGCCTGGGCGAGCGCATCCCCGTGCGCCTGCTTGCCGGCAAGGAACGCGAGGCCGTGCTGGCCGCGCTGCGCTGGAAACTCAAGCCCGACCAGGCCGATACCGTGCATCTGCTGGCCTGCCAGCAGCGCCTGCCGGCCGGCGCCCGCATGCAGCTGGTGCTGGGCAAGGGCATCGCCACGCCATCGGGCCTTGCCACGCGCGAGGAACGGCGCTTCGACTACACCGTGCGCGAACCCTTCAGGGCCAGCTTCTCGTGCGAGCGTGAACGCGCGCAGTCGCCMTGCACGCCGCTGCGGCCGGTCTCCGTGTCGTTCTCCGCGCCGGTCTCGCGCAAGGACGCCGAGCATATCCTGCTCAATACGCCCAAGGGGCCGCGTGCGCCGCAATTCGAGCCCCGCGCGGCGCGCGATGCGCCGGTCAGCAGCGTCAGCTTCGCGCCGCCGTTTGCAGAGAAGGCAGAGTTCACGCTGACGCTGCCGGCCGGCCTGAAGGACGACAGCGGCCGCGCGCTCGCCAATGCCGACCTGTTCCCGCTCAAGTTCGCCACCGCCGCGATGCCGCCGCTGGCCAAGTTCTCCGCGGCGCCATTCGGCGTGCTCGAGCGCTTTGGCGAGTTGCCGAAGGGCAAGTCGCCGGCCGACTATCCCGCGCTGCTGCCGGTCACGCTGCGCAATGTGGAGGCCGATCTGCCCGCCCTCGGCATGCGTGCGCAGGCCGGCACGGTGCGCCGGCTCAAGGTCGACGACGACGGCGCGGTGATGCGCTGGTACGCGCTGGTGCGGCGCCTGCACGAAAGCAGCTGGACCCGCGGCGAACTCGACGCCATCCTGGCCGGCCATTCGCCTGCCGATGTCAGCAACCCGCGCAACGCGCCCTCCATCGAGACCCGCTCCGTATCGTTGCTCGACGGTGTGCCCGGCGCGCGCAAGCTCGCCATACCGCAACTCGCCGAGCCCGGCGGCAAGGCGCCGCGTCCGTTCGAGGTGGTCGGCATTCCATTGCCCGAAGCGGGCTTCCATGTGGTCGAGATCGCCTCGCCGATGCTGGGGCAGGCGCTGCTCGGCCGCAACACGCCGATGTATGTGCGCACCGCCGCGCTGGTGACCAATCTCGGCGTGCATTTCAAGCTGGCGCGCGGCCCCGGCAAGATGACCGCGCTGGCGTGGGTCACCACGCTCGACGACGGCAAGCCCGTGGCCGATGCCGCGGTGGCGCTGCGCGACTGCAGCGGCCGCCTGCTGGGCTCGGTGCGCACCGATGCCGCCGGCGTGGCCAGCTTCGGCGCGGTGGACGACGTGCGCGAACGCGAGTGCAGCGACACCGCGCTGTCGGGCTACTTCGTCTCGGCGCGCATTGGTGCTGACCACCCGCAGGCGCGCGGCCAGGCCGACATGGCCTTCGTGATGTCCGACTGGAACCAGGGCATCGAGAGCTGGCGCTTCAACGTGCCCACCGACACCAGCGCCACGCCGGACGTGCGCGTGGCCACCATCTTCGACCGCACCTTGCTGCGCGCCGGCGAGACCGTGTCGATGAAGCACCTGATCCGCACCGAGACCGCCGCCGGCTTCGCGCTGCCGTCCGGCAACGATGGCGTGCCGGAGAAACTGGTGATCCGCCACGAGGGCAGCGGGCAGACCTACGAGCAGGCGGTGCAGTGGCGCACTACCGCCACCGGAGGGCGCAGCGCGGAAAGCGTGTTCGCGATTCCGCCGGCGGCGAAACTCGGTGTCTATGCGGTGTCATTCCAGGACGCGCGCGAGCGCGTGCTCGACAGCGGCAGCTTCCGCGTGGAGGCGTTCCGCCTGCCGGTGCTGGCCGGCACGCTCAAGGCCGGCAGCGGCGGCGCGCTGGTGGCGCCGGCCGAGGTGCCGCTCAACCTCGAAGTGCACTACGTGTCCGGTGGCGGCGCGGCGGGCCTGCCGGTGCAGGTGTCGGCACTGCTGCGCGACAAGGCCGTGAGCTTCGGCGATTACCCGGGCTACGCCTTCGCCGCGCCGCGCGCGCAGCGCAAGGGCGGCACGGAATACAGCGGCGACGAGGACGAGAGCGAGGAGAGCAGCGCGGCGCGTGACGATGCGCAGACGCTGGTGGCCGACAAGCTGCCCCTCAGGCTCGACAAGAACGGCGGCGGGGCGCTTACGCTCAAGAACCTGCCGCGCGTGGACGCGCCCAAGGTCATGGTGGTGGAGTCCGGCTTTGCCGATCCCAACGGCGAGATCCAGACGCTGCGCCAGAGCGTGCCACTGTGGCCTGCGGCCGTGGTGGCGGGCATCCGCACCGAGAACTGGGTGTCGGTGAAGCAGAAGCTGGTCGTGCATGGCCTCGCGCTCGATACGCAGGGCCGCCCGCAGGCCAATGCGCCGATCGCCGTGCGCGCGCTGCTGCGCACCACCACCTCGGTGCGCAAGCGCGTGGTGGGCGGCTTCTACCGCTACGACAACAGCAGCCAGACCAGGGACCTCGGCAGCATCTGCGAAGGCCGCAGCGATGCGCAGGGCCGCATGCAATGCGAAGTGTCCTTGCCGGAGGCCGGCGAAGTCGAACTGGTGGCGCAGGCCAGGGACAACGCCGGGCGCGTGTCGCAGGCCGCCACCACGGTATGGGTGACGCGCCAGGGCGAGTTGTGGTTCGGCGGCGAGAACAACGACCGCATCGACCTGCTGCCGGAAAAGAAGGCCTACGCGCCGGGCGAAACCGCGGTATTCCAGGTGCGCATGCCGTTCCGTCACGCCACGGCGCTGGTCACGGTGGAGCGCGAAGGCGTGCTGGAGAGCAGCGTGGTCGAGTTGAACGGCCGCGATCCGACGGTGCGCGTCAAGGTCAGGCCGGAGTGGGGGCCAAACGTGTACGTATCGGTGCTGGCGTTGCGCGGGCGCTTGCGCGAGGTGCCGTGGTATTCCCTCTTCACGTGGGGCTGGCGCCAGCCGCTCGAATGGTGGCAGGCCTTTCGCAGCGAAGGACGCGAGTACGTGGCGCCCAGCACGCTGGTCGACCTGGCCAAGCCAGCCTTCCGCCTCGGCCTGGCGGAGATCCGCGTCGGCAACGAAGGCTACCGGCTCGATGTGAAGGTGACGCCGGACAAGGCCAGCTATCCCGTGCGCGCGAAGGCGCAGGTCGTGGTGCAGGTCACGCTGCCCGACGGCAAGCCCGCCGCCAACGGCGAAGTGGCGCTGGCCGCGGTGGACGAGGCCCTGCTCGAGCTGATGCCAAACACCAGCTGGGACCTGCTCGACGCCATGCTGCGCAGGCGCAGCTACGGCGTGGAGACCGCCACCGCGCAGATGGAGATCATCGGGCGCCGGCACTATGGCCGCAAGGCGGTGCCGGCCGGCGGGGGCGGCGGCAAGAGTCCCACGCGCGAGCTGTTCGATACGCTGTTGCTGTGGAATCCGCGCGTGCAGCTCGATGGCGCGGGACGCGCCACGCTGGCCGTGCCGCTGAACGATTCGCTGACGCGTTTTCGCATCGTCGCCGTGGCCGACCTGGGCATCGGCCGTTTCGGCAGCGGCAGCGCCACCGTCGCCGCCACGCAGGACCTGCAACTGATCTCAGGCCTGCCGCCGCTGGTGCGCGAGGAAGACCGCTATCGCGCCATGTTCACGCTGCGCAATACCACGCAGCGCGCGATGACGGTGCAGGCGGTGGCGCGCGTGAGCGCGCCGCTGCAGTCCGCCCAGCAGGCCGCGCAGGGGCAGGCGCTGCCGGCGCAGACGGTGGAGATTCCCGCCGGCGCATCGCGCGAGATCGGCTGGGACGTGAGCGCGCCGCTGATGCCGGCGGGCGGGCTTGCGCAGCAGGGCACGGTGCAGTGGGAGGTGGAAGCCAGCGAACAGGCAAAGGGCGGTGGCGCGGCCCTTGCCGCCGACCGCATCAAGCTCAGCCAGCAACTGGTGCCGGCAGTACCGCTGGCGGTGCAGCAGGCCACCATGGCGCAGCTCGCGCCGACCCTGTCGGTACCGGTGCGCGCACCGCAAGGCGCGCTGGCCGATGCCGCGGGCCTGCCGCGCGGCGGCCTGCAGGTCAGCCTGCAATCGTCGCTGGCGGGCGGCATGCCGGGCGTGCGAGAGTGGTTCCGCAACTATCCGTTCTCTTGCCTGGAGCAGCGGGCCTCGCGCGCGGTGGGGCTGGGCGATGCGGCGCAGTGGGATGCGCTCACCGCGCAACTGCCGGGCTATCTAGACAACGATGGCCTGGCGGCGTATTTCCCGCTGCAGAACGACGCCGCCGCCGGCAGCGAAGTGCTCACGGCCTATCTGCTGGCGATGTCCGACGAAGCGGTACGCGCTGGCCTGCCGCTGCGCTTGCCCGACGAGACCCGTGCGCGCATGGAGCGCGGGCTGACGGCCTTCGTCGAGGGCCGCATCAAGCGCGACCGCTGGGCGCCCACGCAGGACCTGGAAGTGCGCAAGCTGGCCGCGCTAGAAGCGCTTTCGCGCAGCGGCCACGCGCAGGCGCGCATGCTCGGCTCGATCCAGATCCTGCCGCAGCAATGGCCCACCTCGGCGCTGCTCGACTGGATCGCATTGCTCGGCCGCGTGCAGGAAATTCCCCAGCGCGAGGAGCGGCTCGCGCAGGCGCAGCAGATCCTGCGCGCACGGCTGACGGTGCAGGGCACGCGGCTGGCGTTCTCCACGGAGCGCGACGACAACTGGTGGTGGCTGATGAGCGGCGCGGATCTCAATGCCGCGCGGCTGCTGTCGCTGTCGCTCGACCTGCCGGGCTGGAAGGACGAGGCGGCGCAGCTTGCCACCGGCCTGCTTGGCCGCCAGGTGCGCGGCGCGTGGGGTACCACCACCGCCAACGCCTGGGGCTCGCTGGCCATCGCGCGCTTCGCGCAGGCCTTCGAGAAGACGCCGGTCGCCGGCAGCACGCGCGTCACGCTGGAAGGCGTGCCCGATGCCGCGCGCACGTTCGACTGGGCGCGCGCGGCCAGTCGCGATGGCGTGGCGGGCGGCAGCATGAACCTGCCGTGGCCGAAGGAAGGCACGGCCACCTTGCAGGCCGACCAGCAGGGCGCGGGCAGGCCATGGGCCACGGTGCGCGCGCTGGCGGCGGTGCCGCTGTCCGCGCCGCTGTCGGCGGGCTACCGCATCACGCGCAGCGTGACGGCGGTGGAGCAGGCGGTGGCGGGCAAGTGGTCGCGCGGCGACACCTACCGCGTGAAGCTGCAGATCGACGCGCAGGCCGACATGACCTGGGTGGTGGTGAGCGATCCGTTACCCGCGGGCGCGACCATCCTCGGCAGTGGCCTCGGGCGCGATTCGGAGATCGCCACGCGCGGCGAGCGGCGCAAGGGCGCGTGGCCCGCCTTCACCGAGCGCACGCAGCAGGCCTACCGCGAGTATTACGCCTACCTGCCGCGCGGCAACGCCACGGTCGAATACACGGTGCGCCTGAACAACGCGGGCGAGTTCGCGCTGCCGCCCACGCGCGTGGAGGCGATGTATGCGCCCGATGTCTTCGGCGCCCAGCCCAATGCCAGGATGATCGTAGGAGCGCGCCCGTGAGCTGGCTTGCAATGATGATGCCCGCGCGCGTGCGCGAGTGGTGGCTGGCCGGCACCATGGCCGGCGTGGTCTATGGCGGCCTGCTGGTCACGGTGGCGATGGATGCGCAGCCCGGCGCGCCGCTCAACGGACAGATCGTCTTCCAGCCGCTCTGGAAGACGGCGATGGCGCTGATGCTGGCGCGCGCCGCGCGCTACCACCCGGCGCGGCGCGAGCGGCGCTGGCTGATGGCGGCGCTGCTGTTCTCGGCGATCGGTGATTTCCTCCTGGCGATGCCGTGGTTGTCGGTCTCGTTCATCGGCGGGCTCGGCGCCTTCCTGCTGGCGCACCTCGCCTACCTTGGCCTGTTCGTGCCGATGGCCGGCGACTGGCGCGCGCACCGCCTGGTCGGCTGCGGCCTGGTGCTGGGCGCGGCGCTGGCCATGCTCCTGCGCTTCTGGCCCAACCTCGGCGCGTTGGTGGTGCCCGTCTGCCTCTATGTCACGGCACTGTCTGCCATGGCCTGCGCCGCCATGGTGGCGAAGCTGCCCACGCCGCTGGCCGCCATCGGCGCGCTGTGCTTCACCATTTCCGATGCGCTGATCGGCAGCGCGCGCTTCCTGGTCCCTTTCGATACTTTCGCGCTTGGCATCTGGTGGACCTACGCGGTGGCGCAGGTGCTGCTGGTGGCGGGCGTGGTGGCGGGGCGGGGCAAGTGAAGCCGATGCTGCGCGCCGTATTCGTCGCCGCCTGCATGGTGTGCGCAGGCGGTGCTGCCGGTGCCGGTGCGTTGCCGTCGTTCGACAGCGTGCGTGCGGGATGGCGCAGCGCGGATGTGATCGTGCTCGACCGCCACGGCGCGCCGCTGTCCCGCGTGCGCGATGATTTCCGCGCGCGGCGCGGCGACTGGGTCACGCTGGCCGATATGTCGCCGGCGGTGCGCTCCGCCATCGTGCTGTCCGAGGACCGGCGCTTCTATGCGCACAGCGGCGTGGACTGGCAGGGCGTGGCTGCGGCGGCATGGGCCAATCTCTGGAACACGCGCACGCGCGGCGCGTCCACGCTGACCATGCAGCTGGCCGGCCTGCTCGACGACGACCTGCGCCGCGCCGGCAGCGGGCGCGACGTGGGCCAGAAGATGGCGCAGGCCATGCGCGCCGCCGCGCTGGAGCRCAGCTGGAGCAAGGAGCAGATCCTCGAGGCCTATCTCAACCTGGTGCCGTTCCGCGGTGAAATGGTCGGTCTTTCCGCCTTGTCGCAGACGCTGTTCGGCAAATATCCCAGCGGGCTCGACGCGCGCGAAGCCGCGCTGGCGGTGGCGCTGGTGCGTGCGCCCAACGCACGCGCCGGGCAGGTCGCGCAACGTGCGTGCGGCATCTTGCGCGAGCAGCAGTTGCCGCAAGCCTGCGAAGGGCTGGACGGCTTCGCGCAACTGACCCTGCTGCGCAGCGGGCCGGGCGCGGCCGGCGCGCAGGCCGCGACCCTCGGCCAGGACCTTGCGCCGCACCTGGCGCGCCTGCTGGTGGCGCAGGCGAGGGCGCAGGTGCGCATGGGGGCCGCGGGGGGCACGCTGCCGCCGTCGATCACGTCCACGCTCGACGCTGGCCTGCAGCGCATCGCGGCGGGCAGCCTGGGGCGCCAGCTGCGCGAGCTCGCCGGGCGCAACGTGGAAGACGGCGCGGTGGTGGTGATCGACAACGCGAGCGGCGATGTGCTGGCCTACGTGGGCTCGTCCGGCGTGCTGTCCGGCGCCGCCCAGGTGGACCACGCGGCGGCGCCGCGCCAGGCCGGCTCCACGCTCAAGCCCTTCCTCTATGAACAGGCGCTGGAGACGCGCAGGCTGACGCCGGCGTCGCTGCTCGACGACCGGCCCGTCAACCTGCCCACCGGCGGCGGTGGCGGCCTCTACGTGCCGCAGAACTACGACGGCCGCTACGCTGGCTGGGTCAGCATGCGGGCGGCGCTGGCTTCGTCGCTCAACGTGCCCGCGGTGCGCACGCTGGTGATGGTGACGCCGCACCGTTTTCACCAGCGCCTCACCGCGCTGGGCCTGCCCTTGCCGCAGGCAGGCGACTATTACGGCTACAGCCTGGCGCTGGGCAGCGCCGACGTGCCGCTGCTGGCGCTGGCCAATGCGTATCGCGCCCTGGCCAACGGCGGCAGCTACGGCGCGGTGCGGATGCGCGCGGATGCGCCGGCGGCGCCCGCGCGCGCGGTGATGTCGCCGGCGGCGAGCTACCTGATCGCCGACGTGCTGTCGGACCGTCACGCGCGGGCGCGCACGTTCGGCCTCGACAGCCCTCTCACCACGCGCTTCTGGACCGCGGTGAAGACCGGCACCTCGAAGGACATGCGCGACAACTGGTGCATCGGATGGTCGCAGCGCTATACGGTGGGCGTGTGGGTCGGCAACGCCAGCGGCGCGAGCATGCACGAGGTATCGGGCGTTTCCGGCGCGGCGCCCGTGTGGCACGACATCATGGAAGCGCTGCATCGCTCGGTACCGAGCGCGGCGCCGGCCATGCCCGCGGGCGTGGAGCGCGTGGCGCTGCGTTTTGCCGGCGATCTCGAGCCGGCGCGCGAGGAAGTGTTCCTCGCGGGCACGGCCATGCGCGTGGTCGAGATGGCCGGTGCGCGGCCGGTGGCGAAGGCCGGGGCCGCCGCGCAGGATGGCGTCGCCGCCATCGCCAGCCCTGCCGACGGCACCGTGTTCGCGCTCGATCCCGATATCCCGCCGCAGGCGCAGCGCGTGTGGTTCCATGCCGAAGGCGCGGGCGGGCAGGCGGCGCCGCGCGTGCGCTGGCGCATCGACGGCAAGCCGCTCGGGCGCGGTGCGCAACTGGCGTGGCTGCCATGGCCGGGCCGGCATCAGGTGGAACTGCTCGACGGCAACGGCAAGATAGTGGACCGCATCGGCATCGAGGTGCGCGGCGCGGTGGCGAAGGGGCCCGCAGCGCGCGGCTGAGCGGGCACCGGCGGCGGCCGCCAAACAGGCATATGCTGCAAGGCTGCGCGTGCCGGCCGGCGCGGCAGTCCCGCTGTTTCGCCAACGTCTTTCCAGGAGTCGGCATGACCGCACTACGCAAGCTGGGCCGCCACGGCCCGGAGATTTTTCCGCTCGGCCTCGGCTGCATGGGCATGAGCGAGTTCTACGGCGCGCATGACGACGCCGAATCCATCCGCACCATCCACCATGCGCTGGCGCGCGGCGTCAACCTGATCGATACCGCCGATATCTACGGCCCGCATACCAACGAAAGCCTGGTCGGGCGCGCCATTGCCGATCGCCGCGACGGCGTGGTGCTGGCCACCAAGTTCGGCATCGTGCGGGATCAGGCCAATCCGGTCGCGCGCGGCGTCGATGGCCGTCCCGAGTACGTGCGTGCCAGTTGCGATGCCAGCCTGAAACGGCTTGGCGTGGACCACATCGACCTGTATTACCAGCATCGCGTGGACCCGCAGGTGCCCATCGAGGAGACCGTGGGTGCGATGGCCGACCTGGTGGCGGCGGGCAAGGTGCGCTGGCTTGGCCTGTCCGAGGCCGGCGCGCAGACGCTGGAACGCGCGCACAAGGTGCATCCCATCGCAGCATTGCAGAGCGAATTCTCGCTGTGGACGCGCGACGTGGAGGCGGGCGGCGAGCAGGGCATCCTCGGCACCTGCCGGCGGCTGGGCATTGCGTTCGTGCCGTACAGCCCGCTCGGCCGCGGCTTCCTCACGGGTGCGCTGCGCAGCCCGGACGATTTCGCGGCGGACGACTATCGCCGCACCAGCCCGCGCTTCGTGGGCGAGAACTTCGCGCGCAACCTTGCGCTGGCGGACAAGGTGAAGGAGATCGCGCACGGCAAGGGATGCACGCCGGCGCAGCTGGCGCTGGCCTGGGTGCTGGCGCAGGGCGAGGATCTGTTGCCGATTCCCGGCACGCGCCGCGTGGCAAACCTGGACGACAACCTGGGGGCTCTGGCCGTGAAACTCGGCGCGGCGGACCTGGCGGCCATCGACGCCGTGTTCCCGCCGGACGCAGCGGCAGGTTCGCGCTATCCGGAGCAGGCCATGTCGCTGCTGGCACGCTGAGCGCGCAGTAGCCGGGCAGGGTGGGGCAGGCAGGGGCAGGACAGGCCGGCGGCGGGCCGTTGACGGAGATCGCGGATAATCCGCCATCGCAAACCGCCTCCGGAGCCATTCGCCGTGTCCCTCGCCCTGCTCGACGCCGCCCAGACCGCCGCCCGCCTGCCTTACCCGGAACTGGCGCGCGCCATCGCCGACATGCTGGCCGAGCTGCGCGCCGGTACCGCCGTGGCGCCGCCGCGCATCGCGCTGCCGGTCGGCGACGCCGAAAACGGTGCGGGCACGCTGCTGGTGATGCCGGCGCGCAACCGCGAGCTGGTGATGACCAAGAACATCACCGTGCACCCGGGCAATCCGTCGCGCGGCCTGCCCAGCATCCTCGGTGAAGTGGTGGTGGCCGATGCGCACAGCGGCCAGCGGCTGGCGCTGCTGGACGGGCCCACCGTGACCGGGCGGCGCACCGCGGCGGTATCGCTGCTTGCCGCCCAGCAGTTCGCGCCGCGCCCCGATGGCGAGTTGCTGATCATCGGCGCCGGCGTGCAGGCCGAGACGCATCTCGAAGCCTTTGTCGCGGGCCTGGCGCCGCGCCGGGTGTGGCTGCATTCGCGCACGCCCGCCAAGGCGCAGGCGCTGGCCGCGCACGCCCGCACGCTGGGGACCGAGGCGCAGGTGGTGGACGACGTGCGCAGCGTGCTGGCGCGCGTGTCGATGGTGGTCACCGTGACTTCGAGCCTCGTGCCGGTGCTGCCTGACCTCGACAGCGGCCTGTGGCGCGACGACCATTTCATTGCCGCGGTGGGCGCCTTCCGGCCCGAGATGTGCGAGTTGCCGCCCGCGCTGTGCCAGGCCGCATCCGCCCATGGCCGCCTGCTGGCCGACACCCTCTTCGGTATCGAGGACGAGGCGGGCGACCTGCTGCAGGCCGGTATCGACTGGGCCACCGTGCAGCCGTTCGAGCAGGCCATCCTGGCTGCCGACGCGCTACGCGCCCGGGGCGGCAGTCCCCTGGTGTTCAAGAGCGTGGGCTATGCCTTGTGGGATCTTGCGGCCTGCGTGCTGGCCAGCGCCGGCCTTTCGGCCGGATCGGGTGCCGTGTAAGGCATTCGCCAGGGGCGGCCGAAGCCGCTCCGGGTGGCGGCCGCTGCCCGAATTCCCTCCTTGCCAGTAGGCCTATGCCGCACAGCAGCACGCGCGGCGGAGAGGCGTCGCAATTTCGGTACAGTTTTGGCGCCGATTCCTTGCCGATTTCCCGTTTTTCTAATGGTTAACCCGCCCTTTAGGGGGGTGCTTCTATGAAAACGTTACAGGTTTGAAACAGACGCTTCACACCAGACTGGATAATGCACGCCTCACCTCAAGGCAGAAGAGCATTCAAGGAGTAGGCATGACCCATAAAAAAATCCTGGTGGCCAGCGTTGCCATGCTAATCGCCGGTGCGGCGCAAGCCCAAAGTGCCGGCAGCAATGTCCTCAGCCTGGGCTGGTTCCGCGTGATGCCGAACAGCTCGGCCGACCCGCTCACCGTGGACAGCGTCAACGGCTTCCCGGTTGGCCAGCCCAAGCCCGGCACCGGCGCCGAGATCCAGTCCGCCGACACGGTCGGCATCTCGCTCGAGCACTATTTCACCGACAACATCGGCGTGGATTTCGTTTTCGGTATCCCGCCCAAGCACGACGTCGCGGGAGAGGGCAGCTTTGCCAAGTACGGCATGCTGGGCAGTGTGAAGCAGTGGAGCCCCGCGGTGCTGGTGAAGTACCACTTCCTGGATGCCAAGTCCAAGTTCCGCCCGTATATCGGCATTGGCGTGAATTACACCTGGTTTACCGGCGAAACCATTACCAACCAGACCTTCGTGAAGTCCGAGTTCGGCCCGAATGCCACGATGTCGGCCAGCGCCAAGAGTTCGTGGAACCCGGTGTTCAACGTGGGCGCGAACTACGCCGTGACCGACAACTGGTTCGTCGGCATCTCGGTTTCCTACGTGCCGCTGTCGACCACGGCCAGCTTCACGGCGCAGAACGCCGGTGCGGCCGGCAACCAGACGGTCCAGTCGCATACCAAGATCAAGATCGACCCGGTCGTGACCTTCCTGAACGTGGGCTACCGGTTCTGAGCGGACTTCTCCCGCGCTTGCGCGGGGCAAACAAAAAAGCGCCTGCGAGGCGCTTTTTCTTTGGGGCCGCGGGCAGGCGAGCGGGCGGCATCGCGACCGCACCGCCGCCAGCACCTTATCCCTTGACGGGGTAGCCCGCCTCTTCGATCGCTGCGCGCAGCGCTTCGCTGCTGGCCGTGGCCTCCACGGTGACAGCCTGCGCGGGGATATCCGCGGACACCTTGGCGGCCGGATCGAGCGCCTGCACGGCTCGCGTGATGGCGCCCACGCAATGGCCGCACGACATGCCTTCAACCTGGAACTGGATCATCTGGGTTCTCCTGCTGGAACGGGTGAAAAGTGTTGCATCGGGCGCGTACCCACCGCTGCGCTTGCGGCGGCCGGATTGCAATCTAGCCTGGAGTTTGCACCTTCCCATGGTGGGAAGCGCAAGGGCTTTCTCGCCCGCATCCGCCGCGCCATGACGTGCCGGATTCGCTGCTTGTATCCGGCCTTGACCTTCCCAACATGGTAAGGTCCATGATGAGTTCGTCGTCACCAGGACCACTCTCAAAAGCCATGTCAGCTCAATCCCAGACCCTCCCCCTGCCGGGCGCGAAAGCAGGCGCGCCGGATGCCGAATGGCGTTTGCCCATTGGGGGCATGACGTGCGCCTCGTGCGTGCGGCGTGTCGAGATCGCGCTGGGCAAGGTGCCCGGCGTGCGCCAGGTTGCGGTCAACCTCGCCACTGAGGAGGCCACGCTGCAGGCCGACAGCGCGGCCGTGTTGCCGGCCGCGGCAGAGGCCGTGAAGGCGGCCGGCTACGAAGTGCCGCGCCAGGCCATCGACCTGTCGATCAGCGATATGACCTGCGCGTCCTGCGTGGCGCGCGTGGAGCGCGCGCTGAAGGCCGTGCCGGGCGTCGTCGACGCCCAGGTCAACCTGGCCACCGAGCAGGCCGCGGTGACCGTGCTGCGCGGCGCGGTGGATGCCGCCGCGCTGGCGGCGGCGGTGACGCGGGCAGGGTATGGCGCCGTGCCCGTGAGCAGCGGGCAGCCGGCCGGCGCGGCGCCGGGCGAGGGCTTCTGGTCCGGTCCGTGGCCGGTGGCGATCTCGGCGGCGCTGTCGCTGCCGCTGGTGGCGCCGATGGTGCTTGCGTGGTTCGGCGTGCACTGGATGCTGCCGGCGTGGGTGCAGTGGCTGCTGGCCACGCCCGTGCAGTTCGTGTTCGGCTGGCGCTTCTACAAGGCGGGCTGGAAGGCGGTGCGCGCCGGCGCGGGCAATATGGACCTGCTGGTCGCGCTGGGCACCTCGGCGGCCTACGGCTTGTCCTTGTGGCTGATGTGGCGCGGCGCGGACGGCATGCCGCACCTCTACTTCGAGAGCGCGGCGGTGGTGATCACGCTGGTGCGGCTGGGCAAGTGGATGGAAACGCGCGCCAAGCGCCAGACCGCCGACGCCATCCGCGCGCTGGCGGCGCTGCGCCCGGACAGCGCCATCGTGCGCCGTGGCGGCGCCGAAACCACGGTGCCGCTGGCCTCGGTGCAGGTGGGCGACGAGATCGTGGTGCTGCCGGGCGCGCGCGTGCCGGTGGATGCCGAAGTGATCGAAGGCAACAGCCATGCCGACGAATCGATGCTGACCGGCGAGAGCCTGCCGGTGCCCAAGGCGCCGGGCGCGCGCCTGACCGGCGGCGCCATCAACTATGAGGGCCGGCTGGTGGCGCGCACCGTGGCGGTGGGGGCGGAAACGGTGCTGGCGCGCATCATCCGCATGGTCGAGCATGCGCAGGCGGCCAAGGCGCCGATCCAGCGCATGGTGGATCGCGTCAGCGCGGTGTTYGTGCCGGTGGTGCTGGGCATCGCGCTGCTGACGCTGCTGGGCTGGGGCGTGATCGGCGGCAACTGGGAAACGGCCCTGCTCGATGCAGTGGCGGTACTGGTGATCGCCTGCCCGTGCGCGCTGGGCCTGGCCACGCCGACCGCCATCATGGCCGGCACCGGCGCGGGCGCGCGTGCCGGCATCCTGATCAAGGACGCGGAGGCGCTGGAAATTGCGCACCGGGTCACGGTGGTCGCCTTCGACAAGACCGGCACGCTCACCGTGGGCAAGCCCGAGGTGGTGGCGCTGGCGGTACCCGCCGACGCCGGCGCGGGCGCCGAGGAGCGCTTGCTGGCCAGCCTGGCCGCGCTGCAGGCCGGCAGCGAGCATCCGCTGGCGCACGCGGTGCTGGCCGCGGCACGCGCGCGCGGCGTGACGGCGCCGGTGGCCGGCGCGGTGCGCGCCTTGCCCGGCATGGGCCTGACCGGCACGGTGGACGGCGCGGTGCTGCAACTGGGCAGCGAGCGCCTGAGAGCCTCGCTGGGCGCGGCGGCAGGGGCGCTGGAGCCGCGCGCGCGCGCGCTGCAGGACGAGGGGCGCACGGTGTCATGGCTGATCGACGCCAGCGCGCAGGATGCACCGCGCGTGCTGGGGCTGGTGGCCTTCGGCGATGCCATCAAGCCTGGCGCGCGCCGCGCCATCGAGCGGCTGCGCGCCGCCGGCGTGCGCACCGTGATGCTGTCTGGCGACAACCAGGGCGCCGCTGCGCGCGTGGCGCAGGCGCTTGGCCTGGACGAAGTGCAGGCGGAGGTGCTGCCCGCCGACAAGGCCGAGCGCGTACTCGCGCTCAAGGCGGGAGGGGCCGTGGTGGCGATGGTGGGCGACGGCATCAACGACGCGCCGGCACTGGCCGCGGCCGACGTGGGCATCGCCATGTCGACCGGCACCGACGTGGCCATGCATGCCGCCGGCATCACGCTGATGCGCGGCGATCCGGTGCTGGTGGCCGATGCACTGCGCATCTCGCACCGCACCGTGCGCAAGATCCGCGAGAACCTGTTCTGGGCCTTCTTCTACAATGTGATCGGCATCCCGCTGGCGGCCGCCGGCCTGCTCAACCCGGTGGTGGCGGGGGCGGCCATGGCTTTCTCCAGCGTGAGCGTGGTCGGCAATGCACTGCTGCTGCGGCGCTGGAAGCCGGTGGGAGAGAAGGTATGAATATCGGTGAAGCGGCCCAGGCCTCAGGCGTCTCCGCGAAGATGATCCGGCACTACGAGTCGATCGGCCTGGTGGCGGCGCCGCCGCGCAGCGAAGGCGGCTACCGCCGCTACGACGAGCGCGCGGTGCATACCTTGCGCTTCGTGCGGCGTGCCCGTAATCTCGGGTTCTCGCTGGACGAGATTCGCGGCCTGCTGTCGTTGTGGCACGACCGTGCGCGCGCCAGCGCCGACGTCAAGGCGCTCACCTTGCGCCACGTGACGGATCTCGAGCAGCGTATCGCCGAACTGGCCGCCATGCGCGACACCTTGCGCCAGCTGGCCGAGGCCTGCAGCGGCGACGACCGGCCCGACTGCCCGATCCTGGCCGACATGGCGCGGCCGGGCGAGGGCGAGGGCGGCGACGGCGGAGGCGATGGCGATGGCGATGGCGATGGCGATGGCGATGGCGCAATGAGGATGCCTGCCTGCCATCGCCATGGCGAGGACAGCACGGCGGCCTAGYGCTGTTGTGGGTGCGCAGCATGGCGGAACGGAGATGGAGACCAACCGGATGGACCAACCGAGTACCGCTGTCCCTGCCGAGCCCTTGCCGGGCGCCGGTGCCGGCGGCCATGCCGGCGAGGGTGCCGGCATGGCCGCGCAGCCCGCCCAGCCCCTGGTGCCGACCGAAAGCCGGCAACGCATGCGCGACGGCACCGAACTGTTGCTGCGCACCTGGCAGCCCGATCCTGCCTTGTTTCCCGAGACGACCGGCTCGCTGCTGCTGGTACACGGACTGGCCGAGCATTGCGGGCGCTACCAGCATGTGGCCGAACTGCTGTGCGGCCTCGGCCTGCGCGTGCGCGCCTACGACCAGCGCGGCCACGGTGCCAGCGGTGGCCCGCGCATGGTGGCCGGCCATCCCGATATCTATGTCGAAGACCTGACCGAGATCCACGACGCGGCCGTGGGCCAGTGGCAGGAACTGCCGTTCCTGCTGGGCCACAGCATGGGCGGCCTGGTGGCGGCCCGCTTCGCCACCGCACGCGTGCGGCCGATCCGGGCGCTGGTGCTGTCGTCGCCGGCGCTGGCGCTGCGGCTGTCCGGCGCGATGCTGGCGGTGCATCGCACGCTGCTGGTGCTGGCGCCGCGCCTGCGCGTACCCAATCCGATCAATGCGCGCTACCTGTCGCACGATGCGGCGGCGGTGGCGCGGTACCGCGCCGATCCGCTGGTGCAGGGCACCATCAGCGCCAGCGTGCTGGAGACTTTCATCCAGGGCATGGCGCAGGCGCAGGCCGATGCGGCCATGCTGGAAGCCCCGGCGCTGCTGCTGGTGGGCGGCGACGACCATATCGTCGACCCGGCCGGTAGCCGGCGCTTCGCCGAAGGCGCGCCGCCCGACCTGTGCGAGGCGCACTGGTTCGACAGCGCCTATCACGAGATCTTCAACGAGGCGCAGCCGCTGCGTGGCCAGGTGTTCGACGTGCTGGCAGGCTGGCTGCGCAGGCACCTGCAGCCACAGGCGTGAATGCGTGCATGATGGCGTGCGCGATGAACCATCGCGCGCATCGGTAGCCCAAGAACGGCGGGCCGCGCCAGGGCGCAGGCCCTTCCTCAATCCTTCCACTCGCGGCGCAAGGCCAGACAAAGACAAGAACATGGAGACTTACGACTACATCATCGTCGGCGCGGGATCGGCCGGCTGCGTGCTGGCCAACCGCCTGACGCAGGACCCCGAGGTGAGCGTGCTGCTGCTCGAAGCCGGCGGGCGCGACGACTATCACTGGATCCATATCCCGGTGGGCTACCTGTATTGCATCGGCAACCCGCGTACCGACTGGATGTACCGCACCACGGCGCAGGCCGGGCTCAACGGCCGCGCGCTCGGCTATCCGCGCGGGCGTGTGCTGGGCGGCTCGTCGTCCATCAACGGCATGATCTACATGCGCGGCCAGCGCGAGGACTATGACGACTGGGCGCGCCTGACGGGCGACGACGGCTGGCGCTGGGACAACGTGCTGCCGCTGTTCAAGCGCAGCGAGGACCATCATCGCGGCGCCAGCGAGTTCCACGGCGCCGGCGGCGAGTGGCGGGTCGAGGGGCAGCGGCTGCRCTGGGAYATCCTGGAGCGCTTYATCGAWGCSGCSGAGCAGGCCGGCATCCCGCGCACCGAGGACTTCAACCGCGGCGACAATTTCGGCGTGGGCTACTTCGAGGTCAACCAGCGCCGCGGCATCCGCTGGAATACCGCCAAGGCCTTCCTGCGCCGCGCGGCCGAACGGCCCAACCTGACCATCGTCACCGGGGCGCAGGTCAGCGCGCTGAGCTTCGACGGCCGCCGCTGCAGTGGCGTGGCCTATCTCGGCGGCGGCACCGCGCATGCGGTGGCCGCGCGCGAGGAGGTCATCCTGGCGGCCGGCGCGGTCAATACGCCACAGCTGCTGGAGCTGTCCGGCGTCGGCCAACCCGAACGCCTGCAGGCGCTCGGGATCGCGGTGCGCCACGCCTTGCCGGGCGTGGGCGAGAACCTGCAGGACCACCTGCAGCTGCGCACCGTGGTCAAGGTGGAGGGCGTGCGCACGCTCAATACGCGCGCGGGCAGCTGGTGGGGCAAGCTGGGCATCGGCCTGCAGTACGCGATCAACCAGAGCGGGCCGATGAGCATGGCGCCGTCGCAGCTCGGCGCCTTCGCGCGTTCGGATGCCGCGCAGGGCCGGGCCAACCTGGAGTATCACGTGCAGCCGCTCTCGCTCGACAAGTTCGGCGATCCGCTGCACAGCTTCAACGCGTTTACCGCGAGCGTGTGCAACCTGCGCCCGACCTCGCGCGGCAGCGTGCACATCGGCGACCCCGACTTCCGCAAGGCGCCGGTGATCGCGCCGAACTACCTGTCCACCGAAGCGGACCGCAAGGTGGCGGCGGATTCGCTGCGGCTGACGCGGCGCATCGTGGCCTCGCCCGCGCTGGCGCCATACAAGCCGCAGGAATGGCTGCCCGGCCCGGCTTTCGAGACCGATGAACAGCTGGCGCAGGCTGCCGGCGAGATCGGCACCACCATCTTCCACCCGGTCGGCACTTGCCGCATGGGGCGCGCCGACGACCCGGGCGCGGTAGTCGACCAGCGCCTGCGCGTGATCGGCATCGACGGGCTGCGCGTGGTCGATGCGTCGGTGATGCCGCTGATCACCTCGGGCAACACCAATTCGCCCACCATCATGATCGCCGAGCGCGCCAGCGACATGATCCGGGAAGACCGCCGCCGGCGCATGGCCGGCGCGGCGGGCGAGGGCGCGGCGCCGGCCGCGCCCGCCAATCTGCAGGTTTCCTCCGCCGAAGCCCGCGCGCGCGGCACGCTCAATGACGTGGGTCAAGAGAAAGACGGAGCCACGACACAGACCTGACATCTGGTTCATGTTTCATAATCAGTGCAAACCCGGATGTTTTGCGACGCAGCAGACGCACACAATAGACGCCCATATGCCGTGCAGCAGCGCTCACATTGGCGCGCCCCTCCCAGGGCGCGTCGCGCCTTGGTGAGCATGCCGGGCGGCGGCGACAAGAAGAGAAGCGGCGTGCAAGCCGCAATAGCCACGGGGAGCGCAACTGGATTGGCGTGACTCGTGCGGTGGTGGCGCAAACAGCGCCACGGTTCTGACCATTTGGCGGTGCCGACCAGAAGCCGGTGCCGCAGCAAGAGGGCGGGCAGGAGACCATGAACGAGCAAGACACGATCCTGGAAACGCGGAACCTCACCAAGGAATTCAAGGGGTTCACCGCGGTGAGCGACGTCAACCTGAAGGTGCGGCGCGGCTCCATCCATGCCTTGATCGGCCCCAACGGCGCCGGCAAGACGACATGCTTCAACCTGCTGACCAAGTTTCTCGAGCCGACCACGGGGACCATCCTCTTCAACGGCATCGACATCACGCGTGAGAAGCCGGCGCAGATCGCGCGGCGCGGCGTGATCCGCTCGTTCCAGATCTCGGCGGTATTCCCGCACCTGACGGTGCTGGAGAACGTGCGTATCGGCCTGCAGCGGCAGCTCGGCACTTCCTATCATTTCTGGAGCAGCGAGCGCACGCTCGATGCGCTCAATGCGCGCGGCATGGAACTGCTCGATCAGGTCGGCCTGACCGACGCGGCGCAGATCGTCACCGTCAACCTGCCGTACGGCCGCAAGCGCGCGCTCGAGATCGCCACCACGCTGGCGATGGAGCCGGAGCTGATGCTGCTCGACGAGCCCACGCAGGGCATGGGCCACGAGGACGTGGCGCGCGTCACCGACCTGATCCGCAAGGTCGCGGTGGGACGCACCATCCTGATGGTCGAACACAATATGAACGTGGTGTCGTCGATCGCCGACAAGATCACCGTATTGCAGCGCGGCGCGATCCTGGCCGAAGGGCCGTACGCCGAGGTATCGAAAGACCCGCGCGTGATGGAAGCCTATATGGGCACCGTCGAGGCCGAACTGCAGGGCGCGCACTGAGGAGCCAGGATGAGTACAACGCCCGCACTTGAAATCAAGGACCTGCACGCCTGGTACGGCGAATCGCACATCCTGCACGGCGTGGACCTGACCGTGAACCCCGGCGAGGTGGTCACGCTGCTGGGCCGCAACGGCGCCGGGCGCACCACCACGCTGCGCGCCATCATGGGCCTGACCGGCCAGCGCAAGGGTTCGATCCGCGTCAATGGCACCGAGACCATCGGCATGCCGACACACAAGATCGCGCACTGCGGCATCGGCTACTGCCCGGAGGAGCGCGGCATCTTCGCCAGCTTGTCGTGCGAGGAAAACCTGATGCTGCCGCCATTGCTCAAAGCCAAGGGCAGCGGCGTCGGCGCCGGCATGAGCGAAGCCGAGATCTACGAGATGTTCCCCAACCTGAAGGAGCGCCGCCAGAGCCAGGGCACGCGCCTGTCGGGCGGCGAGCAGCAGATGCTGGCGGTGGGGCGCATCCTGCGTACCGGCGCCAACCTGCTGCTGCTCGACGAGATCTCCGAGGGTCTCGCGCCGGTGATCGTGCAGGCGCTGGCGCGCATGATCCTGATGCTCAAGAAGAAGGGCTACACGGTGGTGATGGTGGAGCAGAACTTTCGCTTCGCCGCGCCGCTGGCCGACCGGTTTTACGTGATGGAGCACGGCACCATCGTCGAGCGTTTCGCCGCGGCGGAACTGCAGGCCAAGATGCCGGTGCTCAACGAGTTGCTTGGGGTCTGATGCGGCGCGCCTGACAGGTATGGCGCGCATGCATCGCAGGCATTGTTTTAGGGCAGGAACGGGTGGCGACAAGGGCCGCCGAAACTAAGGAGACAAGCAATGAAGATGACTCGGCTGGCGGTTGCTCTGGCGGCTATCGTAGCGGGCGTGGCAATGGGTTCGGCTTCGGCCCAGGTCTCGGGCGATACGGTCAAGATCGGCTACATCACCGATATGTCCGGCCTGTACGCCGACATCGACGGCCCGGGCGGTCTCGAGGCCATCAAGATGGCGATCGAGGATGCCGGCGGCAAGGTGCTGGGCAAGCCGATCGAACTGGTCTCGGCGGATCACCAGAACAAGGCCGACATCGCCGCCTCGAAGGCGCGCGAGTGGATGGACCAGCAGAACCTGGACATGCTGCTGGGCGGCACCAACTCCGCTACCGGCCTGGCCATGGCCAAGGTCGCATCGGAGAAGAAGAGGGTCTACTTCAACATCGGCGCAGGCTCGGCGCGCCTGACCAACGAAGAGTGCTCGCCGTACACGGTGCACTATGCGTATGACACGATTGCGCTGGCCAAGGGCACCGGCAGCGCGGTGGTCAAGCAGGGCGGCAAGTCGTGGTTCTTCCTGACCGCCGACTATGCCTTCGGCCACTCGCTGGAACAGGATACCGCCGCGGTGGTGAAGGCCAACGGCGGCACGGTGGTGGGCCAGGTGCGCCATCCGCTCAACGCCTCCGACTTCTCCTCCTTCCTGCTGCAGGCGCAGTCGTCGAAGGCGCAGATCCTGGGCCTGGCCAATGCCGGCGGCGACACCATCAACGCGATCAAGGCGGCCAAGGAATTCGGCATCACCAAGTCGATGAAGATCGCCGGGCTGCTGATGTTCATCAACGACGTGCACAGCCTGGGGCTGAAGAACACCGAAGGCCTGCTGATGACCGACAGCTGGTACTGGGACATGAACGACGAGACCCGCAAGTTCGCCAACCGCTTCTTCGGCAAGATGAAGAAGATGCCGAGCAGCTTGCAGGCCGCCGACTACTCCGCCATCCGCACCTACCTGAAGGCGGTGGAGACGGCCAAGACGGACGATCCGGACAAGGTCATGGCCGAACTGAAGAAGGCCAAGATCAACGACTTCTACACCAAGGGCTATATCCGCCAGGACGGCCGTGGCATCCACGACATGTACCTGATGCAAGTGAAGTCGCCGGCGGAATCGAAGAAGCCGTGGGATTACCTGAAGGTGGTCGCCACCATTCCGGGTGACCAGGCTTTCGCCACGGTGGCGGAGTCGAAGTGCGCGCTGCTCAAGAAGTAAGCGCCTGAGCTGAGTGTGTTGTCCCTGCCGCGGCGGCTCGTGACCCGGGCGCCGCGGCTTCGCTTCATTTGACTGCGCCTTCCCGGGAGGCCACGACGAATCCCGGCTGGTGCGCGAACGGTAACGCCCGCGATGGACATCTTCGGTATTCCTCTGCCCGCCATGCTGTCCCAGCTGCTGCTGGGGCTGGTCAACGGTGCCTTCTATGCGATGTTGAGCCTCGGCCTGGCGGTGATCTTCGGCCTGCTCAACGTCATCAATTTCGCCCACGGGGCGCTGTTCATGCTTGGCGCGGTGCTGGCCTGGATGGGCATGAACTACTTCGAGCTCAACTACTGGGTGATGCTGGTGTTGTCGCCGCTGGTGGTGGCGCTGCTCGGCGTGTTGATCGAGCGCACCATGCTGCGCTGGATCTACAAGCTCGACCATATCTACGGCCTGCTGCTCACGCTGGGCATCACGCTGGTGGTCGAAGGCATCTTCCGCTCGATCTACGGCGTGTCCGGCCTGCCGTATTCGCCACCGGAACTGCTGACCGGCGCCACCGACCTCGGCTTCATGATCCTGCCCAACTACCGGGCCTGGGTGGTGCTGGCCTCGCTGGTGGTGTGCTTCTCCACCTGGTTCCTGATCGAGAAGACCAAGCTTGGCGCCTACCTGCGCGCCGGCACCGAGAACCCCAAGCTGGTGGAAGCATTCGGCGTCAACGTGCCGCTGATGGTGACGCTGACCTACGGCTTCGGCGTGGCGCTGGCGGCGTTCGCCGGCGTGCTGGCCGCACCGGTGATCCAGATCTCGCCGCTGATGGGGCAGAACCTGATCATCATCGTGTTCGCGGTGGTGGTGATCGGCGGCATGGGCTCCATCATGGGTTCGATCCTGACCGGCCTGGGGCTGGGCGTGATCGAGGGCCTGACCAAGGTGTTCTATCCCGAGGCCTCCTCCACGGTGGTGTTCTTCATCATGGTCATCGTACTGATGTTGCGCCCGGCCGGGCTGTTCGGGAGGGAGAAGTGATGAGCCAACCATCGGGCGCGGCAGTGGCCGCGGGGCAGACAAGACAGGGGCAGGGCGTGCAGAAGAAACTGTGGTACGGATTGTTGCTGGTGGCGCTGATCGTGGCGCCGATGGCCGGGGCGTATCCGGTGTTCGTGCTCAAGGTGCTGTGCTTCGCGCTGTTCGCGTGCGCCTTCAATCTGCTGATCGGCTACACCGGGCTGCTGTCGTTCGGCCATGCGGCCTTCTTCGGCGGCGCGGCCTACATGGCCGGCCATGCCATGAAGGCCTGGGGCGTGACGCCGGAGGTCGGCCTGGTGCTGGGTACGCTGACGGGCGCCCTGATCGGCTACGTGGTGGGCTGGATCGCGATCCGGCGCCAGGGCATCTACTTCGCGATGATCACGCTGGCGCTGGCGCAGATGCTGTTCTTCTTCTGCCTTCAGGTGCCTTATACCGGCGGCGAGGATGGCCTGCAGGGGATCCCGCGCGGCAAGCTGTTCGGGGTGCTGCCGCTGGCCAGCGACCTGACGCTGTACTACGTGGCGCTGCTGATCATCGTGCTGGCATTCGCGCTGATCGTGCGGACGGTCCATTCGCCGTTCGGGCAGATCCTCAAGGCGATCAAGGAGAACGAGCCGCGTACCATCTCGCTGGGCTACGACACCGACCGCTTCAAGCTGATGGTATTTGTGCTGTCGGCGGCGCTGTCGGGACTGGCGGGATCCATCAAGGCGCTGGTGCTGGGCTTTGCCACGCTGACCGACGTGCACTGGTCGATGTCGGGCTCGGTGATCCTGATGACGCTGGTGGGCGGGCTGGGTACGCTGTCGGGTCCCCTGGTCGGTGCCTTCGTGGTGGTGGCACTCGAGAACAAGCTGGGCGATATCGGCAACTTCCTCGCCTCGCTCACCGGAATCGAGTGGTTTGGTTCGCTGGGCGAATCGGTGACCATGGTCACTGGCGTGATCTTCGTGATCTGCGTGCTGACCTTCCGCCGCGGCATCATGGGAGAGCTGCTGGCGCGCTTCGGCAAGGCCCGGGAGTGATTACGGGGCAACATGCCCGGTTTTGGGGCTAGGGTTTCTTCTAGCTTGTTCGGAACGCACCGCTTAGTTACATTCCATATACGGTTTTCGCAGGTTAAATGGAGGCGGAAGCGAGGAGACGACAGGCGCGCGGTCACTAGGCTGCAGTGTCATATAAGATGAGGGCGTTGCCGGGTGATCCCCGGCAACGCCTTTTTTAATGCCTGTTTCTGGTGCATCGCACGCCACCATGCGGAATCGGCATAAGAAGGGCGAGGGCCACATGAGACAATCTGCTTCTCTCCCCGACGCCTGCCATGTCCCCCGAATTCCCATCAGCGGTGCCTCCGGCGCCACATAAACCGCCTTCTGAGGACGCTTCCTCCGCTGCCGGCTCGTATCCCCATATCCGCCTTGCTACCGCCGCCGACGCGCCAGCGCTGAGCGACTGGCTGCAGGCCGCCCGGCCGCTGCCGGTGGCTGCCGCGCGCGCGCGGAGCGCGCTGGTGGAGAGCCTGCTGGCCAGGCCGGAGCGCGGGGCTTGCGTGGTGGCGGAAGCAGCGGGGCAGCAAGTGCTGGGCTGCTTGCCCGTCACGCTGGTGCCGCATCTCGGGCTCGCCGGGCTCGCGGCGTTCGTGGCGGAATGGTGGGCCCGGCCAGTTGCAGAGACGGGTACGGCGGCTGTGGCGAATGCGGCGCTTTTCCAGGGGTGCTGCGACCTGCTGGCCGACTGGTGCCGCGCGCATGGTGTACGGCACTTGCTGCTGTCGCCTGCCTTGCTGACGGTGCGGCAGGCCGAGGCAGCGGGCTTCGTGCCGTGTGCCGGCTTGTGGCACTGCAATCTGGCACCGGCGCACAAAGACCTCGGCTGACACGCGGCGGGGGCTTGCCGCAGGCCAGTCCCGGCGTGTCGCCTTCCTGCGTTGCCTCTCCTTCCTTCCCTTCTTCTCCTCCCTGGTCTTCCGAGCGTTCCATGGATTTCGTGTTTCTCGCGGTCGCGGCTTTTCTGGCCGGCATGATCGATGCCGTCGCCGGTGGCGGCGGCCTGGTGCAGATCCCCGCCCTGTTCTCCGCCTATCCCGATATGTCGCCGGCCACCCTGATCGGTACCAACAAGGTGGCTTCGCTGGCGGGCACGGCCAACGCCGCGGTGCGCTACGGGCGCAGCGTGCGCATCTACTGGGGCGCGACCATGCCGGCGATGCTGTCGGCCTTTGTCTTTTCGATGGCCGGTGCCTACGCGCTGACGCTGATTCCCGCCGGGCCGCTGCGCAAGTCGCTGCCGTTCGTGCTGGTGATCCTGCTGGTGTACACGGTGGCCAAGAAGAACCTGGGCACCGAGCATGCGCCCACGCTTTCGGGCAGCAAGGAGCGCGCGGCAGCGCTGCTCGCGGGGGCGGCAATCGGCTTCTACGATGGCGTGTTCGGACCCGGCACTGGCAGCTTCCTGATGATCGTGTTCGTACGGGTGTTCGGCTATGACTTCCTGCATGCGTCGGCATCGACCAAGGTGGTCAACCTTGCCACCAACCTGGCGGCCTTGCTGCTGCTGGCGGCCAAGGGCCACGTATGGTGGCAGCTCGGCCTGGTGATGGCGGTGGCGAACGTCGCCGGCAGCCAGCTGGGCAGCCGCCTCGCGCTCAAGCATGGCAGCGGCTTCGTGCGCCGCGTCTTCATCGTGGTGGTGGCGGCGCTGATCGTGAAGACCGCATGGGATGCCTTCGGGCACTGAGCGGGCAGGGCGCGGCCGCCGGATTCTCGTGGCGTGTCGCGTGGCGTGCCGCACCCTGGCGGCGCTCCGGGTTAATCCGGCTTTCCGGCCCATATCGCTATTGTTAGACTCGCTACGCATTTTCGACCGTGCGGTCGGTGAATGAGCGGCACCGGGTGGCGCAGCGCGCCGCCGGGGAAACGCGCAGGACGGGAGATCGCGGTGTGGTGCGGACTGGTTCCGCGCGCACCGGGCAGCAGGCAGGCGCCGGCGTTGCGCCTGGACACGGGTCCGCAAGGACACCGCAAGCATACAAAGACAAGAAGACCAGATTGAGGCATCCGACCGGCCGGAAGCCGGCACGGATGCCTTTTCCGTTTGCCGCTATGGAAGGAGACACGATGACATTCAAGCGCGCCAGCCTGTTGGCTCTCGCCGCCGCCGCCTTGTGCGCGGGCACCGCCAACGCTCAGGTCAAGGTGGGGGTGACGGTTTCGGCCACGGGACCGGCGGCTTCGCTGGGCATCCCGGAAAAGAACACGATCTCGCTGCTGCCGAAGGAAATCGCCGGCAAGAAGATCGAGTACATCGTGCTCGACGATGCCTCCGATACCACTACCGCCGTCAAGAACACGCGCAAGCTGATCAGCGAGGACAAGGTCGATGTGGTGGTGGGTTCGACCGTGACGCCGAATTCGCTGGCGATGGTGGACGTGGTGGCCGAGAACGAGACGCCGATGATCACGCTGGCCGCCTCGGCGCGCATCATCGAGCCGATGGACGCCAAGCGCGCCTGGGTCTTCAAGACGCCGCAGAACGACTCGCACATGGCGACCGCCATTGCCGAGCACATGACCAACAACAACGTGAAGACGGTGGCCTTCATCGGCTTCGCGGATGCCTATGGCGACAGCTGGGCGCAGGAATTCGCCAAGGTCGGCGAGATGCGCAAGATCAAGGTGGTGGCCAACGAACGCTTTGCGCGCACCGATACATCGGTCACCGGCCAGGTACTGAAGATGATGGCCGCCAATCCCGACGCGGTGCTGATCGCTGGTTCGGGTACGCCCGCCGCACTGCCGGCCAAGGCGCTCAAGGAGCGCGGCTGGAAGGGCAAGATCTACCAGACCCACGGTGTTGCCAATGCGGACTTCCTGCGTGTCTGCGGCAAGGATTGCGAAGGCACCTTCCTGCCTGCCGGCCCGCTGCTGGTGGCCGAGCAGCTGCCGGACAGCAACCCGGTGAAGAAGCCCGCCATGGCCTACAAGACGGCCTACGAGAAGGCCTTTGGCGGCCAGGTTTCCACCTTCGGCGGCCACGCCTGGGACGCGGGGTTGCTGCTGCAGCGGGCCATTCCCGAGGCACTGAAGAAGGGCCAGCCTGGCACCAAGGAATTCCGCAAGGCGCTGCGCGATGCCATGGAGCAGACCAAGGAACTGCCGATCTCCCACGGCATCATGAACATGACGCCGACCGACCACCTCGGGCTGGACCAGCGCTCGCGCGTGATGGTGCTGATCACGGACGGCAAGTGGAAGCTGCAGACCAAGTAGGTTGGCTTCGGGGGTAGCCGCAAAAAGGGCGCATGCTCAGCCATGCGCCCTTTTTGTTTGTGCCGCGAGCGCGGGACGCGTGGCGCGGTCTACAGGCAATCCCGTACTTGACACCGTTTCCGTCATGCACGATCTTTAACGTGTTAATGAATTGCTGCGCCACGCCGGGAAACCGCAAAGCCGCAAAGCCGCAAAGCCGCAAAGGTGCATGGCGGCCGTGCTGCGCTGCGAATACGCTGCCCGAACCGTGTATGCGGATCGGCGCTCGGAGCCGACCCTGGGCTTGCCGCACCGCGCAAGCTAGGGTTGGTCGGGATTTGTGCTATGCGTAATTTGTTTACTATTTCGTAATCCGTGATTCGCGCCAGCCGGCATTCCTCGCCGGCCGGACGCACCAACAAAATACGGGGAGACAATGGACCTCTCGATCGCCGCCATCCTGGCGCAGGACGGGATCACCTCGGGCGCCATCTACGCGCTGCTGGCGCTGGCCCTGGTGCTGGTGTTCTCGGTGACCCGCGTCATCTTCATTCCGCAGGGTGAATTCGTCGCCTATGGCGCGCTCACGCTGGCGGCGATCCAGGCCGGCCATGCGCCGCAGAGCAGCTGGCTGCTGCTTGCCATGGGCGTGCTCACCTTTCTCTACGAGGCCGTCACCGTGCTGCGCAGCGCCGAACTGCGCCGAACCGCGGGCACACGGTTCGCGGTGCTGGCGGGCAAGTACCTGGTGTTCCCGCTCGCGGTGCATGTGCTGGCACAACAATATGCCGCGCAACCGATGCCGATGGCAGCGCAGATTGCACTGACCTTGCTGATCGTGGTGCCGCTGGGGCCAATGCTGTACCGCCTGGCCTACCAGCCGCTGGCCGAGGCCAGCACGCTGGTCCTGTTGATCGTCTCGGTGGGCGTGCACTTCGCGCTGGTGGGCCTCGGCCTGGTGATGTTCGGGGCCGAGGGCTCGCGCACCACGGCGTTCTCGGAGATGCGCTTCGACGTGGGCAGCCTGACGGTATCGGGACAGAGCCTGTGGGTGGTGGGCGTCTCCGGCTTGCTGATCGCCGCACTGTATTTCTACTTCGAGCGCACCATCGCGGGCAAGGCGCTGCGCGCCACCGCGGTCAACCGGCTCGGCGCGCGCCTGGTCGGCATCGGCACCACGCAGGCCGGGCGCCTGTCGTTCACGCTGGCCGCGGCGATGGGCGCGCTGTGCGGGATCCTGATCGCACCGCTGACCACGGTCTACTACGAATCCGGCTTCCTGATCGGCCTGAAGGGCTTCGTCGGCGCCATCGTGGGCGGCCTGGTGAGCTATCCCGTGGCTGCCGCGGGTGCCATTCTCGTGGGCCTGCTCGAATCCTATTCCTCCTTCTGGGCCAGTGCCTTCAAGGAGGTCATCGTGTTCACCCTGATCCTGCCCGTGCTGCTGTGGCGCTCGCTGAACAGCAAGCATGTGGAAGACGAAGAATAAGGAGCAGGCCATGAGTAATGCAAACGCCAAGAATGCGAATGGCAAGAGCGCCGTGGCCGGCACCGGCGCGGCGGGCAGCGCGGGCGCGACCGGCAACAGGACCCGCCGGACAAACTCCGCCGGACGCAACCGGCTTTTCCTGCTGGCCTTCGCGGTGGTGCTGGCGCTGCTGCCGGTGCTGCCCACGCCTGAATTCTGGATCACGCTGGGCAACTACATCGGCCTGTACAGCATCGTCGCCATCGGGCTGGTGCTGCTCACCGGCGTGGGCGGCATGACGTCGTTCGGGCAGGCTGCGTTCGTCGGCCTCGGCGCGTACAGCACGGCGTACCTCACCACGCAGTTCGGGCTGTCTCCGTGGCTTGGCCTGCTGGTGGGACTGGCGATCACGATGGGGTCGGCCTATGTGATCGGGCTGATCACCATGCGCATGTCCGGGCACTATCTGCCGCTGGCCACCATCGCATGGGGCTTGTCGCTGTTCTTCCTGTTCGGCAACCTGGAGTTCCTCGGCAAGTACGATGGTCTGAACGGCATCCCCGTGCTGCACGTGCTTGGCATCGAGCTGGCTTCGGGCCGCTCGATGTTCTACCTGATCTGGGCCGTGGTGCTGCTGGCGGTGATCGCCATGCAGAACCTGCTCAACTCGCGTCCGGGCCGCGCCATCCGCGCGCTCAAGGGCGGCGGCACCATGGCCGAGGCAATGGGCGTGAACACGGCGTGGATGAAGGTAGTGATCTTCGTGGTGGCCGCCGTGCTGGCCTGCATCTCGGGCTTCCTCTACGCGCACCTGCAGCGCGCGGTGAACCCGACGCCGTTCGGCCTGAACTACGGCATCGAGTACCTGTTCATGGCCGTGGTGGGCGGCGTGGGGCATGTGTGGGGCGCGGTGCTCGGCGCCGGCATCCTCACCATCCTGAAGGACGTCCTGCAAGGCGTGCTGCCCAAGCTGCTCGGCGCCAACGGCAACTTCGAGACGATCGTGTTCGGCGTGCTGATGGTGCTGCTGCTGCAGTACGCACGCGATGGCATCTGGCCTTTTATCCGCAAGCTGGTGCCCGGCGGGCCGCCGGTGCTGGCGCCCGCGCAGGCGGAGCCGCTGCCGCTGCGCGCGAAGCCGCAGGCAGGCGAGCTGATCCTCGACTTGCAGGCCGCGCGCAAGGAGTTCGGCGGGCTGGTGGCGGTCAACGATGTCAGCTTCCAGGTGCGCGCCGGCGAGATCGTAGGGCTGATCGGCCCCAATGGCGCGGGCAAGTCCACTACCTTCAATCTCGTCACCGGCGTGCTGCCCGTGACGCGCGGCGAAGTGCGCTACCGCGGCGAGGCGATCTCCGGGCTGCCGTCGCGCGAAATCGTCAAGCGCGGCATCGGCCGCACCTTCCAGCACGTGCATCTGCTGCCGACCATGACGGTGCTCGAGAACGTGGCAATCGGCGCGCACCTGCGCGGCGACTTCGCTGCGCAGGGCGGCGTCACGGCTGCCATCCTGCGCATGAACCGCGGCGAGGAAGACAAGCTGCTGCATGAAGCCGCGCGGCAGCTCGAGCGCGTGGGCCTGGCCGACTGCATGTACATGGAAGCCGGCAGCCTGGCACTGGGCCAGCAGCGCATCCTCGAGATCGCCCGCGCGCTGTGTTGCGATCCCGCGCTGCTGCTGCTCGACGAGCCCGCCGCGGGCCTGCGCTACAAGGAAAAGCAGGCACTGGCCGAGTTGCTGAAGAAGCTCAAGGGCGAAGGCATGAGCGTGCTGCTGGTCGAGCACGACATGGACTTCGTCATGAACCTCACCGACCGCCTGGTGGTGATGGAATTTGGTACGCGCATCGCGGAAGGCGTGCCCGAGGACGTGCAGAAGAACCCCGCGGTTCTCGAAGCCTATCTCGGTGGCGTGGAGTAAGGAAAAGAGATGAGCCTGATCCTCGAAGTGAAAGACCTCCATGTGCGCTATGGCAAGGTGGAGGCCGTGCACGGCGCCGGCCTCAAGGTGGAGGCCGGCCAGATTGTCACGGTGATCGGTCCCAACGGCGCGGGCAAGTCCACCATGCTCAACGCCATCATGGGCGCGCTGCCGGTCAGCGGCTCGTCGTCCGGCACGGTCAGCTACCTCGGCCACGACATGGCCGGCCTGCCCGTGGAAGGGCGGGTCGCGCGCGGCATGTGCCTGGTCCCGGAGAAGCGCGAGCTGTTTGCCTCGATGAGCGTGGCAGACAACCTGGTGCTTGGCGCATACCGCCGCAAGCGTGCCGGCGAGAAGAACTTCCTCGATCAGATGGAGGTCGTCTATGGCCTGTTCCCACGGCTGAAGGAGCGCGCCCGGCAGGATGCGGGCACGCTCTCCGGCGGCGAGCGCCAGATGCTGGCGGTGGGCCGCGCGCTGATGGCCAAGCCGCAGCTGTTGATGCTGGACGAGCCCAGCCTCGGGCTGGCGCCGCTGATCGTGAAGGAGATTTTCCACATCATCAACGATCTGCGCAGAACCGGCGTGGCGACGCTGCTGATCGAGCAGAACGCGCGGGCAGCGCTGCAGGTGGCCGACTACGGCTATGTCATCGAAACCGGGGACATGGCCATGGAAGGACCGGCGGAGGAACTGGCAGCGAATCCGAAGGTGATCGAGACGTACCTGGGACTGGCGAAAAAGGCGGCCTGAGCCTTCAATCGGCGTCTAAAATTCCCGGGATGAATAACGGCGGGCCAAGCTCGTCGTTATTTATTTGTGCGGCGGATTCGACTCCGGGAAGGTCGGTGGCATTGGGCGGAAGGGCTCGGCCCCGGCGAGAGCGCAGCGATTGGTACGCTAAATATTCACTGGATGAATGTACTTGCTCAGAATTGCTGCATTGAAATTCGTCGCAATGACAACGAAGTGTTGACGATACCGATTTCATTCGCAGTACGACTTTGAGACATCAAAATTAAAAGATAATCATCTATCCGGCGAATATTGAGCCTGGACACCCTTCACATCGGGGTCCTGGGCTGCCGTCTCGAGCAACCACTCCCTGAAGCACGCCAGCGCCGGGTACGAATGCCGCTCGCGCGGCGTGCACAGGAAGTAGCCGCGCGTCAGCCGGATCGGCAGGTCGAACGGCGCTACCACGCGCCCGGATTCGATCTCCTCGCGCACCAGGCAGCGCTGCAGCACTGCCACGCCCATATCCGCCTTGACCGCCTGCACCAGGATCGAGACCTGGTCGAAGCCCGTGGCGAGCGCGGGCGCAGCACTGGGTACGCCCGCAGCCTCCAGCCAGTGCTGCCAGTTGGCCGGTGCGGTGGTGTGGAACAGCAGGGGTTCGTCCAGCAGTGCGGCGGGGCTGGACCAGCGCCCGGCTTCGCGGCGCGCGCGGGCGCGGTCGGGATGGCAGATGGGCACGACCTCGCTGCCGATCACGTAGTCGCATTGCAGGCCTGGCCAGTGGTCAGCGGTGCCGGGCAGGATGGCGGCGTCGGGGGCCGGCCCGGAGAAGTCCTCGTCGCGACGGTAGGGCACGAAATCGAGGCGGATGTCGGGATGGCGGCGGTGGAACGCCGGCAGCCGCGGTACCAGCCAGACGCTGGCCAGGGTGGGTACGGCGGAAAGGGTGAGGTGATGCCGGCGGTCGCGCGAGAGCAGGGCTGCGCTGGCGCTTTCGATCGCCGCCAGCGGACCGGCCACCGACTCCAGCAGCTGCCGGCCAGCGTCCGTCAGGGTCAGGCGGTGGGCGTTGCGCTGGAGCAGGGAAATGCCGAAATGCGCCTCGAGCCGGGCAATGGCGCGGCTGATGGCACCCTGCGTCACACACAGATCCTCTGCCGCCCGCGTGAAGCTCCCCAGCCGGGCGGCCGCGGCAAAGGCATGCAGTTCGGACATCGACGGTGAGCGCAGCCGCATGGGGGGCGGTTCGCTGGGCATGGAGCAGGTCGCGCGCGCGGCCCCGGACGGCTACACCATCGGCATGGCGACGGTCAGCACGCACGGCTCCAATCCGGCGGTGTTCGCCAAGCTGAACTACGATCCGCTCAAGGATTTCGCGCCGGTGACCAATGTCGTGGCGATCCCGAGCGTCTTTGCCGTGCATCCCAGCGTACCTGCCAGGACCATGCAGGAGTTCATCGCGCTGRCGCGTGCCAACCCGGGCAAGTACAGCTTTGCTTCCCCGGGGGCCGGCTCGCTCGGTCACGCCAATATCGAGAACTTCATGATGCTGGCCAAGATCGATCTGCTGCACGTGCCTTACAAGGGCGCGGGGCTGGCGCTCAACGATGCGGTGGCAGGGCAGGTGAACGCCATCACGGACAACCTCTCATCCACGCTTCCCCACGTGAAATCGGGGCGCCTGCGCGCGCTGGCCGTGCTGGGCGCGACCCGCTCGCCGCAGCTGCCCGATGTGCCGACCTACGCCGAACTGGGCTACAAGGAGATGGGCGATGGCGGCTGGTTCGGCATCGTGGCGCCGGCAGGAACGCCGCCGGCGATCGTCGACAAGCTCAACCGCGCTGTCCACAAGGCCATGCTGAATCCGGAGTTCAAGCGCAAGGTGGAGGAGTCGGGTGGCACCCTGGTGCCGACCACGCCGGACGGATTCAAGGTGCAGATCCAGCAAGCCATGGCACGCTACGCACGCGTGGCCAAGGCAGCCAACATCAAGCTGGACTGATCGCATGAGCTGCAAGCCTGAGAACCTGGCGCAGTCCGCCGCCGAATTCGCGCCGTTCGCCTACTTCGCGCCGCAGGGCCAGCCGTTGCCGCTGGTGTGTGATTCACCGCATAGCGGCACGCGGTATCCACGGGATTTTGGCGCCGCCATCTCCGGACAGCCGCTGCGCGGCGGCGAGGATACCCATGTCGAGGCCCTGTGGGAAGCGGTGCCGCGGCATGGCGGGACGCTGATCGCGGCGAATTTCCCGCGCGTCTATATCGATCCCAACCGTACCCTCGACGACCTGGATCCGGGCCTGCTCGACGGTACCTGGCCCGAGCCACTGGCGCCAGGCGAGAAGACACGCCTGGGCTATGGCCTGATCTGGCGCAACCTGGATGCGTCCACGCCGATCTACGACCGCAAGCTCTCGCTGCAAGAGGTACGCAACCGGATAGACCGCTACTACCTGCCGTATCACCAGGCGCTGTCCGCGGCGGTGGAGGAGGCCTACGGCCGCTTCGGCGCGCTCTGGCACCTGAACCTGCACTCGATGCCGAACAATGCTTATGAGCGGCTCAAGATACAGAGCGCGCATGCATTGGCCGACTTCGTGCTCGGCGACCGGGATGGCAGTACCTGCGAGCCGGCCTTCGTCGGGCTGGTAGCTTCCGAGTTGCGGGCGATGGGCTATACGGTGGCCTGCAATGATCCGTACAAAGGGGTGCAGCTGATTGCGCAGATCGGTCGCCCGGCGGAGCGGCGCAACAGCCTGCAGATCGAGATCCGGCGGCCGCTGTATATGGATGAGGCGACGCGCGAGCGCAATGCCGGATTTGCCCGGGTGCAAGCCGACCTGGGCAGGCTGGTAGAACGCATTGCCGCCTATGTCCGGGAGCAGGGCGGCGCATAGCGCCACCGCAATCGTGGCGTGACGGAAGGCCGGGCCTGGTGCCCGGCTTTTTTGTTTCACGTGGAACACACTCGAGTCTTCTATGCGGCATGTTTCACGTGAAACGTGTTGCTGCGCAAAAAAGCAGCAGCGATTGCCGCTATAATTCGGCATCCCGAATGATTCCCGTCAGCCTCCCGGAGGAGGTCCCGTCCATGCTTTACCCAAAAGAATTCGATGTCATTGTCGTCGGTGGTGGCCACGCCGGCACCGAAGCCGCGCTCGCCGCTGCACGTATGGGCTGCCAGACGCTGCTGCTGAGCCATAACATCGAAACGCTCGGCCAGATGAGCTGCAATCCGTCGATCGGCGGCATCGGCAAGGGCCATCTCGTCAAAGAGGTGGATGCAATGGGTGGCGCCATGGCCGCGGCCACGGATGAGTCGGGCATCCAGTTCCGTATCCTCAACTCCAGCAAGGGCCCGGCTGTGCGTGCCACGCGCGCCCAGGCGGACCGCGTGCTGTACCGCAAGGCAATCCGGACACGGCTGGAGAACCAGCCCAACCTGATGCTGTTCCAGCAGGCAGTGGACGACCTGATGGTGGAAGGGGATCGCGTAGTCGGGGCCGTGACCCAGGTCGGTATCGCCTTTCGCGCCCGCGCGGTGGTGCTGACCGCCGGTACCTTCCTGGATGGCAAGATCCACGTGGGCCTGGACAACTACACCGGTGGACGCGCTGGCGATCCGGCATCGGTTTCCTTGTCCGCGCGCCTGAAAGAACTGAAGCTGCCGCAGGGCCGCCTCAAGACGGGCACGCCGCCGCGTATCGATGGCCGGACCATCGATTTCTCGGTGATGGAGGAGCAGCCCGGCGATCTCGACCCGGTGCCGGTGTTCTCCTTCCTGGGGCGCGCCGAGCAGCATCCGCAGCAACTGCCTTGCTGGATCACCCATACCAACACCCGCACCCACGACATCATTCGCGGCGGCCTCGACCGCTCGCCGATGTACACGGGCGTGATCGAAGGGGTGGGGCCGCGCTACTGCCCGAGCATCGAGGACAAGATCCATCGCTTTGCCAGCAAGGACAGCCACCAGATCTTCCTCGAACCCGAAGGGCTGACCACCAACGAGTTCTATCCCAACGGCATCTCCACCAGCCTGCCGTTCGATGTGCAGCTCGAACTGGTGCATTCGATCCGCGGCATGGAGAACGCGCATATCCTGCGCCCTGGCTATGCCATCGAGTACGACTACTTCGATCCGCGTGCGCTGAAGGCGTCGCTGGAATCGAAGGCAATCCAGGGCCTGTTCTTCGCAGGGCAGATCAACGGCACCACCGGCTACGAAGAAGCCGCCGCCCAGGGCCTGCTGGCCGGCATCAACGCGGGATGCTTCGTACGCGAGCGCGCAGCCTGGACGCCGCGCCGGGACCAGGCCTATCTTGGGGTTCTGGTCGATGACCTGATCACCCGCGGGGTGTCGGAACCGTACCGGATGTTCACCAGCCGCGCAGAATTCCGTTTGAGCCTGCGGGAAGATAATGCCGATATGCGTCTGACAGAGGCTGGTCGGGAGCTCGGCGTGGTCGACGATGTGCGCTGGGATGCATTCAACCGTAAACGCGACGCCGTTTCACGTGAAACAGAGCGTTTGAAGACCACCTGGGTCAATCCGGCCCTGCTGCCGGAGGCCGATGCCGTGCCCTTGCTCGGCAAGGCCATCGAGCGCGAGTACAACCTCGCCGACTTGCTGCGCCGCCCCGCCGTGGCGTACGACGCATTGATGGCGTTGCAGGATGGGAAGTACGCACCCAAGCAGCCGCTCGACGCCGATCCCTTGCTGACCGGACAGATCCGCGAGCAGATCGAGATCGGCATCAAGTACCACGGCTATATCGCACGCCAGGCCGCCGAGGTCGTCAAGCTGGAGGCGAATGAAACCACGCGCCTGCCGGACGGCTTCGACTACACCGAAGTGCGCGGCCTCGGTTTCGAGGTCAGCCAGAAACTGAACCAGCACCGACCCGAGACGCTCGGCCAGGCTTCGCGTATCTCGGGTGTGACGCCGGCCGCGATCTCGCTGCTGTTGGTTCACCTGAAGAAGCGGGGCATGGGCCGTACCAAGTCCGGCTCCGGCCAAGAGGCAGCCTGAGTGCGGGGCCAACGCTACCCCGCCGTGGATGACGCCGACCAGCGCCGCCGCCTGGAAGCCGGGCTGTCCGCCATCGGGCTTGCACCTGGCGCGGCACAGATCGACCAGCTCTTCGCGTACCTGGCGCTGCTGCGCAAGTGGAATGCAATCTACAACCTGACCGCCATCCGCCATCCCGACGAGATGCTGACGCACCATATGCTCGACTCGCTGGCCGCCGTCCCGGCGCTGGCGGAGGCCGCGCGCAGCGTTGCGGTGGAGGAGGGCGCGCGCGCCCGCGTGCTCGACGTCGGTTCCGGCGGCGGCATGCCCGGCCTGCCGCTGGCCATTACCTGCCCGGACCTGTCCGTGCTGATGGTCGACATCGTGCAGAAGAAGACGGCATTCCTGACGCAGTGCCGGGCGCAGCTTGGCCTGTCGAATGCCGCCGCCCACTGGGGACCAGTGGAGAAGCTGGACGATGCCAGGGGCTACGCCGTCATCACCTCGCGTGCGTTTGCCGAGCTGAGCGACTTCGTCTCGCTCGCCGGCCACCTGCTCGCGCCGCAAGGCAAGCTGATCGCGATGAAGGGCGTTTATCCGCAGCCCGAAATCGACCGCATGGAAGCGGCGGGGATGATGGAGGAGTGGCAGGTCGAGGCGGTGCCGCGCCTGACCGTGCCGGAACTGGATGCAGAACGTCACCTGGTGGTGCTGTCGCGCCGCTGACCCGGCCGGTGGTTGTCGCCGGCGTCCACCCCGGCAGGTTGAAATCAAGCAGGAGCAGCTAAGAGCTTATGGCCAAGGTATTCGTGATCGCAAACCAGAAGGGCGGCGTCGGCAAGACCACCACCACGGTGAATCTTGCCGCCGGACTGGCGGCCCAGCAGCAGCGCGTGCTGCTGGTCGACCTCGATCCGCAGGGCAATGCCTCGATGGGCTCGGGCATCGACAAGCAATCGCTTGAACATAGCGTCTACCAGGTCCTGGTGGGCCTTTCGTCGATCGCGCAGGCGCGCCAGTATTCCGAGTCGGGCAAGTACGACGTGCTGCCCGCCAATCGCGAACTGGCCGGTGCCGAAGTGGAACTGGTCGAACTGGACCAGCGCGAGCGCCGCCTGAAAAATGCCATCGCCGAAGTCGATGCCGAGTACGACTTCGTGCTGATCGACTGCCCGCCGTCGCTGTCGCTGCTGACGCTCAACGGCCTGTGCGCCRCCAACGGCGTGATCGTGCCGATGCAGTGCGAGTACTTCGCGCTCGAAGGGCTGTCCGATCTCGTCAATACCATCAAGCAGGTACACGCCAATCTCAACCGCGACCTCAAGGTGATCGGTTTGTTGCGTGTGATGTTTGATCCACGTGTGACCTTGCAGCAGCAAGTGTCCGCCCAGCTGGAATCGCATTTCGGCGAGAAGGTGTTCAAGACCGTCATCCCGCGCAATGTGCGGCTGGCGGAAGCGCCGTCCTACGGCGTGCCGGGCGTGGCCTTCGATCCGTCCTCCAAGGGCGCGAAGGCCTACCTGGACTTTGGCGCAGAGATGATTGCTCGGGTCAGGTTGCTCGACTGAGCGGGCTTCGTACAGAAGATAGCAAGCGGGATAACGAGATGAGCACTGCAAAGAAAAAGGGCCTGGGCCGCGGACTGGAAGCCTTGCTTGGCGGCCCCGCCGAAATCGTCGATGCCGTGAAGCAGGAGGGCGCGCCCTCCGTGCTGCGCCTGGATCAGCTGCAGCCCGGCAAGTACCAGCCGCGCACGCGCATGGACGAAGGCGCGCTGCAGGAGCTGGCCGCGAGCATCCGCGCGCAGGGCCTGATGCAGCCGATCCTGGTGCGCCGGGTGGCGGAGCCGGACCGCTACGAGATCATCGCCGGCGAGCGCCGCTTCCGCGCGTCGCGCATCGCCGGGCTTGAACAAGTGCCGGTGCTCGTGAAGGATGTGGCCGACGACGCCGCCGCCGCAATGGCGCTGATCGAGAACATCCAGCGCGAGGACCTCAATCCGCTGGAAGAGGCGCAAGGCATCATGCGGCTGGTGCGCGAATTCGATTTCACGCACGAGCAGGCGGCCGAGTCGGTGGGGCGCTCGCGCAGCGCGGTGTCCAATCTGCTGCGCCTGCTCAACCTGGCCCAGCCGGTGCAGACCATGCTGATGGCGGGCGATCTCGACATGGGACACGCGCGCGCGCTGCTCGCCGTGGACGGCGCCAACCAGATCACGCTCGCCAACCAGATCGTCAACAAACGCCTCTCGGTACGTGAAACCGAGAAGCTGGTCGCATCCACGCTCAGGCCGCTCGATCTGCGCTCGATGCGGCAGAATGGCGTGGCGCCGGCACGCGATGTCGCGCGTCTCGAGGAGGAGTTGTCCGACGTGCTTGGCCTGCCGGTGCAGATCAAGCTGGGCGTGCGCGGCAAGGGCCAGCTCACCATTCACTTCACCAGCAACGATGCGCTCGACGGTGTGCTCACGCGTCTGCGCGAGCAGGGCGAAAGCCAGTCCCCGGCCTGACGACAGGCTCAGCTTTATTTTCCTAAAATAGTGCGCGATTAACGCACGGCGCTCGCGAAGCGGGCGCCGCGGTTGCGCCTGCGCGACGGACTTTGTCAGGCTTTGTCAGGTTTACGCAAGGCCAATAAACGATGATGTTGCGCCACGCGGGCCGAAAGTCTCAATTACCTGCCGCGTTATTGGCGCGCCGTCGCTTCGCGCGCAGTATGGCCTCGTGGGCGAAAGGAGATTGCGCACCGTTGCAAGGAGACTGTAAGCAGATTGACTCTGATGGTGCATTCCTCGTAAAATCGTGCGGTTTGAATTCCAGCCGGTCCAAGAAAGTTCCGAGCATGGAGTTAACAACCAGCAGAGGCAATACGCAGGTGGTTTCTGATCGTCGAGATGCCCGTCAGGACAAGGACTGGCAGGCGCGCGATGCCTGGGAGGACGAGGCAGAGCGCGAGGAAGAGGCGGTCGAGCCGCTGTCGCGCGCGGAAGCGGAAACGCTGCTCGGTGCGCGTGCGCTGCGCCCTTCGCGCATGACGCCCGGCAGGGTCGTGCTGGCGCAGGTGGCGGTGACGGTTCTGTCGGCCATTGCGTGGCGAGTGTTCGCCAGCGGCGATGCCGCGGCGGCTGGCTGGTCCGCGCTGTTTGGCGGCGTCGTATGTTTCGTGCCGAGCGGTTTTTTCGCGTTGCGCCTGTGGCTGTCGCGCGAGCGTACCTCGGTCGGCGGCCTGGTCGTCGGCGAGGCCATCAAGGTGTTTGCCACCGTCGCCCTGTTTGTGCTGGTGGTGGTGCTGTACCGCGAGTTGCGCTGGGTGCCGATGCTGGTCACGTTTTTGCTGGCGCTGAAGACCTACTGGGTGGCGCTGGCGATTCGCTGAACGCGTCGCTGCGGACTTGTCCACAGACAAGGCGGCCGCGGTGGTTCGAATACAGTGCATCCCATCGAGTTGGGGCACGAAAACGGAATATCAAGAGTTTTTTGGCGTGGCGCGTCACAACGGTGAAGCGCGGCGCAGATAAGGTTAAGACGTCCTTGCCCGCGGTGACCAGCGACTCATGCTGAAGGCGGTGCAAGAAGCGTACCGGCAGAATGCCGGCCACTGGTTTCGCAATATTACGGTTCGTTTCGACATGTCAGCTGCTCAAGGCGCCGAACAGGCGCTCACCCCCTCCGGCTATATCGCCGAACACTTGCAGAACCTGAACACGGTTGGCGGCAAGCAAGCCTCCGTGGTCGATTTCAGCGTCCTCAACTACGACACGGTGTTCTGGTCGGTCCTGTGCGGGGCGATCGCCGTGATCTTCCTGTACGCCGCCGCGCGCCGCGCCACGGCCGGCGTGCCGGGCCGCTTCCAGGCCTTCGTCGAGATGATCGTCGAAATGGTCGACGACCAGGCCAAGGGCATCATCCATGGCGACCGTTCCTTTATCGCCCCGCTGGCGCTGATGGTGTTCTGCTGGATCACCGTGATGAACGCCATCGACTTGATCCCGGTCGACTGGGTCACCGGCCTGAACGGCCTGCTGGGCATCTTCCACATCCACCTGCCGCACCACCGCGCGGTTGCCACGGCCGACCTGAACGGTACGCTGGGCATGTCGTGCTCGGTGCTGGTGCTGATGATTTACTACAGCTTCAAGATCAAGGGCGCCGGCGGCTTCATGCACGAGCTGTTCTCGGCCCCGTTCGGCGCCAAGTGGTACCTGGCCCCGTTCAACCTGGTCCTGAATCTCATCGAATTCCTCGCCAAGGCGGTTTCGCTGGGCATGCGGTTGTTCGGCAACATGTACGCCGGCGAACTGGTGTTCCTGCTGATCGCGCTGCTGGGTTCCATCTGGACGTTCGGTGCGGACCTGTCCGCGCTGGGCTTCGTCGGTCACGTGCTGGCCGGTACCGTATGGGCGATCTTCCACATCCTGATCGTCCTGCTCCAGGCCTTCATTTTCATGATGCTGACGCTGGTGTACATCGGCCAGGCACATGATCACCACTGATTTTCCGGTTTTTGGTTTTTTGGTTTTCAGTTTTTCAAGTTCCAAGTCTCTCTAAATTAAAGGAGTCGTCATGCAAGCATATCTCGCCAACATCCAGGGTCTGACCGCTATTGGTATCGGCATCATCATCGGTCTGGGCGCAATCGGCGCCTGCCTGGGTATCGCCCTGATGGGTGGCAAGTACATCGAAGCGTGCGCACGTCAGCCCGAGCTGATGAACCCGCTGCAAACCAAGATGTTCCTGCTGGCTGGCCYGATCGACGCAGCATTCCTGATCGGCGTGGGCGTTGCAATGCTGTTCGCATTCGCCAACCCGCTGCTGGCTGTCATCAAGTAATTCTTTTCGGTCTGCATGATGCTGACGGGCGGCGCGGGCCACTTAGCCTGGCCGCCCTTGYGCATTTATCTGTAGTTTGATTACCGAAAGGAACACACCATGAATCTGAACGCAACGTTTCTTGCGCAGATGGTCGTGTTCTTCATCCTGTGGTGGGTAGTTGCCAAATTCATTTGGCCGCCGCTGGTGAAGGCGCTCGACGAACGCGCAAAGAAGATCGCCGATGGCCTCGCCGCTGCCGAAAAGGGCAAGGCTGAGCTCGAACTCGCCAACAAGCGTGTGGACCAGGCCCTGGCCGAAGCCCGCACCGAAGGTGCTCAACGCGTCGCCGACGCCGAGAAGCGCGCCCAGCTGACGGCAGACGAGATCAAGCATAACGCCCAGGCGGAAGCCGCACGCATCATTGCCCAGGCCAAGGCCGAAGCGGACCAGCAAGTCACCCGCGCGCGCGAACAGCTGCGCGACCAGGTTGCCGTGCTGGCCGTCAAGGGTGCCGAGCAGATCCTCAAGCGCGAAGTGAACGCGCAGGTCCACTCCGACCTGCTCAATCAACTCAAGGCTGAGCTCTAATCATGGCTGAAACCGCAACCATTGCCCGTCCCTACGCCGAGGCGCTGTTCCGCGTCGCGACCGAATCGAGCGGCAATCTGGATGCATGGTCCGAGCTGGTGTCGGAAATGGGGCAAGTCGCCGCCAATCCCGACATGAAGGCGGTGGCTGGCGATCCGAACGTGCACGGCGACAAGCTGGCTGCACTGTTCCTGTCGGCCCTGAAATCTCCGGTCAATGACGAAGCCAAGCGCTTTGTCGGCCTGCTGGTGGACAACCACCGCCTGGCCGTGTTGCCGGAAATCGCCGAGCAGTTCCATGCGCTCAAGAACGCCCGTGAAGGGTCGGCCGATGTCGAGATCACGAGTGCCTTCCCCATCGAAGGCGCAACCCTGACCGACCTCGTCGCCGCGCTCGAACGCAAGTTCGGCCGCAAGCTGCAGCCCTCGGTTGCGGTAGACCCGTCGCTGATCGGCGGTGTGCGCGTCAAGGTTGGCGACGAAGTCCTCGACACCTCCGTGCGTGCGCGCCTGGCTGCGATGCAAGTCGCGCTGACCGCCTGATGCGCGCAAGCGCTCACCGGCCGACGGATTGAAGAATTAGGAGCATTGTTATGCAACTGAACCCCTCAGAAATCAGCGAGCTGATCAAGTCCCGCATCTCGGGTCTTGGCGCCGACGCTGAAGTGCGCAACACCGGCACGGTTATCTCCGTGACCGATGGTATCTGCCGCGTGCACGGCCTGTCCGGCGTGATGCAGGGCGAGATGCTGGAATTCCCCGGCAACACCTTCGGCCTCGCGCTGAACCTCGAGCGCGACTCTGTCGGCGCCGTGGTGCTGGGCGACTACGAACACATTTCGGAAGGCGACCCGGTCAAGTGCACCGGCCGCATTCTGGAAGTGCCGGTCGGCCGCGAATTGCTCGGCCGCGTGGTCAACACGCTGGGCCAGCCGATCGACGGCAAGGGCCCGATCAACGCCAAGGAATTCGACGTTATCGAAAAGGTTGCCCCTGGCGTGATCGCACGTCAGTCGGTTAGCCAGCCGGTGCAGACCGGCCTGAAGTCGATCGACGCGATGGTGCCTATCGGCCGTGGCCAGCGCGAGCTGATCATTGGCGACCGCCAGACCGGCAAGACCGCCGTGGCTGTCGACGCCATCATCAACCAGAAGGGCAAGGGCGTCTTCTGCGTGTACGTGGCAATCGGTCAGAAGGCTTCGACCGTGAACAACGTGGTGCGCAAGCTCGAAGAACTCGGCGCGATGGAATACACCATCGTCATCGCCGCAACGGCTTCGGACTCCGCCGCCATGCAGTATCTGGCTGCCTACGCCGGCTGCACGATGGGCGAGTACTTCCGCGACCGCGGCGAAGACGCGCTGATCGTCTATGACGACCTGACCAAGCAAGCCTGGGCCTACCGCCAGGTGTCGCTGCTGCTGCGCCGCCCGCCGGGCCGCGAAGCTTACCCCGGCGACGTGTTCTACCTGCACTCGCGTCTGCTCGAGCGCGCAGCCCGCGTGAACGCCGACTACGTCGAGAAGTTCACCAAGGGTGCCGTGACCGGCAAGACCGGCTCGCTGACCGCGCTGCCCGTGATCGAAACGCAGGCTGGCGACGTGTCCGCCTTCGTGCCGACCAACGTGATCTCGATCACCGACGGCCAGATCTTCCTGGAAACCGACCTGTTCAACGCTGGTATCCGCCCCGCAATCAACGCCGGTATCTCGGTGTCGCGCGTTGGTGGTGCCGCCCAGACCAAGGTCGTCAAGAAGCTGTCCGGCGGTATCCGTACCGACCTGGCCCAGTACCGTGAGCTGGCTGCGTTCGCGCAGTTCGCTTCCGACCTGGACGATGCCACCCGCAAGCAGCTGGAGCGCGGCCGCCGCGTGACCGAACTGCTCAAGCAGGCGCAGTACCTGCCCCTGCAGGTGTGGCAGCTGGCCGCGTCGCTGTACGCAGCCAACAACGGCTTCCTCGACAACGTGGAAGTGAAGGACATTCTCCCGTTCGAGAAGGGCCTGCACGACCATCTGAAGACCAAGTACGCCGACCTCATCAACCGCATCGAAGATACCAAGGATCTGTCGAAGGAAGATGAAGCCGCGCTGCGTGCAGCGATCGAGGATTTCAAGAAGTCCGCCGCGTTCTAACCGCGCAATTCCACGAAACTGCGCCGGCACCGTTGCCATGACGGTGCCGGCGCGGCACGAATGGAGAGGAAGATATGGCCGGAACGAAAGAAATTCGAACCAAGATCAAGAGCGTGCAAAACACGCGCAAGATCACCAAGGCGATGGAGATGGTCGCCGCGTCCAAGATGCGCAAGGCGCAGGAACGGATGCGCAACGCCCGTCCCTATGCCGAGAAAGTGCGCAATATCGCGGCGCACCTGGCTTCGGCCAACCCCGAGTTCAAGCACCCCTTCATGGTGGCACGCGAAGTCAAGCGCGCCGGCATGATCGTGGTGACGACCGACAAGGGTCTGTGCGGTGGCATGAACACGAACGTGCTGCGCGCGGTCACCAATGAGCTGCGTGAGCTGCAGAACCGCGGCGTGCAGGTGCAAAGCACCGCCATCGGTTCCAAGGGCATGCAGTTCCTGGGCCGCGTCGGCGCCAAGGTGGTTTCGCACGTGGTGCAGCTCGGTGACACCCCGCATCTGGAAAAACTGATCGGCGCGATCAAGGTCCAGCTCGACGCTTTCACCAATGGTGAGGTCGATGCCGTGTACCTGGCTTACACCAAGTTCATCAATACGATGAAACAGGAGCCGATGGTGGAGCAGCTGCTGCCGCTCCCCGCCGACAAGTTTGCCCAGACCGAAGATGAAAAGCGCGCCTACTCGTGGGATTACATCTACGAGCCCGACGCCCAGACCGTGGTGGAAGAACTGTTGGTCCGCTACGTCGAAGCGCTGGTGTACCAGGCCGTGGCCGAGAACATGGCGTCCGAGCAATCGGCGCGCATGGTGGCCATGAAGGCGGCATCCGACAACGCCAAGAACGTGATCGGCGAACTGCAACTGGTCTACAACAAGACCCGTCAGGCAGCGATCACCAAGGAACTGTCGGAAATCGTCAGCGGTGCCGCAGCCGTCTAAGGCGTCAAGTATTCAAGCTATCGGAGATACGAAATGAGTATCGGAAATATTGTGCAGTGTATTGGCGCCGTGGTGGACATCGAGTTCCCCCGCGACGCGCTGCCGAAGGTGTACGACGCGCTCGTGCTGGAAGAGAGCAACGAAGCCTCGTTCGCCGAGAAGGGCCTGACCTTCGAAGTGCAGCAACAGCTGGGTGACGGCGTGGTGCGTACCATTGCCCTGGGTTCGTCGGACGGCCTGCGCCGCGGCATGGCAGTGAAGAGCACCGGCGCGCCGATCTCGGTGCCGGTTGGCCAGGGCACCCTGGGCCGCATCATGGACGTGCTGGGTCGTCCGATCGACGACGCCGGCCCGATCGCTTCGGAAGAACTGCGCGCGATCCACCAGAAGGCCCCGAAGTTCGACGAACTGTCGCCTTCCGTGGACCTGCTGGAAACCGGCATCAAGGTGATCGACCTGGTGTGCCCGTTCGCAAAGGGTGGCAAGGTGGGTCTGTTCGGCGGCGCCGGTGTCGGCAAGACCGTGAACATGATGGAGCTCATCAACAACATCGCCAAGCAGCACAGCGGTTTGTCGGTGTTCGCCGGCGTGGGCGAGCGTACCCGTGAAGGGAACGACTTCTACCACGAAATGAAGGACTCSAACGTTCTCGACAAGGTGGCCATGGTGTTCGGCCAGATGAACGAGCCGCCGGGCAACCGTCTGCGCGTGGCACTGTCCGGCCTGACCATGGCCGAGAAGTTCCGCGACGAAGGCCGTGACATCCTGTTCTTCGTCGACAACATCTACCGCTACACGCTGGCCGGTACCGAAGTGTCGGCACTGCTGGGCCGTATGCCTTCCGCAGTGGGTTACCAGCCGACGCTGGCCGAGGAAATGGGCAAGCTGCAAGAGCGCATCACCTCGACCAAGACCGGCTCGATCACGTCGATCCAGGCCGTGTACGTGCCTGCGGATGACTTGACCGACCCGTCGCCTGCCACCACCTTCCTGCACCTGGACTCGACCGTCGTGCTGTCGCGTGACATCGCCGCGCTGGGTATCTACCCGGCCGTCGATCCGCTCGATTCGACCTCGCGTCAGCTCGACCCGCAAGTGGTGGGTCAGGAGCACTACGACGTGGCCCGTCGCGTGCAGCAAACGCTGCAGCGCTACAAGGAACTGCGCGACATCATCGCGATTCTGGGCATGGACGAACTGTCGCCGGAAGACAAGCAGGCCGTGTCGCGCGCTCGTAAGATCCAGCGTTTCCTGTCGCAGCCCTTCCACGTCGCGGAAGTGTTCACGGGTTCGCCGGGCAAGTACGTGCCGCTGAAGGAAACCATCCGTGGCTTCAAGATGCTGGTGGACGGCGAGTGCGATCACCTGCCGGAGCAAGCGTTCTACATGGTCGGTTCGATCGACGAAGCCTTCGAGAAGGCCAAGAAGCTCCAGTAAGCGGCGTCTTTCGCCTGCGGGCGTCGTAGCGGCGGCCCGCCCCGGACAGCACAATGTCCGAGGCGGGTCACGCTCGGCCCCAAGGGCGGAATACTTGCTTCCTGGCAACGGGAAGCCGAAGCTTTCAGGGACAAAGGAATTCACATGGCAACCATTCTTGTAGACGTCGTCAGCGCCGAATCGTCGATCTTCTCCGGTCAGGCGAGGTTCGTGGCACTGCCGGGCGAGTCGGGCGAGCTGGGTATCCTGCCGGGCCATACGCCGCTGATCACGCGTATCCAGCCGGGCGCAGTGCGCATCGAGAAGGAAGACGGTAGCGAAGAGTTCGTGTTCGTGGCCGGCGGCATCCTCGAAGTGCAACCCAAGCACGTCACCGTGCTGGCGGACACCGCGATCCGCGGTGGCGACCTCGACGAAGCCAAGGCGCAGGAAGCCAAGCGCGCCGCCGAGGAGCTGATGCAGAACCAGAGCAGCGATCTCGACCTGGCACGTGCGCAGGGYGAGCTGGCTGTGGCTACTGCGCAACTGGCAGCCATCGCGCGCCTGCGTCGCAAGCGCTGAGAAAAGGCAGTCTCGCCCCGCCTGTTGTTTTTTGGCAGTGGCGAGAAAAAAGGCAGCCGCAAGGCTGCCTTTTTCATGAGCCTGCGACTATTCTGTCGGCTCAGACCAAAAAAAAGCGCGCGGGCCGGGGAGGCTCCGCGCGGACGGGAAAAGCCCTTCGAGGGGTCAATTCGAAGGAACGGGTAAGGTCCAGGTCATCCAACAGGCGCCAGCCACTTTCCATACGGCAAGGTGGTCAGGCATCCGGTCAGGCGGTACCGATCGCAATCAGACGATCCAACCAGCCGGAAACGGAGCGCGCCAACAATCTCAACCTGGTACACCGACCGCAGGCGTCGCCTGCGATCCGGTCAATCTGGGTGGGAATGCTTCCTAAAGGCTTTCTTCACGACGCCCTCCCTTTCTGTTTGGGGGAGGGAACGCCTTCACAAAAAACTGATTGTGTTAAAGCATTGTGGGGGAAACTTTTGGGGATGGCAGTAACAAAATGTATCGGTTTGCAAGAAGTTGAAAACGCCGTAACCGAAATGTCAGCCAAATAAGCCTCTTTAATCTCATATCGGCCGTTTTGCTGCATCGCAGCGGGAACATCGCCGGACCACGCCAGTCCCATTGCTTTCGCTGACCCAGCCATCCGCCTCGCGGTCTGGCCGCCGATTGCCATGCCGTCCTTTTCCGCCTTTCCTGTCTTTCCCGTTTCCCGCCGCCCCCGCGCCCAGGTACGAAATGCCCTTGTGCAGCTTGGCCTCGCGGGGCTTGTCGCTGGCGCGCCGGCGGCAAGCGGCGTGGCGCGCGCGGACAGCCCGCACACGCTCGCCGGTTCCTTCTGGCAGGGCGATCTCGGCGGTGGCGAGCAGGTATCGCTGACGATATTTCCACGCGCCGGGACCGATATAGTCGACGGAACCGTTCGTTACGATTCAATGCTCTCGGCCATCCCTCGCCAGCTGGATGGCCAATTGACATCGGGCGGCGCCCTGAGCCTGCGCGAGCAGGCGGCTTTCCCCCCCTCCCTCGACTCCGCCGAAGCAAGCGATGGCGCCCGTTTCGAGGGCACGCTCTCTGCCGACAGGCACACCGCCAACGGGCTGTGGACAAGTCCCGATGGCAGCGCGCGCCAGCTCGTGCTGACGCGCAAGGCAGTCTATCGCGAGAACAAGGCGGAGGTGGCGGGGGCGCGCCTTGCAGAACGCTATCCCGAAACCGGTCGGCAGGACATCGACGCGCTGATCGCCTCCCTGCGTACCAGCGGCTGCGGCGAGGGCGAGCTGGAATGCCGTAGCGCGGTGGAACTCGTCAGGCTTGATGCCGATGCGGTCAGCCTGTTGCGTACCACCTGGCGCTACAGCGGCGGTGCGCACGGCAGCCTGGACTACGCCGGCGCAACGTGGCGCAACGATGCCGGCAGGGACGGCCGGCCCGCCTATGCGCCAATCCGGCTCGCCGACCTGTTGGGAGGCAAAGGCTGCGTGCGCAAGCTCAACGCGGAGCTGCAAGCGTCGCTGACGCAGCAGGGCGCGGCCCACCCGGAGCGCGGCGCACTCGACGACCAGGCGCTGCGCGATGACCGCACTCCCTATACGCTGTACCGCGGCGGGCTGGTGCTGCACTATGCACCCTATGCGGTGGGACCGTTCGCACAGGGCGCCTACCAGGTGGCGGTGCCGTTTGCTCGGCTGGGCGGCTGCGCCCGCCCGCCCGGCACAAGCCGCGAAGAATCCCCCCAACCCGAACCGAAGGAAACGCAGACGTGAGCGAGATGCAGACAGCCATCCGGGACATGCTGGCGATGAAGACCGTCGCCGTGGCGGGCCTGTCCGACAACCCGGCCCGCGCCAGCCACGAAGTGGCCGCCTTCATGCAGGCACGCGGCTATCGCATCGTGCCGGTCAATCCCAACCATGCCGGCGCGCGTATCCTGGGGCAGACCTGCCATGCCAGCCTGGCCGACGCGGCGCGGGCACTGGCCGCCGAAGGGCAGCGCATCGACTGGGTGGACATCTTCCGCCGCGCCGACGACGTGCCGCCGGTGGTGGACGACGCCATCGCCATCGGTGCGCGCGGCGTCTGGCTGCAACTCGGCATCGTCAACGACGAGGCCTTCGCCCGCGCCCGAGCCGCCGGGCTGCTCGCGGTGCAGGACCGTTGCGCCAAGATCGAGCTGATGCACGCGGACGCCTGAAGGCGCGAACGCCGCTACACTGCGGGGTTGCAGGCGCCTTGCGCCGCGACCCCATCAACCCGTCCGACCCAGCCATGGCCATCGATCCCCAGCTCCTCGACTATTACCGCCGGCTTGCCGAGCGCTATGCCGGCCAACCCGCGCCGGCCGATGCCGCGGGCCGTCGCGCCCGCTTCGCCGAAATCGCAGCGACTTCGCTGGTGCCGGACCCCGAAGGCCTCGTCGTCACGGATCTGGAGATCGCGCTGCCCGGCCGTACGCTGGCGGCACGCCTGTACCGCCCGGAGGGCGTGACGGAGCCGCGCCTCATGGTCTACTTCCATGGCGGCGGGTGGGTGGTCGGCTCGCACGAGACGCATCACACCGTGGCGGCGCTGCTGGCTGCCGATACCGGCTGCGCCGTCGCCAGCATCGACTACCGGCTCGCCCCGGAGCATCCGTTTCCCGCGCCGTGCGACGACGCGCTGCAGTCGTTGCTCTGGTTCGCCGAGCAACGCGCGCGGCTGCGCCTCGATACCCGCTTCCTGGCCGTGGCCGGCGACAGCGCCGGTGGCCACCTGGCGGCGCAGGCGGCGCGCTGGGCGAACGCGCACGGACATCCCGGGCTGGTCAACGCCCAACTGCTGATCTATCCGGTGACGGCGCCGGCCCTTGCCACCGAGAGCTATCGCGCCTTTGCCGACGGCCCTGGCCTCACGCGTGACGAAATGGCCTGGTTCTGGACCCAGTTCATCGGCGCGGAGCAACTCGCCGCGGGCGCCGCCATCGAAGACACGCGCATCCACCTCATGGGCGCGGCGCCAAGGCACCTGCCGCCCGCCAGCGTGGTGGTGGTGGCGGCCAATGACGTGCTGCGCGACGACGGCCTGGCCTACGCCGACTACCTGGTGCGCTACGGCGCAGCCGTGATCACGCTGGAAGCCAGTGGCATGACGCATGGTTTCGCCCGCCTGCAGCCCGATGTGCCGCGCGCGCGCGAATGGATGCGCCGCGCCGCGCAGGCCTTCAAGGAACTGGCGGACGACATTTGACGCAAATGCGCCGACGCCGCCGCACGGCGGGGAGGAACGCGGCGCGGGCATCCCGTAGAATGGCGGTCTTACGAGGATGACCATGACCGCACTGCAGAACGATACCTTCCTGCGCGCACTGCGCCGGCAGCCTACCGAGTACACCCCGCTGTGGCTGATGCGACAGGCCGGCCGCTACCTGCCCGAGTACAACGCCACGCGCGCGCGCGCCGGCAGCTTTCTCGGGCTGGCCAAGGACCCGGCCTATGCCACCGAGGTGACGCTGCAGCCGCTCGAGCGCTACCCGCTCGACGCGGCCATCCTCTTCTCCGACATCCTCACCGTGCCTGACGCCATGGGCCTGGGCCTGTCGTTCGCGCAGGGCGAGGGGCCGCGCTTTGCCCGTCCGTTGCGCACCGAAGCCGACGTGATGAAGCTGGCGGTGCCCGACATGGCCTCGCTGCGCTATGTGTTCGACGCGGTCAGCGAGATCCGGCGTGCGCTCGTGCAGGACGGCCGCCAGCGCGTGCCGCTGATCGGCTTTTCGGGCAGCCCCTGGACGCTGGCCTGCTATATGGTCGAAGGCGCCGGCTCTTCGGATTTCCGCACCGTCAAGAGCATGATGTACAGCCGCCCGGACCTGATGCACCGCATCCTGGAGATCAACGCGCGCGCCGTATCCGCCTACCTGAACGCACAGATCGAGGCCGGCGCGCAGGCCGTGATGCTGTTCGATACCTGGGGCGGCACGCTGGCCGACGGCATGTACCAGGCGTTCTCGCTGGCCTATATGCGCCAGGTGGTGGCCGGGCTCAAGCGCGAGCAAGACGGCCAGCAAGTGCCGGTGATCGTCTTCACCAAGGGCGGCGGCCTGTGGCTGGAAGAACTGGCCGGCATCGGGGCCGACGCGCTCGGACTCGACTGGACGGTCAACCTGCAGCAGGCGCGCCGCCGTACCGGCGGCCAGGTCGCCCTGCAGGGGAATATCGACCCCAATGTGCTGTTCGCGCCGGAATCCGCCATCCGCACGCAGGTGCGCGGCGTGCTCGACAGCTACGCCGCCGGCGGCGGCAGCGACGGCCATGTGTTCAACCTCGGCCATGGCATCTCCCAGTTCACGCCGCCTGAGAATGTCACGGTGCTGGTGGACGAGGTGCATCGCTACAGCCGCCAGCTGCGGGCCAGCGCGGGGTGATACGTGGTGCACGCCCCGCCGCCGGCCGGGCGGCGGCGGCTGTGCGGCGCAGCGAGCGTGACGCCTGCGGCGCGTTCCCGAAGCCGGGTGGCGCGGGAGGCTGGCACGAAGCGCTGTCAAGTAAACTATTTTGCAATTTTTCGCTCTTTCGGTGCCGGTTCGCGCTTGTCAAGGCTTGACTTATGCACATCAATGGGTTTTCCGCAGTGCAAGAGCGGGTTAGTCCTTAACTCATCTGAGGGAGGCTCGCAAGTCCTTGATTTAAAAGGAATTGCATCTGATCAGGCTGACGCCGGAATGCCAGTGGGAGCCTTGATTTACGGGGCTTGGCGGGAACGCCGGACGAGTTTTCAACAAAGTTATCCACAGGCACTGCGCGCCAGCGGGAAAAGCGGCCATCTATCATCGACTTAGGGGCACATTTGAAGCGTTACTTTAAGTTGATGCTGCGCCGCACACTTAATTTGTCTGGAAAGCGGCCCAGCGCTGCCTTGCACCCGCATTGGGCCAGCTTGCCCGCCGCCTTGCCCCAATCTGGGCCGTACCCAGTGCTGCGCGCCGGAGCCAGGGCGTGAACGCCCCGACACTCCCCGCCTCCGGCCCGGAAGCGTCATCTGCCGCCGATGACGCGCCGCTTGCCATCGTGCGGGTGGCGCTCGATACGCCGGCCGACGATGTCTTCGATTATCTCGCCCCGCCGGAGATCCAGCCTGGCGACCTGGTGACCGTGCCCTTCGGGCGCCGCCTGATGGTCGGCGTGGCAGTGGCCCGTTCGGCCCATTCCGAAGTGCCGCCCGATCGGCTGCGGCCTGTCGCCCAGCGCCTCGACTGGCTGCCGCCGCTGGGCGCGCACTGGATCGCGCTGGCCCGGTTCTCCTCGCTCTACTATCACCGCTGTCTCGGCGAGGTCATGCTCCCGGCGCTGCCCCCGGGGCTGCGCGAGGCCGAGAGCTGGCCGCGGCTGGCGCTACGGGCCCGCTGCGAGCATTACCGCTTGATACCGGGCCACGAGCCGGCCCTGCTGGCAGCCGTGCCGGCGCGTGCCCGCACCGTGCTGGCCCTGGCGCAGGCCCTGGTGGCCGCCGCCGGGGCGGGTGCGGCACTTTCCGCGGCCGAGGCGCGTGCCTTGTGCAGCGCCGCCCCGGCCCGCCTGGCCGAATGGACGGCGGCCGGCTGGGTCAGCGCCAGCCACGCCGACCAGCCGCTGCTGGACATTGCAGCCGACAGCGAACCTTCGGTCGCGCCACCGTTGCACGACGAGCAGCGCGCGGCCGTGGAGGCGATCAGCCAGGCGCAGGGCTTCGCGCCCTTCCTGCTGCACGGCGTGACCGGCAGCGGCAAGACCGAGGTCTACCTGCACGCCATGGCCGAAGCCCTGGCGCGCGACCCGCAGGCGCAGGTACTGATGCTGGTGCCCGAAATCAACCTCACGCCGCAATTGCAGGGCCGCATCGCCGCGCGCTTCCCGCAGTTGCCGCTGGCGGTGCTGCACAGCGGCCTGGCTGACCAGGAGCGCACGCTGCAATGGCTGGCCGCGCACCGGGGCGAGGCCCGCATCGTGCTCGGCACCCGCATGGCGGTGATGGCCTCGCTGCCGCATCTCGCCCTGATCGTGGTGGACGAGGAGCACGACACCTCCTACAAGCAGCAGGAGGGCCTGCGCTACTCCGCGCGGGACCTGGCCATCTGGCGTGCCAAGCAGCTCGGCATCGCCGTCGTGCTGGGCTCGGCCACGCCGTCGATGGAAACCTGGTGGCGCGCAGAGCAGGGCGCCTACCGCAAGCTGGTGCTGCGCGAGCGCGCCCAGGCCGACGCGGCGCTGCCGGTAGTGCGGCTGGTCGACCTGAACCAGGAGCGCCAGCGCCAGCGCGCGCTCTTCGAAGGGCTCTCGGTGCCGCTGCTGAGCGCCATCGAGGCCCGCCTGGCGCGTGGCGAGCAGAGCCTGCTGTTCCTCAACCGGCGCGGCTACGCGCCCGTGCTCGCCTGCGGCAGTTGCGGCTGGCTGTCGGGTTGCCCGCGTTGTTCCGCCTACCTGGTGCTGCACCGGCCCGAGCGCCGGCTGCGCTGCCACCACTGCGGGCTGGAATCGCCCGTGCCCCATCATTGTCCGGACTGCGGTGATGTGGATATTGCGCCGCTCGGGCGCGGCACGCAGCGGATCGAGGAAGCCTTGGCGGCACGTTTTCCACAGGCCCGCATCGCGCGCATCGACGCGGACTCCACGCGCCGCAAAGGCAGCGCCCAGGCAATGTTCGACGAGGTCCATGCCGGCGAGGTGGACATCCTGGTGGGTACGCAGATGGTCGCCAAGGGGCACGACTTCCAGCGTGTGACGCTGGTCGGCATCGTGCACCCGGACGCCGCCATGTTCAGCCACGACTTCCGCGCGGCCGAGCACCTGTTCGCCTCGCTGATGCAGGTGGCCGGCCGTGCCGRCCGCGCCGGGCTGGCCGGCGAGGTGCTGATCCAGACCCGCTATCCGGATGCATCGGCATTGCAGGCACTGGTTCGCCATGACTATGATGGATTCGCTGCCGCGCAGTTGCGCGAGCGGCGCCAGGCCGGGTTGCCCCCGTTCGCGTACCAGGTGCTCGTCACGGCCGAGCACGGCCAGCTGGAGCGCGCGCTGGCCTTCCTGCAGAGCGCCCGCAATCGTGCCGACTCCTGCCGCCTGGCGCCTGAGGTGCAACTCCACGACCCGGTGCCGATGTCGATGGTGCGCGTGGCCAACCGCGAGCGTGCGCAGATGCTGGTGGAAAGTACCTCAAGGGCCGCATTGCAGCGGTTTGTGGACGAGTGGGTGCAAACTTTCGGTGACGCGCTGGCCGATGCGAAGGGCGTGCGGTGGCAACTGGAGATCGACCCGCTTCGTATTTGAGCACCGTTGACGGCCGGCGCGGCGACGGGTTGGGTGCAACCCGCATCCGGATTCAGAATGAGTGGTTGTACCTAGTTGCACCTTCGGTTTCCCGCGGAGTATGATCGCGCCCATCGGCAGGCGTATCCGGGAGATCGGGCGCCTTGCATCCGCATCCTTCGGAGAATCAAGCGCATGGCCACCACCACCCTCGGCGTCAAGCTGGACGACGCATCCCGCGAGCGCCTCAAGCGCGTTGCCCAGTCGATCGACCGCACGCCCCACTGGCTGATCAAGCAGGCTATCTTCACGTACCTGGAGCAGGTCGAGCGCGGCCATGTGCCGGCCGAGGCCGGCGCGTCCGGCACGCCGGCGGATGGCGCGGCGGACGGCGCGGATGGCTTCGACGCGGCGGGCGAGGGCGCGCCCCAGCCATTCCTCGAGTTCGCCCAGAGCGTGCAGCCGCAGTCGGTGCTGCGCGCTGCGATCACTGCCGGCTACCGCCGCCCCGAGACCGAGTGCGTGCCCGTGCTGCTCGAGCAGGCCCGGCTGCCGCAGCAGCAGGCCGAGGCCGCGCTCGCGATGGCCCGCACGCTGGCCACCCGCCTGCGCGAGCGCAAGGTCGGCACCGGCCGCGAAGGACTGGTGCAGGGCCTGATCCAGGAATTCTCGCTCTCGTCCCAGGAAGGCGTGGCGCTGATGTGCCTGGCCGAGGCGCTGCTGCGCATCCCGGACAAGGCCACGCGCGACGCGCTGATCCGCGACAAGATCAGCGGCGCCAACTGGCAGTCGCACCTGGGCCAGAGCCCGTCGCTGTTCGTCAACGCGGCCACCTGGGGCCTGCTGCTGACCGGCCGCCTGGTTGCCACCCACACCGAAGCCGGCCTGTCCAAGGCCCTGACCCGCATCATCGGCAAGGGCGGCGAGCCGCTGATCCGCAAGGGCGTGGACATGGCGATGCGCCTSATGGGCGAGCAGTTCGTCACCGGSGARACCATTKCCGARGCGCTSGCSAACGCSCGCAAGYWSGARGMCRAAGGCTTCCGCTACTCCTACGACATGCTCGGCGAAGCCGCCATGACCGAGGAAGACGCGCTGCGCTACCTGGCGTCCTACGAACAGGCCATCCATGCCATCGGCCAGGCCTCGCGCGGGCGCGGCATCTACGAAGGCCCCGGCATCTCGATCAAGCTCTCCGCGCTGCACCCGCGCTACAGCCGTGCCCAGCACGAGCGCGTGGTCAGCGAGTTGTACGGCCGCCTCAAGTCGCTCACGCTGCTGGCCCGCCAGTACGACATCGGCATCAATATCGACGCCGAGGAAGCCGACCGCCTGGAGATCTCGCTGGACCTGCTCGAGCGGCTGTGCTTCGAGCCCGAGCTGGCCGGCTGGAACGGCATCGGCTTCGTCGTGCAGGGCTACCAGAAGCGCTGCCCGTTCGTCATCGACTACCTGATCGACCTGGCCCGCCGCAGCCGCCACCGCCTGATGATCCGCCTGGTCAAGGGCGCCTACTGGGATAGCGAGATCAAGCGCGCCCAGGTGGACGGCCTGGAGGGCTATCCGGTCTACACGCGCAAGGTCTACACCGACGTGTCCTACGTGGCATGCGCGCGCAAGCTGCTGTCGGTGCCGGACGTGATCTACCCCCAATTCGCCACCCACAATGCGCATACGCTGGCGGCGATCTACCAGATCGCCGGCCACAACTACTACCCCGGCCAGTACGAGTTCCAGTGCCTGCACGGCATGGGCGAGCCGCTGTACGACCAGGTGGTCGGGCCGCTGGCCGACGGCAAGTTCAACCGCCCGTGCCGCATCTACGCCCCGGTGGGCACGCACGAGACGCTGCTGGCCTACCTGGTGCGCCGCCTGCTGGAGAACGGCGCCAATACCTCCTTCGTCAACCGCATCGCCGACGAAACCATTTCGCTGGATGAACTGGTGGCCGATCCGGTCACCGTGGTCGAGCGCATGCATGCCGAGGAGGGCGGCCTCGGCCTGCCGCACCCGCGCATCCCGCAGCCGCGCGAGCTGTATGGCCAGTCGCGCGCCAATTCCGCCGGCATCGATTTGTCCAACGAGCATCGCCTGGCTTCGCTGTCGTCGGCGCTGCTGGCCGGGACCAGCGAGGCGGTTGCCGCGGCGCCGCTGCTCGGCGGCGAAGCCGCGCCCGGCTCGGAAGCGAACCAGCCGGTGCCGGTGCGCAACCCGGCCGACCTGCGCGACGTCGTCGGGCATGTCACCGAAGCCAGCATGGCCGAAGTGGAAGCCGCGCTGCAGGCCGCGGTCAAGGCTGCGCCGATCTGGCAGGCCACGCCGGCCGACGTGCGCGCCGCGGCGCTGGAGCGGGCCGCCGAACTGATGGAAGCGCAGATGCAGTCCCTGATGGGCGTCATCATGCGCGAGGCCGGCAAGACCTTCTCCAACGCCATCGCCGAAGTGCGCGAGGCCGTGGACTTCCTGCGCTACTACGCGGCGCAGGTGCGCGAGACCTTCTCCAGCGACACGCACCGCCCGCTCGGCCCCGTGGTCTGCATCAGCCCGTGGAATTTCCCGCTGGCCATCTTCACCGGCCAGGTCGCGGCCGCGCTGGCCGCCGGCAATACCGTGCTGGCCAAGCCCGCCGAGCAGACCCCGCTGATCGCCGCGCAGGCCGTGCGCCTGCTGCGCGAAGCGGGCGTGCCGGCCGGCGCCGTGCAACTGCTGCCGGGCCGCGGCGAGACCGTCGGCGCCGCGCTGGTGGGCGACGCACGCGTCAAGGGCGTGATGTTCACCGGCTCCACCGAAGTGGCGCGCCTGCTGCAACGCAGCGTGGCCGGGCGCCTGGACGCCGCCGGCCGCCCGGTGCCGCTGATCGCGGAAACCGGCGGGCAGAACGCGATGATCGTCGACTCCTCGGCGCTGGCCGAGCAGGTGGTGGGCGACGTGGTCAACTCCGCCTTCGATTCGGCCGGCCAGCGCTGCTCGGCGCTGCGCGTGCTGTGCCTGCAGGAGGAAGTGGCCGACCGCGTGCTGGCCATGCTCAAGGGCGCCATGAACGAACTCGCCATCGGCAACCCCGACCGCCTGTCCACCGACGTCGGCCCGGTGATCGACGAAGAAGCGCGCGACAACATCCTGCGCCATATCGAAGCCATGCGCGCCAAGGGTCGCCGCATCCACCAGGCCGAGCGCAGCGAAGCCGCGGATGCCGCCACCCGCCACGGCACCTTCGTGCCGCCCACCCTGATCGAGCTCGACAGCATCGAAGAGCTGCAGCGCGAGGTATTCGGCCCGGTGCTGCACGTGGTGCGCTACCAGCGCGCCGGCCTGGACGCGCTGCTCGGCCAGATCAACGGCACCGGCTACGGCCTCACCATGGGCATCCATACGCGCATCGACGAGACCATCGCGCATATCGTCGAGCGCGCCGAAGTGGGCAACCTCTACGTCAACCGCAATGTGGTCGGCGCGGTGGTCGGCGTGCAGCCGTTCGGCGGCGAAGGATTGTCCGGCACCGGCCCCAAGGCCGGCGGCCCGCTCTACCTGCACCGCCTGCTGTCGGTCTGCCCGCAGGACGCCGTGGCCCGCGCCGTGCGCGCCTCGGACGTGCTGAACGGCGCCGGCGAGCCCGGCCCGGTGCGCGCGGCGATGACCGATGCCCTGGGCATGCTCAAGGAATGGGCCGCGCGCGAGAGCGCCGCGCTGCCCGGGCTGGGCGCGGCGTGCGACCGCTTCGCCGCCGCCTCGCCGGCCGGCCTGTCGGTGACGCTGCCCGGCCCCACCGGCGAGCGCAACACGTACACGCTGCTGCCGCGCGCGGCCGTGCTGTGCCTGGCCCAGCAGGAGGCCGACCTGGCCATGCAGCTGGCGGCCGTGCTGGCTGCCGGCAGCCGCGCGGTCTGGCCGGACAGCCCGATGGCGCGCACGCTGTCGGCGCGCCTGCCGAAGGCAGTACAATCGCGCGTCCGCCTGGTGCCCGACTGGGCCGCGGGCGACACCGAATTCGATGCCGTGCTGCACCACGGGGATTCCGACCAGCTGCGCGCCGTGAGCGAGCAACTGGCCACGCGCGCCGGCCCGATCATTTCGGTCCAGGGCCTGGCGCACGGTGAACCGAATGTGGCCATCGAGCGTTTGTTGATCGAGCGTTCGCTCTCCGTCAATACGGCGGCGGCGGGCGGCAATGCCAGTTTGATGACGATCGGCTGACCGGCCGGGCGTTGATCGAAGAGACGCGAGGCAGCGGCGATCCCGCGCGCCTTGCGTATGTGAAATCGGGAAGCGTTTCGCGCCGCACCCGGACGCGTCCAAAAACGCAGCAAGAAGGCTATCGAAAAGCCACCAAGGAGAACTGATGAACTCGACTTTCCACAAGACGGCACTGACCGTTGCCCTGTCGATCGCCGGCGTGTGCGCCAGCTCGGCCGCCTTTGCCCAGGCCCAGGAAATCAAGCTCGGCTTCGCCGCGCCCATGACCGGCGGCCAGGCGCAATACGGCAAGGACATGCAGAACGGCGTGATCCTCGCCATCGAGGAAATGAACGCCACCAAGCCCAAGATCGGCGGCAAGGACGTCAAGTTCGTATTGCTTTCCGAAGATGACCAGGCCGATCCCAAGACTGGCTCGGTGGTGGCGCAGAAGCTGGTGGACGGCGGCATCCAGGGCATGCTCGGCCACTTCAACTCCGGCACCAGCATCCCGGCTTCGATGGTCTACAACCGCGCCGGCATTCCGCAGATCGCCATGGCGACCGCGCCGGAATACACCAAGCAAGGCTTCAAGACCACCTTCCGCATGATGACCTCCGACACCCAGCAGGGTTCGGTGATCGGCGCCTTCGTGGTGAAGAAGCTTGGCGCCAAGAACATCGCCATCGTCGACGACCGCACGGCCTACGGCCAGGGCCTGGCCGACGAGTTCGAGAAGGCCGCCCGCGCCGCCGGCGGCAAGATCGTGCGCCGCGAATACACCAACGACAAGGCGGTGGACTTCAAGGCCGTGCTGACCAACATCAAGCGCAGCAACCCGGACGTGATCTTCTACGGCGGCGCCGAGACGCAATCCGCGCCGATGGCCAAGCAGGTCAAGGAACTCGGCATGAAGTCGCCGCTGGTGTCGGGCGAAATGTCCAAGACCGACAACTTCCTGAAGCTGGCCGGCACCGCTGCCGATGGCACCGTGGTGTCGCTGGCCGGCCTGCCGCTGGAGCAGATGCCCGGTGGCGCCACCTACGAGAAGAAGTACGAGAAGCRCTTCGGCGGCAAGGTGCAGACGTACTCGCCGTACGCCTATGACGGCGCCACCGCGATGATGAGCGCCATGGTCAAGGCCGGCTCGGCCGATCCGGCGCGCTACCTGCCGGTGCTGGCCGCCACCAATATGCAGGGCGTCACCACCAAGGCCCTGGCCTACGACGCGCGCGGCGACCTGAAGGACGGCGGCATCACCGTCTACAAGGTGGTCGGCGGCAAGTGGACCGTGCTGGAGACGGTCGGCGGCAAGTAAGCCTTCGCCAGCGCCATGCGGAAACGCCACCTTCGGGTGGCGTTTTCTTTTGGCGGCACGCCAGCGGGGCAGCCGATGTCTCGCGGGCGCAACAAGGAAGCGGCGCCGTTCCCATTCTTTCCCCGTTGCCGATTAATGTTGCGCTTGCTGCGCAAAGGATGCGTCGCCACCAGCCAGAACGAAACATGGACCACGACAAGCACACCATCATCGGCATCGATCTCGGCACCACCAACAGCCTGGTCGCGGTCTGGCGCGATGGACGGGCGCAGATCATTCCCAACTCTCTCGGCAAGCGCCTGACGCCCTCGTGCGTGAGCGTGCTGGACGACGGCGCGGTCGTCGTCGGGGAGGCCGCGCGCGACCGCCTGCTGACCCATCCCGCGCACAGCGCGGCACTGTTCAAGCGCTACATGGGCACCGCCCGCGCGACCCCGCTGGGCGAGCGGCGCTATCGCCCGGAAGAACTCTCGTCCTTCTTGCTGCGCGCGTTGAAGGCCGATGCCGAAGCCTGGCTCGGCGCGCCGGTCAGCGAAGCGGTGATCACCGTGCCGGCTTATTTCAGCGACGCCCAGCGCCGCGCCACGCGTGTGGCGGGCGAGCTGGCGGGGCTGCGCGTGGAGCGCCTGCTCAACGAGCCGACCGCCGCCGCGCTGGCCTACGGCTTGCAGCAGAACGGGGAAAGCCGCTTCCTGGTGTTCGACCTGGGCGGAGGGACCTTCGACGTCTCTGTGCTGGAACTGTTCGAGAACGTGATGGAAGTACGCGCCTCGGCCGGGGACAACTTCCTCGGCGGCGAGGACTTCGTCGCGGCGCTGATGCGCCGCTTCAGCCGCGACAGCGGGCTCGATGCGCGACTGAGCGCCGGCGGCGTGCAGGAAGGCGAGGCGCAGCCCGAGCGCTGGCCGGCGCAGTTGCGCGAGCGGGTACGCCACGCCGCCGAAGGTGCCAAGCGCGCGCTCAGCGACGCCGCCGGCGCGGACATGGCCGTGACCTGGGAGGACCGCACCTTCACCATGTCGCTGACCCAGGAAGTCTTTGCCGAACTGAGCACGCCGTTGCTGGAGCGGCTGCGCAAGCCCATCGAGCAGGCCATGCGCGACGCACGCATCCGGCCGGCCGAGCTGGACAGCGTGGTGCTGGCCGGCGGCGCCACCCGCATGCCGATGGTGCGCAGGCTGGTGAGCCGCATGTTCGGCCGCTTTCCCGTGACCGAGCTGAATCCCGACGAGGTGGTGGCGCTCGGCGCGGCCGTCCAGGCCGGCCTGAAGGCGCGCGACGCGGCGCTGGACGAAGTGGTCATGACCGATGTCGCACCCTATTCGCTGGGCATCGAAACCAGCCAGCGGGTCGGCCCGGAGGCGTTTTCCCACGGGCACTACCAGCCCGTGATCGACCGCAACTCGGTGGTGCCGGTCAGCCGCGTGGAACGCATCCATCCGCTGGCCGACAAGCAGGAGATGCTGGCGCTGCGCGTCTTCCAGGGCGAGGGGCGGATGGTGGCGGAGAACGTCTTCCTCGGCGAGATCGCCGTGCCGCTGCCGCGCATCAGCGCGGCCGAGTCGGGCGTGGACGTGCGCTTCACCTATGACGTCAACGGCATCCTCGAAGTGCAGGCCACCGTGCTCGCCACCGCCGCCACGCACCGCATCGTGATCCAGGAAAACCCCGGCGTGCTGAGCGACGAGGAAGTGGGCGAGCGCCTGGCGGCGCTTGCCGAGATCAAGATCCATCCGCGCGACCAGGCCGAGAACGCGCAACTGGTGGCGCGCGCCGACCGGCTCTACCAGCAGTGCCTGGGCCGCGACCGCGACCAGATCAGCGGCGCGCTGGCGCAATTCCAGGCCGCGCTGGACGCGCAGGATACCGAGCGCATCCGCACGCTGCGCGCGCCCATCCGGCGCCTGCTCGACGGACTCGACACGCAACTCTGGGACTGATCCCGGCTCGTCCCCTCTCCACGCTTCGCTACCGGCCCGATCCGAACAATGCACTGGCAAGTCCTGCAACTGGCGCCGACCACGGATACGCGCCGCATCCGCTCGGCCTATGCCGCGCGCCTCAAGGTCACGCGCCCCGACGAGGACGCGCAGGCGTTCCAGGCGCTGCGCGCCGCCTATGAATTCGCGCTCGAGTGGGCGCGCCACCATGCGCAGGACGAAGATGCCGGCGCCGTGCCCGACCCGGGCGCCGCTGCCCCGCCTGCCCCGCCTGCCCCGCCCGCCGGAGAGCCGGGGCCCGCCGCGATCGCTTCGCCGCTGACTTCGCCCGCCTCGCCCGTGCGCGGCAGGCTGCCGGCAATCGGCCAGGTGCTGCCGCCCGCCGTGCAGGCGGACCCGCAGCGCCCGCAGACGGCCCGGGCCTTGCCCGATGCGGGCGAGCTGGCCCTTGCAATGTGGGAGCGGCTGCGCGCCAGCTTTCCGCCCGCGCCGGCCGGCGGCCGCTACCCCGGGCTCGACCGCGGTGAACTGGCCGCGCAATCGCTGCCGGTCGGCGAGGCGCTGCAGCGCTGCCTGCAGGACGATGCCTTCGTCAGCATCGAAGCGCGCGACCGCTTCGAGTGGCTGGCGCTGCGCTACTGCGCCCGGGACGATGCCAGTCCCGCGGCGCGCACCGCGCTGTTCGAAGGCTTCGGCTGGGAAGATGCTTCCGATCACCTGGCGCGGCGCGACCGCGCCCTGACCCAGCAGGCGGTCGCACGCGCGCTGGCGGACCGGCAGTTCAGCTACTTCCGCACCTACGCCAAGGGCTCGGCGGCGGCGCAGGCGCTTCTGGCGCCGCCGCCCGCGCGCATCCGCCGGCAAGCGCTGATGCGCGGCGGCTTCGTCAAGGACATGCAGGCCCTGCTCGAACAACTGCGCTGGAAGACGCCGCAGACACGCCACTACCATTTCGACGAGGCGGTGCTGGCGGCCTGGGAGCAGGCGGTATCCCGGCCGCTGTTGTCGTGGGGGCAGTTGTTCCATGCGCTGTGGATCGGCGCCATCCTGGCCAGCGTGGTGCTGATGATCGTGGTGCGGCAGGAGGAACGCGCCGGGCACGATACCGTGGCGCCGTGGCTGGCGCTCGCCGTGTGCGGCGCCAGCCTGGTGGCGCCGATGCTGGCCTGGGCCTGGTACGTGCGGGTCTGGCAGCAATCCGTCACGGTGCGGCTGGCGCGCTGGCGGTCGCTGCCAGGCGTGCAGTGGGGCTGGTTCGGCCTCTACGTGGTGATCGGCGGCTTTGCCATGTTCGCCGGCTCGCTGCCGTCGCTCTACGCATGGTTCATCGGCGTGGAGCTGTATGCCCTGCTGGCCGCTTTCGCGCTGCTCTACCTGCCCGCGCTGCAGCGCATCGGCGTGGCCGGCGCGCTGACCATCGGCGGCATGTACATGGTCTTGTCGGTGCCGCTGTTCGCGCCGTTCGCGCATACGCTGGCGTTTGCGCTGGGCCTGCTGCTGGCCGGCGCCAACCTGTCGCTGGTGCTGCCGGCGCGCGCCTGGCTGCGCCAGCGCCACCGCGCCCGCCTGCTGCAAGGGCAGTGCGCCGCGCTGGCGGTCGGCGCCATGCTGCTGCTGGCGCAGATGCAGTGGGATCTGGCGAGCGAGCCGTGGCTGGCGGTGGCCGGCTGGCTGTGGCTGAACGCCGCCGTGTTCGGCGTCGATCCCATCCTTAACGGCCGCCTCAAGGGCTGGTGGCTGGCCTTGCTGCTGGTCCTGTGCAGCGTGGCCGGCGCCATGCCGGTGCATGCCGAAACCACGCCGCTGTTCCGCGCCGAGGCAGTGGCCTGCGTCTATCTGCTGCTGGCCTGCCTGTTCGAGTGGTCGGACCTGCGCGAGGACAGGCGCCGCGCCGGGCCGCCCGGACGGCGCGCCTGACTGGCGCGCGCATGGGCAAAGAGCCTCGCCTGGGGCCTTGCCCGGTCCGCCGCCCCGGGGTAGGGCTGCGGGGCGAGCCCGGCGAATGCCGGGAAAAGCGCCCCTTCCATTGCGGACCAAGAAACCTGCGCATGGCGCATAATCCCGCACTCGCACATTTCACCCCAGAAGGAGCAGTCCGTGTCCGTGCAGGAAGTCAGTTACGACCACGCCATCGAGCTAGCCAATGCCGAGCGCTACGACGAGGCGCTGGTCATTCTCGACCAGCTCTCGCAGGCGCAGCCGCAGGTGGTGGATTTCGATTGCCTGCGGGCGCGCCTGCACTTCGACCGCGGCGATGCCCAGCAAGCCTTCGCCGTGCTCGATGCGGCGCTGGCCAAGCTGCCCGGACTGAACCTGCATCCCGCGCACCGCTGGTCATCGCGCGGTGTGATCGCGCACCGCTACGGCATGTTGCTCACGAGCATGGAGCGCTTCCAGGAGGCGCAGCCCTGGCTGGACGAGGCGGCGCTGCGCAACGGCCTGTCTTCCGGCGAATGGAGCGCCCGGCTGCACGCGGGACTYGTGCGTTGCCGGCTGGGTGATTTCGCCGGCGCCGGCGCCTATTGGTACGACCTGCTGTACCGCGCGCCGGACCTGGGCGTGCAAGAGATCCTGGCCCAGGCGCTGGCCCACGTGAACGCCGCCGGCGAGCAGGCCGAGCCGATGCTGCGCCTTTGCCTGGCGCGCGCCGGCCTGGACAATCCCGACCTGCTCGAACTCGACGAAGCCGCCGGCGACGCCTTTGCCGCCGAGCAGGCGGGCATCGTGCTGGCTGCGCAGCCCGACCATCCCCACGCCCGCCGCATCCGCGCGCCGCTGCGCTACCGCGCCGGCGACCTCGAGGGCGCCTGGGATGATTTCGCCACTTATCAGCGCCAGGTGCCGGACCCGAAAGCCCAGGTGCGCGAGCTGGAATGGCGTCACCAGGCCGGCGAAGAGCAGCCATGGCAGCGCTTTGCCTTCGTGCAGAACGCGACCGACGCGGCCGGCTACTACAACGCCGGCGTGGCGCTGGCCGAATTCATCGATGCCGTGCCGGCAGCCGAGGCCGCGCTGGCGCCCCACGTGGTCGCGGCATACCGGCTCGGCCTGGCGCGCTTCGAGCAATACTTCGCCACCGGCGAGGGCGGCTACGACGATGCCGATCCGCATCTCTATTCGATGCTGTGCCACAACCTGGCGCAGCGCCTGGACGGCGCGGACCTGCGCGCCGAACGGATCGCGCTGCACGAGAAAGGCATCGCGGTCAGCGAATTCATCGAGCACTGGATCGACCTGCTCGACTGCCTGGTGGCCGCGGGCCAGCATGCGAAGGCGGTCGAGGTGGCCGGCGACGTGCTCAACCGCTACCCGCTCGAGCGCGACCCGGCCAATGTGGGCTGGGTGTTCAGCCGGCTGGTGAATGCATGGAAGGGCATCGGCGGCAGCGAAGTGACCTCGGCGGCGCGCGATGCGCTTGCGCACATGGACGCCCGCGCCGATGCCTTGCCGGTGGAGGAGCGCAGCCAGACCGGCCACGCACTCGCGCACGCGCGCGCGCATTTCGCCGGGCTGCTGCGCAACGGCATCGCGGGCATGGACCAGCACGACCGCACCGATGCGCTGGCCGAGATCGAGGCGCTGCAACGGCGTGCGCTGCTGATCGAGGACGCCTGGCTGTGCAACGAATTCGGCCTGATCTGGCGTGACCTGGGCGCGCCCGAGCGCGCGCTGCCGCTGTTCGAGCAGGCCATCGCGCTGACCGAAGGCGATGCGTGGGACCAGGCCCTGCCGCGCGTGCAGCGCGGCCTGATCCGCAACGGCGAAAAGCAGTACGCCGGGGCGCTGGCCGATTTCGAAGCGGCCTTTGCCGCGCGCGACCGCTGGGAAGGCGACGCTTATCTTGGCGCGGTCGAGGCCGCGCTCGGGCTGGCGCAGCGCGAGACCGCGCTGGCGTATTTCGAGAAAGCCCGCGCCGCCGGCGCCGACCAGGGCAGGATGCGCGCGCAGTACGCGCGCATGGAATCCGGCCTGCGTGCCACGCGGCCCGCCTGGAAGTTCTGGGGCGTCTAGCAAGCCACCCGCCGGACCGGCACGAGAAAACGCCATCGCACCAGATGGCGTTTTTTTACGCCTGTACGCATCATGTTCCCTGCAACTTAGGTGCGCTGTCGGACAAACTCTGACACGGAATGTCATGTGGCTCCGTTACCATGTAGTCCATGAATGGATTGAGCCAACTATTTCCAAGCCTGCCGCTGGCACCGGGCGGGCTGTTCTGGGTCGGACTTGCCCTGGTGGGCGCGGGCCTGGCGGGCGAGGTGTGCCGCATGTACCTGCGGCTGCCGCGCATCGTCGGCTATGCGGCCACCGGCCTGCTCGCCGGCATGCTCGGCCGCGGCATCGTGGACGAGGACATGATCGCGCAGACGCGCATCCTGATCGACATGGCGCTGGCGCTGGCGCTGTTCGAGCTCGGGCACCGGCTGTCGCTGAGCTGGCTGCGGGCCAACCGCTGGCTGCTGTTTACCAGCGCGTTCGAGAGCCTGCTGACATGGGGCCTGGTGGCGGCCGCGCTGCAGTGGATGGGCGTGACGCCCGCCGTGGCCATCCTCGCCGGCGGCATCGCGGTCAGTACCTCGCCCACCATCGTGCTCCAGCTCAAGAACGAGCTGCGTGCCGAGGGCCAGGTGACCGAGCGGCTACTCGCCATGACGGCGCTCAACAGCATCTACGCCGCGACCATCGTGCAGCTCGCCACCGGGTGGCTGCATTCCGAATACGGCAACCTGGGCGCCGCGCTGCTGCACCCGCTCTATTTGCTGCTGGGCTCGTGCCTGCTGGCCTGGGGCGTGGGCAAGCTGGGCCACGCCATCTATGCGCGCATGGCATCGGACGATCACTACAGCTTCCTGGTGCTGGTGGGACTGGTGCTGTTCACGCTGGCCCTCACGCGCGTGCTCAAGCTGTCGATGCCGCTCTCGCTGATGCTGGCCGGTGTGGTGTTCAAGCACCAGGACAGCCAGCCGCGCGTATGGCCCGCCCATTTCGGCAGCGCCGGCAGCCTGCTGATCATCGTGATGGTGGTGTCGCTCGGCCTGCCGCTGACCGTACATGACTGGGCCATCGGCGGCGGCGCCGCGGTGGTGCTGGTGCTGCTGCGCCACCTGGCCAAGCTGGCCGGCGTGGCCTCGCTGGGCTCGTTCTCCGGCCTGAGCCTCAGGCAATGCGTGGCGCTCGGGGTGGCGCTGGCGCCCATGTCGGGCCTGGCCTACTTGCTGATGAGCGACGTGGCGCGCCTTTATCCGTCCACGGGCGAGCCGCTGGCCGCCATCATCCTGTGCTCGCTGGCGCTCGAGCAACTGCTCGGCCCGGCGTTGGCCGCCTGGGCACTTCGCTACGCCGGCGAAGTCAGAAGCAATGGAGGAGGCCGCTGATGTCACTCGAACCGTTCAAGCACTCCGAAGCGCTGACCTTTGGCGTGGAGCTGGAGCTGCAGCTGGTCAACCGTCATGACTATGACCTGGCGCCGTTCGCGCCCGACTTGCTGCGTGCGCTGAAAGGCGCCCGGCATGCCGGCGACATCAAGCCCGAGATCAGCCCCTCGATGATCGAGATCAGTACCGGCATCTGCCACAGTTATGCACAGGCGCTGGATGAACTCGGCACCATGCGCGACCTGATGGTGGACGCTTCGCGCTCGCTCAACCTCGGCATCTGCGGCGGCGGCACGCACCCGTTCCAGCAATGGGCCGACCGCACCATCTCGGATTCGCCTCGCTACCAGTACATTTCCGAGCTGTACGGCTACCTCGCCAAGCAGTTCACGGTGTTCGGCCAGCACGTGCATATCGGCTGCCCGAGCGCCGACGAATCGCTGTTCCTGCTGCACGCGATCGGACGCTACGTGCCGCACTTCGTCGCGCTGGCGGCTTCGTCGCCGTTCGTGCAGGGCGTGGATACCGGTTTCGCCTCGGCGCGGCTGAATTCCGTGGCGGCCTTCCCCATGAGCGGGCGCGCACCGCACCTGCTCACCTGGGACGCCTTCACCGCCTACTTCGAGAAGATGCACGCCACGGGCGTGATCGAGAGCATGAAGGATTTCTACTGGGATATCCGTCCCAAGCCGGAATTCGGCACCATCGAAGTCCGCGTGATGGATACGCCGCTGACCGTGCAGCGCGCGTGCGACATTGCCGCCTATATCCAGGCGCTGGCGCGCTACCTGCTGCTGTCGCGCCCGTTCATGCCGCAGGAAGACGATTACCTGGTCTATACCTTCAATCGCTTCCAGGCCTGCCGCTTCGGCCTTGAAGGCGAGTACGTGCATCCCAACGAACTGACGCGCATGCCCATCGCCGATCACATCGTGACGATCTGCGACGCGCTGGTGCCGCATGCAGAAGCGCTGGGCTCGCTCGACGCGCTGGCCAATATCCGCGCGCTGGCGCAAAGCCGCAACGGCGATGCCGAACGCGTGCGCCAGATCGATGCCGACACCCGCAGCCTGCGCGAGACGGTGCGGCAGACCTGCGACAGCTGGGCGAGCTGAGGCACGCAGCTGCCTCCGGCCAGTTGGCCGCTTGCCCAATTGCCCAATTGCCCGCTAGACCTAGACCCCGTGCGGCACGTGGTCACCGTCACGCAGGCCCAGGCGCTGGTTGGCCGGCACTGCCACGTCGATCAGCTTCGGCCTGGGCAGGTTGAGCTGCTTCATGATCTCGATGAACTGGATGCGCGTATGGCCGGCTACGCGGCTGTTGTGCTGGCGTTCGTGACCGATGGTGGATGCCGTGCGGCCCTTGTAGTCGTGCGCGGGATAGACCAGCGTGTCGTCCGGCAGGGTGAAGAGCTTGCGGGTGAGGCTGTCGTACAAGGTGCCGGCGTCGCCCGACTGGAAATCGGTGCGGCCGCAGCCGTCGATCAGCAGCGCGTCGCCGGTGAAGACGCGTCGCACCGGGCCGGCCGGCGTGGCCTCTTCCCACAGGTAGCTCATGCTGCCGGCGGTGTGGCCGGGCGTATGGATGGCGCGCAGCACCTGCGTGCCGAACGGCAGCGTGTCGCCGTCGATCAGCTGTTTCTCCGCGGGACGGATATCGCAGCCCGACGGCGCCGCGCTGTGTGCGCCGGTTTGCATCGCAACATGGCCGGCGGAGGTGATGTGGTCGGCGTGCGCGTGTGTTTCCACCACCCACGCCAGCCGGGCGCCGCTGGCCTGCAGGCAAGCCATGTCGCGCGCGAGCTGCCGGTCGACCGGGTCGATCAGCAAGGCTTCGCGCGTGGCGGCGTCGATCAGCAGGTAGGTGAAGGTTGACGAGGTCTCGTCGAACAGCTGGTAGAAGGTCTGCATGACGGTCTGCACGACGGCACGGTCGGATCGGGAATGCAAGAAACAGCGCCGCGGCGCGCGCGGCACCAGTCCGCCGGTTCAGGCGATGTCCACCACTTCGCTGATCTGCACTACCGGCACTGCATTAGTGTAGTTGGGGATGTCCTGTTGCAGTTCCTTTCCCGCGGCCCGGGAGGCGGCCACGAAGTCCGGCAGCGAGTCGAACAGGAAGTGGCACATCGCGGCATAGGCCGGATCGGATCCCGGAGCGCCGCCGCCCAGCCCGCGCTCCACCGCCACGCCACGATAGCCCGGCTGCGCGCTGTACAGCTCGACAGCGCGCGGCATGTGGCGCGTGCGGTAATAGTCGAAATCGAACTTGCCGTCCTTGCTGTACGGGTAGAGGATGCTGATCTTGATCATGCCGGGTCTCCGTTTCGGTTGTAAGCCGGGCAAGCGTAGCAGAAAGCACTGGAGACGGCACCGCGCCGCCCGCCACGCCTGCCGCCCCGGCGGCAGATCCCCGGTGCGCGCCGGCTCAGCACTCCACGATATTCACCGCCAGCCCGCCGCGCGCCGTTTCCTTGTACTTCGTCTTCATGTCCGCGCCGGTCTCGCGCATCGTCTTGATCACCGAATCGAGCGACACGTAGTGCGCGCCGTCGCCGCGCAGCGCCATGCGCGCCGCGTTGACGGCCTTCACCGAGGCCATTGCATTGCGCTCGATGCACGGGATCTGCACCAGCCCGCCGACCGGGTCGCAGGTCAGGCCCAGGTTATGTTCCATGCCGATCTCGGCGGCGTTCTCCACCTGCTCCGGCGTGCCGCCCATCACGGCGGCAAGCGCGCCCGCGGCCATCGAGCAGGCCACGCCGACCTCGCCCTGGCAGCCCACTTCGGCGCCGGAGATGGAGGCGTTGAGCTTGTACAGCATGCCGATCGCGCCGGCCGTCAGCAGGAAGTCGATCACGCCCTGCGGGTTGGCCCCGGGCACGAAGCGGTCGTAGTAGTGCAGCACGGCCGGGATGATGCCGGCCGCGCCGTTGGTGGGCGCCGTCACCACGCGGCCGCCGGCGGCGTTCTCCTCGTTCACGGCGATGGCGTACAGGTTGACCCAGTCCATCACCGAGAGCGGATCGGCCAGCGCGCGCTCGGCATGCTCGGTGAGGTTGCGGAACAGCTCGGGCGCACGCCGCCTGACCTTGAACGGGCCCGGCAGCTCGCCGTCGGTGCGGCAGCCGCGCGCCACGCAGGCCTGCATCACGGCCCAGATGCGCAGCAGCCCGGCGTTGACATCGGCTTCGCTGTGCCACACGCATTCGTTTTCCATCATCAGGCGCGCGATGCTCTTCTTGCTGGCCGCCGCCATTTCCAGCATCGCGCGTCCGCTGCGGAACGGGTGCGGCAACTGCTGGTCGGCACCGAGGATCTGCGTGTTGGCCGCGCCCGCCGTGACGACGAAGCCGCCGCCCACCGACAGGTAGCGCCCCTCGCGCAAGGGCTGCCCGGCGGCATCGAAGGCATGGAACTTCATGCCGTTGGGATGCTCGGCCATGGCTTCGCGCCGGTAGAAGACGATGTGCTCCTTCTCCACGAACGGCACCGGGTGCGCGCCCAGCAGCGACAGCGTGCGGCTGGCGCGCAGCGCGGCCAGGCGCAGCTCGATGGTGTCCGGGTCGATGGTGTCGGGCGCTTCGCCCAGCAGGCCGAGGATGACCCCCTTGTCGGTGCCGTGGCCGCGGCCGGTGGCGCCGAGCGAGCCGTACAGCTCGACGCGCACGCTGGCCACCTGGGGCATCAGGCCATCACGTGCCAGGCCCTGGGCGAACATCAGCGCGGCGCGCATCGGGCCGACGGTGTGSGAACTGGAAGGGCCGATGCCCACCTTGAACAGATCGAAGACGCTGACTGCCATGGCAAGGCTCCTGGGGATCTTGGCTATCTGCAACCCACCGGCGTCAGACCGGCGCGTCGCTATCGTTGTTGAGGGGGGCGCGCCACAGCGAGGTGGCTGCGTCGCGCGGAGTGGGCGGGGCGTCCTTCCTCACCATCACGCTGATGGTGCCGTCGTTCTCGAGAATCGCGAAATGCACATCGCCAACGCGCTCGCAGCCGGCATGGCGCAATGCCTTGTGCAGGTCGTCGCGGGTGATGTAGGCGTGCTTCATCACGTCGGCAAAGACCTGGCCTTCATGGATCAGGACCTGCGGGCGGCCTTCCACGACATTCTCAAAACGCCGGCTGCGCCAGCTCAGCCAGGCCAGCACGAGATTGGCGCCGACCAGCGTCACGGCAAGGATCAGGCCCGCGGTGACGGAGTTGTCGCCCGCATTCATCGAATTCTGCACCGCGTTGGACAGCACCAGCAGCAGCACCAGGTCGAGCGATGTCAGCTGGCCGATCTGGCGCTTGCCGGAGAGCCGCAGCAGCACCAGCAGGCTGCCGTAGACAATCAGTCCGCGCAGGACGAATTCCCACCATGGGGCGCTGAGGTTCCACATGCGTGCTCCGTTTGCCGGGCGCGGCCGGGTGGCCGGGCAACCACACCGAGCATAGCGCGTTGGCGCAAGCGCCGGGGGCTGCCGCAACGGCGGACAGGCCCCGGCTCCCGCCAGCTTACTCTTCGGCGTACTCGCTCATCGGCACGCAGGCGCAGAACAGGTTGCGGTCGCCGTAGACGTTGTCGGCGCGGCCCACCGGCGGCCAGTACTTCTGCGTGCGCAGCGCGGCCACCGGGTAGGCGGCTTCCTGGCGCGTGTACTTGTGCTCCCAGGCGTCGGCGGTGATCACGGCGGCAGTGTGCGGCGCGTTCTTCAGCGGGTTGTCCTCGCGGTCGAAGCTGCCGTCCTCCACGCGGGCGATCTCGGCGCGGATGGCGATCATGGCGTCGATGAAGCGGTCCAGTTCGTGCAGGGCCTCGCTCTCGGTCGGCTCGATCATCAGCGTGCCCGGCACCGGGAAGCTCATGGTCGGCGCGTGGAAGCCGTAGTCCATCAGGCGCTTGGCCACGTCCTCGTTGGAGATGCCGGTGGTCTTCTGCAGCGGGCGCAGGTCCAGGATGCACTCGTGCGCGACCAGGCCGTGCTGGCCCGTGTACAGCACCGGGAAATGCGGCGACAGGCGGCGCGCCACGTAGTTGGCGGCGAGGATGGCGTTCTCGGTGGCGGCGGTGAGGCCGGCCGAGCCCATCATGGCGACGTACATCCACGAGATCGGCAGGATGCTGGCCGAGCCGAACGGCGCGGCGGACACGCCGCCGATGCCGTTGTCGTCGCGGCGGTAGCCCACGCTGTCCTGGTTGGGCAGGAAGTCCGCCAGGTGCGCGCCGACCGCCACCGGGCCCACGCCGGGTCCGCCGCCGCCGTGCGGGATGCAGAAGGTCTTGTGCAGGTTCAGGTGCGAGACGTCGCCGCCGAACTGGCCGGGCGCGGCGGTGCCGACCATGGCGTTCATGTTGGCGCCGTCCACGTAGACCTGGCCGCCGTGCTTGTGCACGATGTCGCAGATCTGCTGCACGCCCTGCTCGAACACGCCGTGCGTGGACGGGTAGGTGATCATGATGGCGGCGAGGTTGCGGCTGTGCTGCTCGGCCTTCTTCGCCAGGTCGGCGAGGTCGACGTTGCCGTCTTCGTCGCAGGCCACCACCACCACCTTCATGCCGGCCATCTGCGCCGAGGCCGGGTTGGTGCCGTGCGCGGAGGAGGGGATCAGGCAGATGTCGCGATGGCTTTCGCCGCGGCTGGCGTGATACGCGTGGATGATCAGCAGGCCCGCGTACTCGCCCTGCGAGCCGGCGTTGGGCTGCAGGCTCACCGCGGCGTAGCCGGTGGCCGCGCACAGCATGGCTTCGAGCTGGTCGATCATCTCGCGGTAGCCCACGGTCTGGTCCAGCGGCGCGAACGGATGGATCTTGCTGAACTCGGGCCACGTCACCGGGATCATCTCGCTGGTGGCGTTGAGCTTCATCGTGCACGAACCGAGCGGGATCATGGTGCGGTCCAGCGCCAGGTCCTTGTCGGCCAGCATGCGCAGGTAGCGCAGCATCTCGTGCTCGGCGTGGTGCGTATTGAAGACCGGGTGGGTCAGGTAGGCGCTCTGGCGCGCAAGCGCCGCGGGGAAGGCGTCCTGCGCGGCGGCTTCCAGTGCGTCGAACCCGGGCACCGGCTTGCCGTGCGCGAAGATTTCCCACAGCGCGATCACGTCTTCGCGCGAGGTGGTCTCGTCCAGCGAGATGCCGATGCGGTTGGCGCCGGCGTGGCGCAGGTTGATGCCGCGCGCGGTGGCGGCCGCGTGGATGGCCTCGGTGTTGAAGCCGGTCACCAGCGTGAGCGTGTCGAAGAAGGTCGCGTTGGTGCGGGTGTAGCCGAGCACCTCCAGGCCTGCGGCCAGCGTGGCGGCGAGGCGGTGCACGCGCTGGGCGATGCGCTTGAGGCCCTGCGGGCCGTGGTACACGGCGTACATCGAGGCCATCACCGCCAGCAGCACCTGCGCCGTGCAGATATTGGAAGTGGCCTTCTCGCGCCGGATATGCTGCTCGCGCGTCTGCAGGGCCAGGCGATAAGCCTTGTTGCCCTGCGCGTCGATGGTCACGCCGACCAGGCGGCCGGGCATGGAGCGCTTGAACGCGTCCTTGACCGCCATGTAGCCGGCGTGCGGGCCGCCAAAGCCCAGCGGCACGCCGAAACGCTGCGAGTTGCCCACCGCCACGTCGGCGCCCCATTCGCCGGGCGCGGCGATCAGGGTCAGCGCCAGCAGGTCGGCGGCGGCCACCACCAGGCCGCCGGCGGCGTGCACGGCGTCGGCGATGGCGCGGTAGTCGGCCACGTCACCGTTGACGCCCGGGTACTGCAGCAGCACGCCAAAGGCATGGGCGCCGGCAGCGTCGGCCGCGGGGCCGACCTTGACTTCGATGCCCAGCGGCAGCGCGCGCGTGCGTACCACTTCCAGCGTCTGCGGCAGCACGTCGTCGGCCACGTAGAAGGTGTTGGAAGCGTGCTTGTTGACCCGCTGCAGCAGCGTCATGGCCTCGGCCGCGGCGGTGCCTTCGTCGAGCATCGAGGCGTTGGCGATATCCAGGCCGGTCAGGTCGGTGACCATCTGCTGGAAGTTCAGCATGGCTTCCAGGCGGCCTTGCGAGATTTCAGGCTGGTACGGCGTGTAGGCGGTGTACCAGGCCGGGTTCTCGAAGATATTGCGCAGGATGACGCCGGGCGTCAGCGTGTTGTAGTAGCCCTGGCCGATAAAGCTCTTGAGCACCAGGTTCTTGCTGGCCAGGCCGCGCAGCCTGGCCAGGGCGCCTTCCTCGGTGAGCGGCTCGGTGAACTCGCCCAGCGGCATGCCGTCGCGGCGGCGGATGGCGGCGGGAATGACGGCGTCGATCAGCGCGGCACGGCTGTCGTAGCCGAGTACCTTGAGCATGTGTTGCTGCTCGGCGGCATCGGGGCCGATATGACGGGAAGCAAAGGCGTCGCGCGCCTCCAGTTCGGCCAGCGTGGGCCGGGCACCTTTGGCTGCGTTCATGGGCAGGGGGGCGTTCATGGCAAGAACCTCGTTGGGCGCAGGGCGGCGGGTGGTCAGCCGCGCCGCCGTGCATCAGTCTTCAGTCGCCGCTCCCGTGGCAGGCAAGCCTCGCGGGAGCGGCAGGGTGTCGCGTCAGGCGCCGACGTTGGCCTTGTAGGCGTCCACCGACATCAGGCCGTTGACGTCGTCGCTGTTGGCCGGCTTGAGCTTGAACAGCCACGCATCGAAGGCGTCGGCATTGACGCTTTCCGGCGCGGCGACGGCGGCTTCGTTGACGGCGATCACTTCGCCGGCCACCGGCGCGTAGATGTCGGAAGCGGCCTTGACCGATTCCACCACCGCCAGCGCGTCGCCTGCGCCGACCGACTTGCCCACTTCCGGCAGCTCCAGGAACACGATGTCGCCCAGCGCGTCCTGCGCGTGGTCGGTGATGCCGATGGTCAGCGTGCCGTCGGCTTCGACGCGCACCCATTCATGGGACTCGGTGTATTTCAGGTCGGCGGGGAAATTCATGGGATTCTCCAGATTCAATTTGTTTTTTCAGCGCCCGCCGGGCGGAGGCAATCCGTCGCCGGCGGGCGCGCTGTGACCGGTGCGAGCGTTCAGCTCACGAGTGCCTTGCCATTGCGCACAAACGGCAGTTTAACCACAGTCGCGGCGAGTTTGCGGTCGCGGATCTCGACCTGCACCTCGGCGCCGAGGGCAACGTCGCGCGGCAGGCGGGCAAATGCGATGGACAGGGACAGCGAAGGGCTGAAGGTGCCGCTGGTGATCTCGCCGTCGCCGGCAGTGGTGATCACCTTCTGGTGCGCCCGCAGCACGCCGCCTTTTTCACGCAGGATCAGGCCGACAAACTGCTGGGTCTGGCCGCCGGCGACGAGCGCCGCCTTGCCGGTGAAGTCGCGCTCGCTCTGCAGGTCCACGGTCCAGGCCAGGCCGGCGTTGAGCGGCGAGGTGTGGATATCCATGTCCTGGCCGTACAGGTTCATGCCGGCTTCCAGGCGCAGCGTGTCGCGCGCGCCGAGGCCGGCCGGGCGCACGCCGGCAGCGACCAGCTTCTCCCACAGGCCGGCCACGTTCGCGGCCGGCACCACCAGTTCGAAACCATCCTCGCCGGTGTAGCCGGTGCGCGCCACCATGACTTCGCCCAGGGCGGGATCCTGCACCACGATGGCGTTGAAGGGCTTGAGGGCTTCGCTGGGCTGGGTGGAGGGGAAGGCGCTCCACACCTTGGCGCGGGCGTTCGGGCCCTGCACGGCGACGATGGCCAGCGGCGCGGCGCCCGCGGGGGCGTTGTCGCCGCGGCGCGGGGTGATGGTGACGCCGCTGCCGGTGGCGGCGTTGCGCGCGGTGATCCATTCGATATCGCCGGTCGCGGTGCTGGCATTGACTACCAGGCGGAAGCGGTCCTCGGCGAAGAAGTAGACGATCAGGTCGTCGATGACGCCGCCGCTCTCGTCGAGCATGCAGGAATAAAGTGCCTTGCCCGGCGTCTGCAGCTTGTCCACATTGTTGGCCAGCAGGCCGCGCAGGAAGGCGCGCACATTGGCGCCGGCCAGGTCGACCACGCACATGTGGGAGACGTCGAACATGCCGGCGTCGGTGCGCACGGCATTGTGTTCTTCGATCTGGGAGCCGTAGTTGACCGGCATGTCCCAGCCGCCGAAGTCGACCATGCGGGCGCCGAGTGCGCGGTGGATGGCATTGAGGGGCGTGGCCTGGAGCGTCATGTAGTCCTCGGGGGAAGGCGGAAATCTCGGTTCGAAAACGAAAAAAGGGTCATCCGCCGCCAGACCCGGCGCGCCATGGCGCTGCCAGATCCGCCGCGGCGGATGACCCCTCTGTCCTCGATACCTGAGAGATTACAAGGCGGTCCGGTGGACCTGTGCCCTGCGCGCCCCTTCGGTGGGCACGCTCGCCGTCGCTTGCGCGCGTGGCGGGTGCCGCTCTCCAGAGTACGGCGTGCATCGTGTGCATATTGCAAGCCGATCCGACCAGTCCATGGTGCCTGAGAGTTTTCGGGTGATACCCCTTCGGCGGCGCAAGATCTGCGCGCTCTCCCGGCCGGATGGCGCGACTCTACAGGCAGCCCCGGTGGCTTGTCAACGCGTGGCGCGCGGCACGGCACCGGCACCCCGGGGCCGGCAACCCGGCGTGTTAACATCTGCGGCTGCTGTCGCTTGCGGGGACATCACCCCGGTGCCGCAGTCTTCACAGGCAGCCCTGGCCGCGTCGTCTTCGCCAGCCATTTCGCCATCCGCTTCCGCCACCACGCCAAACGCATGACCCACGGACTCAATCCCGCCCAATCCGAAGCCGTCCGCTATCTCGACGGCCCCTGCCTGGTGCTGGCCGGCGCCGGTTCGGGCAAGACGCGGGTGATCACGCAGAAGATCGCGCACCTGATCGAGGACAAGGGGTTCGAGCCCAAGCATATCGCCGCGGTGACCTTCACCAACAAGGCCGCCAAGGAGATGCAGGAGCGTATCGCCAAGCTGATGGAAGGCAAGACCACGCGCGAGGGCCGCCGCATTCCGCTCAAGCAGATGACGGTCAGCACCTTCCACTCGCTCGGCGTGCAGATCCTGCGCGCCGAGGCCGAGCACGTGGGGCTGAAGCCGCGCTTTTCCATCATGGACTCGGACGACTGCTTCGGCCTGGTGCAGGAGCAGCTCGCCACCACCGACAAGAAGCTGATCCGCAGCGTGCAGAGCACCATCTCGCTGTGGAAGAACGGCATGGTCGATCCAGAGACCGCCATCGCCACCGCCGAGAGCGCCGACGACCACCAGGCCGCGCTGGTCTACCGCAACTACGTGGCCACGCTCAACGCCTACCAGGCGGTGGATTTCGACGACCTGATCCGCCTGCCGGCCGAGCTGTTCGCGCGCGACGAAGCGGTGCGCATGAAGTGGCAGAACCGCCTGCGCTACTTCCTGGTCGATGAATACCAGGACACCAACGCCTGCCAGTACCAGCTGCTCAAGCTGCTGGCCGGCGGCTCGCACCTGCGCGCGCCGGCCTTCACCGCGGTGGGCGACGACGACCAGGCCATCTACGGCTGGCGCGGCGCCACGCTGGACAACCTGCGCCTGCTGCAGACCGACTTCCCCGATCTCAAGGTGGTCAAGCTGGAGCAGAACTACCGCTCCACCGTGCGCATCCTGGAGGCCGCCAACGCCGTCATCTCCAACAATCCGAAGCTGTTCGACAAGAAGCTGTGGAGCGAGCACGGCATGGGCGACCCCATCGCCATCAACCCGATGAACGACGAGGAGCACGAAGCCGAGTCGGTGGTGTTCCGGCTCTCGGCGCACAAGTTCGAGCGGCGCGCGCAGTTCCGTGACTACGCCATCCTCTACCGCGGCAACCACCAGGCGCGCCTGTTCGAGCAGATCCTGCGGCGCGAGCGCATTCCCTATGTGCTGTCGGGCGGCCAGAGCTTCTTCGACAAGGCCGAGATCAAGGACATCTGCGCCTACCTGCGCCTGATCGCCAATCCGGACGATGATCCCGCCTTCATCCGCGCCATCACCACGCCGCGCCGCGGCGTCGGCAACGCCACGCTGGAAGTGCTGGGCACCTTCGCCGGGCAGGCCAAGGTCTCGCTGTTCGAAGCGGCCATGATGGGCGGCATCGAAGGCAAGCTGCAGCCGCGCCAGCTCGAGCCGCTGCGCGTGTTCTGCGAAGCCATGGTGCGCCTGGCCGGCCGCGCCGCCAGCGATCCCGCCACCGAAGTGCTCGACGACATGATGGAAGGCATCCACTACGAGGCCTACCTGTACGACACGTTCGACGAGCGCCAGGCCCAGTCGCGCTGGACCAACACGCTCGAATTCCTCGACTGGCTCAAGCGCAAGGGCACCAAGCCCGAGGCCGCCGAGGGCGGCGAGGCCACCGGCTTCGACACCGCCGACGGCTTCGGCGACGAAGGCAAGAACCTGCTGGAGCTGACCCAGACCGTGGCGCTGATGAGCATGCTCGAAGGCCGCGAGGAAGATCCCGACGCGGTGCGCCTGTCCACGCTGCACGCCTCCAAGGGGCTGGAGTACCCGCACGTGTTCCTGGTCGGCGTGGAAGAGGGCATCCTGCCGCATTGCCGCGAGGACGAAGACCTCGGCGACGAGAAGATCGAGGAAGAGCGCCGCCTGATGTACGTCGGCATCACGCGCGCCCAGCGCAGCCTGCACATCAGCTGGTGCAAGAAGCGCAAGCGCGCGCGCGACACCTACTCCTGCGAACCTTCGCGCTTTATCGGCGAGATGAAGCTCGAGGAAGCGCCCGCGCCGGCGGACGCCACGCCCGCCATGAGCCCCAAGGACCGCCTGGCCGGCCTCAAGGCACTGCTCGGCACGCCGGGCAAGACCGCCGCGTCCTGAGCCGCACGCWCGGCACGCGCGCCGGCTTTGTACAAAGTCGATACATTGGCCTACAAGCGGGACAAGATCGCAGCGGGCCGGCCTTCTAACATCACGATTGCCCGGACTGCCTTACTGGTCCGGGTGCCGCGCCGCTTCGTCCCTTCGGAGTGAGCGTGGCCGGGCGGCATGCCCGACTTCTTCCCTGTTTCGACGCCCCCGCGCTCGCGCGCCAGGGGGCGTTCTTTTCTGCCCCGCCGGCATCAGGCCCGCGCGATCCCCACCACGAATTCGCCTTCCAGCAACAGGGTCGCATCGCCCGACCGGTGGACCTGCACGATGCCGGGATGCGCGCCGGCGATCGGGTCCTGCCGCGTCGACACCGGCGAGGCGCCGCGCGCGCGGTAGGCCGGATGGCCCATGTGCACCAGCCGGCTGACCCGGTCGTCGAAGAACATCTGGGTGGTCAGGACGTGCTGTTCGCCAAGATGGATCTTCAGGTGGATATGCACCGCGCGCGGCGCGTACCAGCCTGGGTAGATGGTGAGGAACTGGGCGCTGCCGTCGGCCCTGGTGGTCTGCACGCCGCGCAGGAAACGCAGCTTGTTGTCGGGCACGACATGCATGCCGCCCGGCTCCGCCGGCGCCGCGGCGCCACCGTGCGGAGGACCATTGCCATCATGCGGCCCACCGGGCGGCTGGAGGCTGGCCTGGTCGTATCCGCTGTACTCGCCGCCGGCATCGCAATGCCAGATGCTGGCCACCGCGCCCGGTACCCGCGCGCAGTTGCGCGTGCTGTCCACCACGAGCAGGCGCAGCCGCATCGGAATCCCGGGCCGGTGGTCGCGGATATCGCTGCGCACCAGGGCCTGGTCTATATAGAAGGGGCCTTCCATCAGTTCGGGCGTCAGCAGGCAAAGCAGTGGCGGGGCGGCCGGGGCCGCGCCGGTCTCGCCGGCCAGCCCAAGCAGGCCGGTGCCTAGTACGCCGCCCAGAAAGCGGCGCCRGCCATCGTCAGGCATGAGTGCTTCATCGTGCATCTTTGGCTTCCTGTCGATAGGGTGCCGCAGCACCGGGTACGCCTGCCGGACCGGGCCCGGCAATGGCGCAGGGCATGGGCGCCGGGCCATGCGCGTGGCCTGGGAAGGCCCCCATTGGCGCTCCCGGCGGCGGCCCTGCCCAGCGTGGCGTGCCGGCCAGGGCACGCAGGCGACTGCGCTGGGCCGCGTCCAGGCTGTCTTCGAACGCAATCCTCCGGTCGCGCGCGATGCGCCGGTCGTGCTCCAGCGCATCGCGCAAGCGGTCTTCGCGCGCCGCCCGCTCGCGCAGCGGCGTCTCCGTGCCTGGCTCGTCCATCGGGTCCGTCGGGTCGGTCGGGTCCATCAGGTCCATGGGGTCCATCGGGCCGATCTCGCCGCCTTCGCGGATAAAGCGGGCGCGCAGCTCCAGCGCGTGCGCCCGGGCCTCGCGTTGCGCGGCGCGCGCGGCATGCCAAAGGGTAGTCTGGGCCGGCGTCAGCGCCAAGTCTTCGCGCAGCGAAGGCGGCACCGGCCGCTCGGGTGCGCCGGCCGGCAGTGCGTAGGCAGGCAGCGCCGTGGCGCAGGCGCCGCAAAGCAGGGCCAGCGCGACAAAGGCGCGCGGGCGGGGCAGCGGGCGGGGCAGCGATCCTTGTGTCTGATTCATGGCAGTTTCCAGAGTCGTCATGGGAAAGGAGCAACCCGGCGCGCTGGCCCCGGCCTCATGCCGCTGTCATCCAGCATAGCGTGCGCAGGCCCAAACAAGCGGCGGGTTGCCGACATGTCATCTTAAAAAGACGCGCCGGCATCTGCTTGAGCGCTTGGTCAGCATGGCGAAGCATTGGCGTACACGCTGGCCGCCGGGCCCGGCGTTTCGTATCGGAACTGATACAAAGCCGCCACACCGTGTCCATCAGGACGCCCCGCCGTGCTGGTAGAGTGTTCGCCTGGCGCAGGCAATGCGCCGCCTGCCTCGGCGCGCATCCCGCGTCGGCCGCCGTCCGGCGCGCCGCAAACCACGCAGCCAACGGCTGCCACCTGCCATACCGATATCCCGATGGACCTTTCTCCCGCCTCGCCCCTGCACCTGCTGGTCGTCGACGACGACCCGCAGATCCGCGCCATGCTGGCCGAATATCTCGCCACCTTCGGCATCGAAGCCGATGGCGCCGAGGGCGGCACCGCCATGCGCGCCGCGCTGGCCGCGCGCGACTACGACCTCGTGGTGCTCGACCTTTCCCTGCCCGGCGAGAACGGGCTGGCGCTGTGCCGCGAGATCCGCGAGCGCGGCGACCTGCCGGTCATCATGCTGACCGCGCGCACCGAACTGGCGGACCGCGTGGTCGGCCTCGAGGTGGGCGCGGACGACTACGTCACCAAGCCCTTCGAGATGCGCGAACTGGTGGCGCGCATCCACACCGTGCTGCGACGCACGCGCGGCGGCGGCGGCGCCGGCCCGAAGCGCCCGGCGGCGGTGGGCGGCCACGAAGTGCGCTTCGGCAACTGGCGGCTGAACACCACGCTGCGCCAGCTGGTGGACGGCGAGGAAACGGTGGTGCCGCTTTCCAACGCGGAATTCCGCCTGCTGCTGGCATTTATCGAGCATCCCAACCGGGTGCTGGACCGCGAGCTGCTGATCAACCAGGCGCGCGGCCGCGACCTGGACGTATTCGACCGCAGCATCGACCTGCTGGTCTCGCGCCTGCGCCAGAAACTGCGCGACGATCCGCGCGACCCGGCGCTGATCCGCACCGTTCGAGGCGAGGGCTATGTCTTCACCGGCACCGTCGAAGGCTGAGCGCGCGGGCTGGCTGGCCCGCCATGACTCGATGTTCGTGCGCCTGTTCCTGGTGATGGCGGCCATCATGCTGGCCGTTCACCTGCTGGGCGTCACCGTGATCGAAAGCGTATTCCCGCGCCCCGGCGCGAGCGGCTTCACGCTGGTGCCGGGCGACGAACCGCCGCCTCCGCCGCCGGGCGACGAGGGGCAACCCGGCGCGGGACCGCGCGCCGGCGGCCCGGGCGGGAATTTCGGCGCCGGTCCCGAAGCCAACAGCGCGCCGCCCCGGCACCGCCACCCGCGCGGGCCGCGCGGCTTTGGCCCGCCCCGCCTCGGGCTGCTGTTCCAGCTTGCCGCCATCATCGCCGCATCCTGGGCCGGCGCGCGCTTGCTGGCGCGCCCCGTGCAACGCCTGGCCAGCAGCGCCGGCCGGCTGGCGCAGGACGTGCACGCGCCGCCGCTGGACGAGGAGAGCGGCCCGGCCGAGGCGCGCGCCGCGGCCAAGGCCTTCAATCACATGCAGCGGCGCATCCGCACCCAGCTCGCGCAACAATCGCGGTTCCTGGCGGCGGTGTCGCACGACCTGCGCACGCCGCTTACGCGCATGAGCCTGCGCATCGAAGGCGTGGACGATAACCAGGTGCGCTATCGCCTGCGCCAGGACCTGGCGGAAATGAACGGGCTGATCGACGCCACGCTCTATTACCTGCGCGAACGCGACGGCAATGCCGCGCCGCGCCAGCGCGTGGACGTGCATGCCCTGCTGCAGGCGGTGGTGGACGATGCCAGCGAGATCGGCCAGGACGTCAGCCTGAGCGGCGACGCCGCGCCGCTGCTGGCCTATCCGGCCGAACTGCGCCGCGCCGTGGTCAACCTGGTGGAGAACGCGCACCGCTACGGCGGCAGCGCCCGCATCGAGCTGGCCGACAGCCCGGAGCGCGTGGTGATCGATGTGTGCGACAACGGGCCCGGCATTCCGCCCGAGGAAATGGCGCGCGTGCTGGAGCCGTTCTACCGGCTGGAGTCCTCGCGCAGCCGCGCCACCGGCGGAGTGGGCATGGGCCTGTCGATCGCCGCGGACATCGTCGCGCGCCACGGCGGCGAGCTGAGCCTGGCCAACCGGCCCGAGGGCGGGCTGCGCGTGCGCATCACGCTGCCGCGTGCCTGAGCGCTGCTGAGCATGCTGCGCGCCGCGCGCGCCGCGCGTGACGCCGGGGCGACGCGGACGCAAGTGCGCTGCACGCTCGATCGCGGCGGCTTGATGCCGGTCAACGCCGGCGGGGCCGGCCCCCTCTACGATGGGTCATCGAAATCCCATACGAAGGCCGCCCCATGCCTGCGACTGCCCCCGCCACGCCATCCTTCGCGCTGTCCTCCGAGCGCACCGCCTCCGCGGCGGACAGCCCGCCGCGCACCTGCTCCGGCAACTGCGGCGCGGCCTGCGCCGGCAAGCGGCCGGGCGGGCAAGACGCCCTGGCCGGTTTCCGCGCGCTGGCCGGGCGCATGGACATCAACGGGCCGCGCTACACCTCCTACCCCACCGCGGACCGCTTCCACGACCGCTTCGGCGAAGCGGACTACCTGCGGGCGCTGGCCGACTGCGGCGCGGCAGAACCAACCGACGGCCGGCAGGCACCGCTCTCGCTCTATGTGCATGTGCCGTTCTGCGAGAACATCTGCTACTACTGCGGCTGCAACAAGATCATCACGCGCGACCACCGCCGCAGCGGCCGCTACGTGGACTACCTCGTGCGCGAGATCGGCATGGTGGCCGCACGGCTCGGCGCGCGGCGCGCGGTGGTGCAGTCGCACTGGGGCGGCGGCACGCCGACCTTCCTCGACGCCGCCGAGATGCGCCGCGTGATGGGCGCCTTGCGCACGCATTTCGACCTGCTGCCCGAAGGCGAGCATGCCATCGAGATCGACCCGCGCCGCGTGGGTGAGGCGCAGATGGCGCTGCTGGGCGAACTGGGCTTCAACCGCATCAGCCTCGGCGTGCAGGATTTCGATGCCGAGGTCCAGCAGGCCATCCATCGCGTGCAGTCGCAGGCCGAAACCCGCGCCGTGGTCGATGCCGCGCGACGGCTCGGTTTCCACTCGGTCAGCATGGACCTGATCTACGGGCTGCCGCACCAGACCGCGRCGCGCTTTGCCACTACCGTGGAGCAGGTGCTCGCGATGTGCCCGGACCGGCTTTCGGTGTACAGCTACGCGCACCTGCCGCATGTGTTCAAGCCACAGCGCCGCATCGACGAGCGCGCGCTGCCCGCGCCCGCGGAAAAGCTCGACATCCTGACCGGCACCATCGCGCAGCTTACGGCGGCGGGCTATGTCTATATCGGCATGGACCACTTCGCGCTGCCGCAGGACGCGCTCGCCGTGGCCCAGCGCGAAGGCCGGCTGCAGCGCAATTTCCAGGGCTATTCCACCCACGCCGGCTACGACCAGCTGGGCTTCGGCGTGTCGTCGATCGGCGCGGTGGCCGGCCGCTATGTGCAGAACGCCCGCACGCTCGACGGCTACTACGCGGCGCTCGACAAGGGCGCGCTGCCGGTGATGCGCGGCTTTGCCACAGGCGGCGAAGACCGCCTGCGGCGCGACGTCATCGGCGCCCTGATGTGCAACGGCGTGCTCGACACGGACGCGGTGGCCGCCCGCCACGGCATCGACTTCGCGGCGCACTTCGCCACCGAACTGGCCGAGCTGGCGCGGCTGGCCGAAGACGGGCTGGTACGGATCGCAGCCGGGCGCATCGAGGTCACGCCACTGGGCCGGCTGCTGGTGCGCCGGCTGGCCATGGTGTTCGACAGCTACCTGCGCGACGACGCGGGCCGGGCCGGCAAGACCGCCGCGCCGGCCCGCAACGCTGATGCGGGTACGCCCGTGGCGATGCCGCTGCGCTACTCGCGCGTGGTCTGAGGCCAGCCCGCCGCGCCGGACCGGCGCCGCACCAATGAAAAAGCCCGCGGCATGCCGCGGGCTTTTTCGTCGGACCACGGCGCCGCTCACGCGGCGCATGGCAGCTTATTTCGAAGCGTTCGCCATGTAGTCCACCGCGGCGATCACGTCGGCGTCCGAGCCGGCGTAGCCACCCTTCGGCGGCATCACGCCCTTGCCCTTGAGCGCGAAAGCGTGCACGGCATCCATGCCTTCCTTCAGGCGCGGTGCCCAGGCAGCCTTGTCGCCGAACTTCGGCGCACCGGCAACGCCGGCGGCGTGGCAGGCGGCGCAGACCTGTTCGTAGACCTTCTTGCCCACTTCGGCCGAAGCCGGCGCGGCAGCTGCGGCGGCAGCCGGGGCCGCAGCAGCGGGTGCGGCAGCAGCAGCCGGTGCGGCAGCGGCAGCCGGGGCAGCGTCCGAAGCGGCAGCCGTGGCCGGCGCGGCGGCCGCGGGAGCGGCCGGTTCGGGGAACTTGCCGCCACCGGCGTCGGCCATGTAGACCACGGCACGGCCCAGTTCATAGTCCGAGTAGTCGTCGGCGGTGGTGCCGGCGCGTGCCTGCATGGCGCCCTTGCCGTGCAGCACCGAGTTCAGCAGCCCCTGGAAGCCCTGGCCGATACGCGGTGCCCAGTCAGCGGCGTTGCTGTACTTCGGCGCGCCTGCGGCACCGGTAGCGTGGCATGCGGCGCACACTTCCTTGTAGACCTGTTCGCCCGTCTTGTAGACACGCGGCGCATTGGGATCTTTCAGTTCGAGCGAGGCGATCGGCTTGATGCGGTCGTTGACGGCTTCGACGGTGGTCGACGAACCGGCGCCTTCCTTGGAACCGTGCCCGACGAAATTGACCAGCAGGATGATCACGATGATCGGCACCAGGAAGGCGGCGATCACGACAGCAATCAACTGCTTGGGGGTCTTGATGGGTGACTCGTGTTCTTCGTGCTCGTTGTGGACGTCGCTCATGCTCAACTCTCGATTTTGCAGGAAACCCGTAGCAGCTCGCGATCGGCTGCCTTGTCAGGCCGCTTGCCCAGTGGCCAACCCTCCCGGCCAGTTGTGCGCATCGGACCGTTATCCCTTCCCGGCCAGCCCGTGAAAGCGCCAGCAGGCGGAGCCAGCCGTCACCGTCCCCTGACTCCATGTGGACGCTGCGCAGCCCCGTTTGTACACAAATAACTCGCGATTATAGCCCCAAAGACCTACAGGATGGAGGCAAAAGCGGCTTGGAAGAGACGTCGCCGGACGTCGCCGCACCACCACCTGTGCGGCTGGCATGGACGCTGCGGGGCAAACGCTGTATGCTATGCGACTTTCCAGCGGCGCCATTCGCGCGCTGCCAGCGATGTACCCGCCGCGCCCGTAGCTCAATGGATAGAGTACTGCCCTCCGAAGGCAGGGGTTGCTGGTTCGATCCCAGCCGGGCGCGCCAATCCCTACAAGGGACTCCCGCTTTTCCCACCACCGCCGCGAAGGGCGACTGTAGCTAAACTGCAGCCAGCTTCGGTGCCGGCACCGTTGTCAGCGGCGTGACCCACTGTGTCAGGTGATCGGCCGACAGCCGGCGCCACCTCCCGGAGGGGCAACTGCTCGCCCGCAAGTTCCTCGATCTTGCCTTGCACCGACGTTCAATTCACCTTTCCGCTTCGGCGGCGCGGAGCATGAAGCCCCAAGAGCGTCTTGCTGAACCGGGTCTGGTAGCGCGGGAAGATCTCATTGCTCAGCAGCACGTCCGGGATTGGGCCGCCGAATGCCTGCGCCATTCTCACGATTGCCGGCAATGAGGGAACGACATGGCCGTGAATCCAGCCATGCATATTGTTCTTCGTAGATTCCGGGCATCTCCGCCAGCTTCCAGTACTGTCCATCCGCGACCTTGCGCGTCATCTGAAGCAAGATTCTTCACACCCGCCACATTTGCATCCGTGCCCGCAAGCCATCGAGCATGATCGAGAAATTCGCCGACGCCGACGCCGACGCCGCTGCCGCCTGGCGTGCGGCCGGTCCGCCAGGGGTTGCGCGTGATGCCGGCAAGCGCGCTTTCGGTGAGGCCCTTCGCGCCGGATTCGGATGTATTGGTCAGTCGGCCTTCGCGCCGGACAACCGGATCATCCGTTCGGTCACGGGCGAGGTGGCGTCGAAGTCGCGGCGGAATTCGGCGGAACTGGTGCCAAGCGCGTACATGCCGAAGACCTGGAAGCGCGCTTTCATCGACGTGGTCTGCACGGCTGCACGCACTTCCTGCTCGAGCCGGTCCAGCACGGCGGGCGGCACATTTGCCGGGGCCAGCATCCCGGCCCAGCCGACAGGCTTGTACTCGGACTGCGGGAAGCCCGATTCGGCCATGGTCGGTACGTTCGGCAGCTCCGCCGGGCGGCGGTCACCAAGTACAGCGAGCGGACGCAGGCGGCCGTTCTGGAAATGCGGCCCCATCACGCCCACGGTGCCGATGCCCCAGTCCAATTGCCCGCCGATCAGGTCCTGCACCATCGGCGCCTCGCCCTTGTACGCGGCATGCGTCATGTCGAGCCTGTTCGACTCGCTGAAATACGAACCCATGATATGCGCCGCCGAGCCCACGCCATACGAGCCGTAGGTCACGCTGCCCTTGTGCTGCTGCGCCCACGCCACGAACTCCTTCACCGTCTTCGCCGGCACCTTCTGCGGGTTCACCGCAAGCACGAGTTGCCCGGTGCAGATCTGCGACACGAAGCTCAAGTCGCGTTTTACGTCATAGGGCACCTTCGAGTACATGAAGGGCGCCGTGAGCAAGGGGCCGGAATGCGTAACCAGCACCGTGTAGCCATCGGGCGCGGCGCGGGCGACGTACTGCGTGCCGAGCATGCCGCCGGCGCCCGGCCTGTTATCGACGATGATTGGCTGGCCCATGCGCTTGCTCATCAATTCGGCGAGCGCCCGCGCGATGGAATCCATGGCGCCGCCCGCCGCGGAGGGAACGACGAAGGTGATCGGACGGCTCGGATACGTGTCGGCCCGGGCCGCCACGCTGCAAACCAGCGCGGCGACGCCGACCATTGCTTTCCATTTCATCTGCTGCCTCCCTGCCTCGTTTGGTTCGATTGTCTCGCTCGTCTCGTTTATCTCGCGACCGTGCGGCTCACACCGGGCGATCGCCGATGATCGTCGCCCGCATCATGCGTCGCACGGCTGGGAAATAGTCCTGGATCGCGTAATGCTGGGTGGAGCGGTTGTCCCAGAAGGCGATGGTGTTCGGGCGCCAGCGCAGCCGCATCTGGTATTCAAGGATGGCTGGCTGCCGGAGCAGATAGTCGAGCAGGTCCTGCTTCTCGGAATGCGATTCAAACGCACCGCGCACCGGATTGCACGTCCTGAAGTTGGCAAAGTGGGTGACGAAGCCGCCATTGACGTAGAGGATCTTTTCGCCGCTCTCGGGGTGGGTGCGCACCACCGGATGCGTGGCGGGAGGAAACTGCCAGCGCTGCTCGGGGGTCATCTTGTCGCCGAAGGCCGGGCCGATGTCGTGCACGGCCAGCAGTCCCTCGATCTGCTGCTTGCGGTGCTCGGGCAGCCGCTCGTAGGCCAGCGCCATGTTGACCCATACGGTGTCGCCGCCAATCTCGGGGCACTGCACACAGCGCAACATCGACGCCATCGACGGAATTTCGCGCCACGACACGTCGCTGTGGTAGCCGTTCTCCATCGCGGGGCGCTTGTCGTCGCCACCGAGCAGCACGAGTTCGGGAAGCGCGTCGTGGTGCGGGAAGGTGGGATGGATCTCCAGTTCCCCGAAGCGGCGCGCCAGCGCCACGTGCTGCGCGGGGGTGATGTCCTGGTCGCGGAACACCAGCACCTTGTGCTCCACCAGCGCCTGGCGCAGGGCGGCGATCGTGTCGTCGTCGAGGGGCGCCGCGAGGTCGATATTGCCGATCTCGGCACCGATCGCCGGCGAAATACGGCCGACGGTAAAGGTGGAATGCAGCGCGCCGGGGCGAACCACGGCGGGGGCGGACATCGTGGCTTGCGCAGCGTGGACGCCATTCATGGCCTGTCTCCAATTTATAATGGTGAATATATTTTGGGCTTGTCCCCTGAGCGGACGCAACCAGTAGTTCGGGGGGGCAGGGGAAAACCACGACGAGACATAAGCGCGGGAAAGACATGACAAGACACAAGGCCCTGGCCGCGCTGGATGGCCAGCCCGGCTTCGTTCCTCCGCGCTACACCCGCGCCGGGCGGACGACAGACGCCCTTCTGAAGGCGGGGCGCGAGCTGCTGTGCGAGCGCGGGCTCGACAGCGTAACCATCCAGGAAGTGTGTGCCGCGGCGTGCGTGACCACGGGGGCGTTCTATGGGCGGTTCGACAGCAAGGAAGCGTTCTTCCGCGCCCTGCAGGCAGTGGCGGAGGAAGACTCGCGTCTCTCGATGCGGGCGCGTCTCGCCACGTTGAAGGAAGGAGAGTGGGTCCTGGAGACGGCCGTTCACGCGCTGTTGGCCGAATTGCGTCGCGTCGTGCTGCGCCACCAGGGGGTGTTGCGGGCGACGATCCTGGAAGCGCGGGGCACCGCATGGCCCCGCTTCAAGGAAGGTCGGCACGCATTCATCGAGGAGGCCTTGCCGCTGCTCGTGCCGTTGCACGGCGGAGCCGACCCGGCGCTGCTGGAGCGGCGCATCCGGATCGCCTTCCAGTTCGCCGTCGGGAGCATCATCAATGCGATGCTCAACAATCCCGGGCCACTGCGGCTGGCGAGCGGCGAATTCGATGAAGAGCTGGCGCGGGCGTTTTGCGCTTACCTGCGCGCATGACCTCCCGTGTGCCGGTCTTGCCTCAACCGGGCCCGCCACCAGGTATGCATCGGTCCGTCGATCGGGAAGTCGTTCGAGAAAGGGCAAATCAATGTCCGGCTACTGTCGGACTGGTTATTCATGGCCTGAGGCCTGAGGTCTGAAGGGCCGAAGATGCGCCGACATGCGCTGGCGGCTCGCCTCGCATCGCAGCTTCCCGGGGCGCCCGGCGGCAGGCGTCGAGCCACTCCCAATCGCGATTGCGATCCCGATTGCGCCCGGCAGTCTCACTGCGCCTGCGATCTCGCGGCCGTCCATGCGTCCCTGGCAACGAGGTAAGGCATCGGGGCCAAATGCCTTCAATCCGGCACCGCCCGGCATCGGCACGCCCCGCGCTTCGGCGTTACCGAACCTTTCTGCCCACAACGCGATACGGATTCGGCACCCGATGCGTGCCGGCTGCTTTCACGCAACGCATGGCGGCTTGTCGCGGTCTCTTCGCCGTGTCCCAAATTAGCAAATGGATGTCCCAGGAAAGCAAGCGCGGAAGTCGGGAGCCCCAGATACTCGTTCTCCAGAAGCCAGGCACTGAACTGTCCCTGGATTCACCAGACTGCAGGAGACGAGAAAATGAAAATCAGGCAAATCACCCCCGCCATCGGGGCCGAGATTTCGGAAGTTGATCTCGGCGAGGCATCGCGCGACCCGGCGCTCTTCGCCGAGATCAAGGTGGCGCTGCTCAAGCACAAGGTCCTCTTTTTTCGCAAGCAGGCCATCACGCGCGCGGAGCACGTGGCCTTCGCGAGCGGCTTTGGCAAGCTGGAAGACCATCCGGTGGTCGGCAGCGATCCGGACTATCCGGGCCTCGTGCGCGTGTACCGGAGTGACAACCCGCACAGCTACGAGAACAACTACCACTGCGACGGCCTGTGGCGCCCCAACCCCGCAATGGGGGCGGTGCTGCGCTGCATAGAATGCCCCGAGATCGGCGGCGACACCATCTGGGTGAACATGGTGAAGGCGTACGAGGAACTGCCGGAGGAGATCAAGCAGAAGATCGACGGCCTGCGGGCCAGGGCCAGCATCGAGCAAAGCTTCGGGGCTGTCATGACGCCGGAAGCGCGCGCCAGGCTGGTCCAGGAGCATCCGTCGGTGGAGCACCCCGTGGTGCGCACTCATCCGGAGACCGGCGAGAAGATCTTGTTCGTCGGCGCGGGGTTCTCGACGCACCTCACCAACTACAGCACGCCGGCGAACGTGCGCCACGGCATCGACAAGGCGCCCGGCGCCTCCTTGCTGCTCAACTACCTGATCAGCCGCGCGACCATTCCCGAATATCAGGTCCGCTGGTCGTGGCAAGAGGGCGACGTCGCGGTCTGGGACAACCGCTGCACGCAGCACTACGCACTCAACGACTACTGGCCGGCACCGCGCAAGATGGAGCGCGCCGGCATCGTGGGCGACACCCCCTGCTGATTCGCACACAGCCCCTCTTTCCGGAGAATCACCATGAATTTCCTCGACGGTCACCTTTTTCCCGAAAACCAGCAACCGCTGATCATCACGGCCGCACCTTATGCCCCGGGCTGGCTGCCCTCCGACTTCCCCGAGGACATTCCCGTCACGATGGAAGACCAGATCCAGAAGGCGGTGGACTGCTATAACGCCGGCGCCACGGTTCTGCACCTGCACGTGCGCGAACTCGATGGCAAGGGCAGCAAGCGCTTGTCGAAGTTCAATGAACTGATCGCCGGCGTGCGCAAGGCGGTGCCGGAAATGATCATCCAGGTGGGCGGCTCCATTTCCTTCGCCCCCGAGGACGAAGGCCAGGCCGCCAAGTGGCTGTCCGACGATACCCGCCACATGCTGGCCGAGCTGGATCCCACGCCGGACCAGGTCACGGTGACGGTCAACACCTCGCAAATGAACGTCACCGATCATGCGGAAGACGCGGACTTCCGGGGTACCTCGCGCGCGAATCCGGCCAGCTTCAACGCCTACAAGGAAATGACGGTGCCCGCGCAGCCAGGCTGGGTGGAGGAGCACGTCCGCCGCCTGACCGCCAAGGGTATCCAGAGCGCCTTCCAGTGCTACAACACCAACAGCTTCGAGTCTGTGGAGCGGCTGATGCGCCGCGGTTTCTACAAAGGGCCGCTGGTCATGAACTGGGTGGCGATCGGTGGCGGCATGGATACGCCCAACGCGTACAGCCTCGCCAATTTCATGCGCGGCGTGCCGGACGGCGCGGTCGTGACGGTGGAGAGCAACGTGCGAAACGTGCTCCCGGTCAACATGATGGGAATTGCCATGGGCCTGCATGTGCGATGCGGCACGGAGGACGTGCTGTGGAACCAGAGGCGTACCGCGAAACAGAGCACCGTGAAGCAGATCGAGCAACTGGTACGCATCTCGCACGAATTTGGTCGCGAGATCGCCACCGCGAAGCAAGCGCGGGAGATCAGCAAGATCGGCGTGTTCTACGACTCGGTGGAGGAGTCCTTGCAGGCCAACGGCTTCGCGCCCAACCGAAATGGCGGCACTCAGGGTTTCCTGCGCAAGACGCAGTGAGACGCCCAGCCCGCCCGCCGAGCGACGCTGCCACGCGATACGTGCTTCGCTACCGGCCACGCATGCCGATTGCGGAGACCACCCCGCATCGGTAGCGGCCGGTCCGACAGAAAGGAGACCGCAATGAAACGCCTCACCAAGATTGCTAGCCAGGCCCTGGCGCTCACGTTCGCCATTGGCGCGTGGATGCCGGCCATGGATGCCGCCCAGGCCGCCGGATGGCCAGCCAAGCCTGTGCGGATACTCGTTGGCGCGCCGCCGGGCGGCACCGCGGATATCGTGGCTCGCCTCCTTGCCTATGAGTTGCAGGGCCCGCTTGGCCAGACTGTTATCGTCGACTACAAGTCTGGCGCGGCTGGCGTCGTCGCCGTCCAGGGCCTGCTGTCCGCGCCGCGGGACGGATACACATTCCTGTTGATCCAGAAGGGGATTGCCGCCGAAGTGCCGCACGCCATCAAGGTGTCCTACGATCCGTTCAAGGACATCGTGCCGATTGCCCAGCTCACCCGGCAGGGCCTCATATTCGTCGGGAACCCCGCTTTGCCCGCGAAGAATCTTGCCGAGCTGGTCACGTACATCAAGGCGAACCCGGGCAAGATCGACTACGCGAACTTTGGCATCGGCTTGCGTGGTCAGACGATCGGCGTGCAATTCAATCGTCTCGCCGGACTCGATACCGGTGCCGTCAGCTACAAGGGGTCCCCGCCCGCACTACAGGACATCATGGGCGGACAGGTGCCTCTTATGTTCGACGGCCCGGCAACGTCGTTGCCGTTCATCAAGTCCGGAAAGCTCAGGGCCTTCGCGGTGGCCTTCCCCCAGCGGATCTCCGCGCTTCCCAACGTTCCCACCTTTGCAGAGCTGGGCTATCCCGATCTCAATGAAGTGGGCTGGATGGGGCTCTGGTCGGCGCCAGGTGTGCCGCCGGCCGTGGTGGCCAAAATGCGCGAGGCCACGCTCAAGGCCATGCAATCGCCCTCGCTACGGCGAAAGATCGAAGACCTGGGTATGGAAATTGGCTCGCCGGCTACCTCGGAGGAGCTTTCAAGGGACGTGCGGGAATCCTACGAGCGCCAGGGCAAGCTATTGCGCTCGATCCACTTCACCCCGGAGTGATGACTCCCGAATCCGGTCGCCGTGCGGATGAAGTTCATTGCATACGTCGTTGCGGCGCCGGAACTCGCGACCGCCAACGCATCGCGACAAGCAGCAACTGAAAGGCAGGCAGGCGCTGGCGTCACGACGCCAGCAGGACGAGATCAACAGGAGGCAGGATGAAATCAGTACGCGTATTGCCCGGCGCCGACGGTGGTCGGCTTGCGGTGCAGGACATTCCGGTTCCGCGGCCGGGCCCCAACGAGGTGTTGGTCCGGGTGCGTGCGTCGGGGATCAACTATGGCGAGATCAAGTACATGCGGGAGCATCGTACGGGCGCCCCGATGACCGCCGGCGTCGAGTTTGCGGGCGAGGTCGAGAGCGTTGGCGACCAGGTCAGCGGTTGGCGCGAAGGCGACCGGGTCATGGGCCATGGCCGCGGCTGCCACGCCCAATATGTGGTCGCCGCCCCGCTGGCGCTGATGCCGGTCCCGGAGGATGTGTCGTGGATCGACGCGGCAGCGTTCCCCAATGTGTTCATCACCGCCCATGACGCGCTGGTCAGCAACGGTGAGCTGAAGGCCGGCGAGTCGGTGTTCATCAATGGTGCCTCGGGCGGCATCGGCATGGCCGCAATCCTGATCGCGTCGGCACTTGGCGCCCGGCCGGTGATCGCGTCTTCGAGGTCGGCGGAAAAGCTGGAGCGCCTGCGCGGCCATGGGGTGGATGTCGGCATCGATGCATCCCGCGAGCCCCAGGTCGAAGCCATCATGGCTGCCACCGGCGGCCGTGGCGTTGACGTCATCATGGATACCATTGGCGGCTCGGTCTTCGAGGACCATATCAAGAGCCTTGCGGTAAAGGGGCGCCTGGTCAATCTCGCGCGGCTGGGCGGGGCCAGCACGGCGCAGGTCGATATCAACCTGCTGTGGCTGAATCGCCTGAAGCTGATGGGTGCCACGTTCCGCACGCGCAGCGAGCAGGAGCGCGTCGAGTGCGTCCAGGCTTGCGCGCGCGATCTGCTGCCGTACTTCCGTAAAGGCAAGCTTCGCCTGCCGATCGACCGCACATTCCCGATGGATTCGATCGGTGAAGCGTACGCCTACATTGAGCGCAGTCAGCACATGGGCAAGATCGTGCTCATTGCCGACTGACGGCGGGAACCGGGCGGCGACGCCTCAGGGTTGAAGCCGCCGCATTTGCCGAATGGTCGGCCGTCTGCATGCGCCATTGCGTGACGCTGCAGCCAAAGGCGGCACGGAACCAATGGCTGAAGCTGCTCTGGTTCGAAAATCCCATCAGGCCCGCGACCTCGCCGATTGGCAGGTCGCTCTCGCGCAGGTGACGCATCACCAGCTCCGAGCGCACTTCGTCGAGCACGACCGAAAAGGTCAGCCCTTCCGCGATGAGATGGCGATGCAGCGTGCGACGATCGATGCGCAGGTGCCGCGCCACCTGCTGGGCCGTGCAGCGTCCACCCTGGAGCAGTGCCATGATCAGTTCGCGGCACGATTCGCGCATGCCGTCGCCGCGGCGCCTCAGGGCTGCGTCGAGGTAGTCGCGCGCCAGTTGCGTAGCCCCTGAGTCGTCGGGCGTGCGCGACTTGTCCAGATCGGCCGCCGCGCAGACCATGCCGTTGAACGACTGGTTGAACATCGGGTTGCGGCCAAAAAACGCGCGGTGGGCCGACATGTCGGCCGGCGGACGGTGCGTGAAGCAAATCTGTTGCGGCCGCCACTGCGGGCCGATCAGTTCGCGCAGGATGCGAAACATCATGGCCACGCTCAGTTCCATCGCCTGGCGAGTCGCCGGGCCCGGGCCGGGCAGCAGGTCTTCGCTGATGACGACGGTTTGGCCGACATCCTCGATGCGCATGATCAGGGAGGGGCTGAGCAGCTTCAGGTAACGGCACAAGGCATCGAGCGCCTGCCGTGGCGAGGGCTCTTCCTTGAGCACCAGGCTGATCGGTCCCAGGTTGGAGAACGTGCGGCGCGCCGCCAGCCGCAGCGCAAGGTCTTCCATGCCCGTGGCGCTTGCCGTGACTTCCAGCAACTCGCGCAGGGCATGGCTGGGGATGACCGCACCGGGTTCCCGGAGCAGGCGCRCCGACAGCCCCACCTTCCGAAGGAACGTCCCGGGATCACGCCCAAGCGACTCCATCAGCTCGATGTAGCCGTTCAGGCTGGCACTGCGAACAAGTCGTCCGACGTTTGGCATGGCGGTGGCTCCACGTGCGCCGACACGATTCCGGAGCTTTCGGATGGGATCAAAGAAGCGGGCGCGCGGCGGGCCGCACGAGAGAAGTATGCCTCAATGCGCGGCCTTGCCTCGTGCCGGTCCGCAGCGGTGCGGGATGGCTTCGCCTGGCCGGACGGATTCCCACGCGGGGCTAGCGAGGCGGATCGGTCCCGGGCGGATCGCCCTGACGCTTGTTGCCGGTCAGCATGGCGGCAATCAGGTTCTCGCGGTGAAGCCGTCCCATCGCGATGGCGGCCATGACATGGAGCGCGACCAGGCCCATGAGGATGTAGGCCAGCACGCCGTGCAGGCGGGTAACCCAGTCCTCGCCCCAGTAGGCGTCGAGGCGGGACATCCAGCCCGTCGCCGCCAGCGCGAGGATCAGGAACCAGAGCGCAAGCATCATCACGGCACCAAGCGGGCTATGACTGAGGTAGCGCGGCGGATGGCCCGTTGCCAGGGCCTTGCAATAGGTGGCGAGGCCGGACGGGCCCGGCACCCAGCTGGAGAACCGCGCGGGCTTGCTGCCTATCGCGCCCCAGGCCAGGCGGACGAGCACGAGGCCGGCCGCCACGTAGCCGAGATTGCGATGCAGCGGGCCGCCCGAGTCCTCGTACAGATCCCACAGGACCAGGGCCGCCACGCACCAGTGCGTGGCGCGCACGACGCGGTCCCAGACGCGAACGGAGGCGGCAGCCGTCATTGCGGCGGGACCGGCGCGCGGCTCGCTTCCCGGCTTACTTCTCGATTTCCGATTTGACCACCTCGAGCGTCTTGGTGTCGTAGTAGATCTCGGCCTTCTTGCCCTCCTTCGTGGTGCCATAGATCTCATAGCAGTTGCCGTCCACCTTGAACTTCTTGATGGTGTAGCCCTGCGCTTCGATCTTGGCCTTGGCGTCGGCCTCCTTCATCCATTCCGCCTTGGGATGGGCAACACATTTGGCGCTGGCGAAGGCGCCCGTCGAAAATGCGCCGGCCAGCAAGAGCRGGGCGATACGTTGCATAAAGGTCTCCGGAATGTGGATTGGCGCATCAGCATAGTGTGGATAAGAACGATTCGYAATACCGGGTTTCCCTTGACGCTCCCTTGGCGTTCCCTTGGCGAAGCGGGTGCCGCGAGGCGGGCCCGGCTTCGCCTCCCGACACCACGTCGACGCGCCTGGCCTTGCTATGATCCGTGCCATGGCGCCAGATATCCACATCCCCCACACCGAGTATGAGATCACCGCGATCCGCGCGCAGGGCGCCGGCGGGCAGAACATCAACAAGGTGTCCAACGCGGTGCACCTGCGTTTCGACGTGCGCGCGTCGTCGTCGCTGGACGACGACCACAAGGCACGGCTGCTGCAGCTGCATGACCACCGCATCACGCGCGATGGCGTTGTGGTGATCAAGGCGCAACAGCATCGCAGCCTGGAGATGAACCGCGAGGAAGCCGTGCGGCGCCTGCACGAGCTGGTGCGCAGCGTGGCCACGCCGCCGCGCGCGCGGCGGCCCACGCGGCCCACCTTCGGCTCACGCATGCGGCGCCTGGAGGGCAAGAACCAGCGCAGCCAGGTCAAGGCGCAGCGCGGCAAGGTGCTCGACTGAGCGCGCGGCGCGTACCCGTGCCTGCGTGCGCATATCCATATCGGCTTTCCTTCGTTCCGTTTTCCGCCACGGCGCCTAAGCTGGTCTGACATCCCCGCGCTCGCCGCCCATCGGCTTGACAGGCGGCGCGGGATGCCCTGGGTGTCCGCATCGCCTCGATTGCCGTACAGCCCGCCACCGTTCAACGATGACGCAGCCATGGCAATCTACCTGGACGACATCCAGCGCGCGGAGATCGCGCGCGCCAGCCGCGCCTGGCTCTGGCGCACCGAACTGCCGACCTGGCTGCTGATCGCGGCGGTCTACGCGGCGTGGTTCGGCACCGCGCTCAACGCGGCCCGCCTCGGCCTGCCGCTGACGGCGGCGCTGCTGACCGTCGCCACCACGTGGTACATGTCGCTGCAGCATGAATTGCTGCACGGCCATCCCACGCGGCTGCCCTGGCTCAACGCGCTGTTCGGCGCGGCGCCGCTGGCGGTGTGGTTTCCGTACGGCCTCTACCGCCGCGAACACCTGATCCATCACGCGGCCGACCATCTCACGCACCCCGGGGCCGACCCGGAGAGCTACTTTCTGCTGCCTGGCGACTGGCAGGCGTCTGGCCCCGCGCTGCGCATGCTGCTGCGCTGGCGCAATACGATGGCCGGCCGCGTGCTGCTGGGGCCGGCGTTCGCCATCGCGCAGACGATGGCCGCCGCATGGCGACAGGTGCGCAGCGGCGACCTGCGCGATGTGCCGATATGGCTCGCGCACCTGCTGGCGCTGGCCGCGCTGCTGGCCTGGCTCGACCGCGCGTGCGGCATCGCGCCGTGGCTGATGCTGGCGGGCGTGGCGTATCCGGCGTTGTCGCTGTCGGCGGTGCGCTCGTTCCAGGAGCACCGGCCGCATGCGCTGCCGGCGCGGCGCAGCGTCATCAACGAGGCGGCGTGGCCGTGGCGCCTGCTTTTCCTCAACAACAACTATCACCTGGTCCATCATGACTTGCCGGCAGTGCCGTGGTTCGCGCTGGGCGGCATCTATCGCACGCGCGCGCCGGGCTACCGGCGGCGCAGCGGCGGCTTCGTGGTGAAGGGCTACGGCGAATGGCTGGCGCGCTTCGCGCTGCGCCCGGCCGCGCCGGTGGTGCATCCGCTGTTCCGCGACGCGCGCCGCCATGCCGCCGCGGTGGCGGCAACGGGTACGCGCGCCGGCAATGATGCGCGCGCGCGGCTGACAGGGTGAACGCGCATGGATGACCGCAGGCACTGGGTGGCCGCGCTGCCCATGTACAACGTGACGCCCGCATTGCGCGCGGACTGGCTGGCGCTGATTGCGCGCGTGGCGGACGTGCTGGCGCGCGGGCCCGATCCGCTCTACCTGCGCGCCGTCGACCCCGGCACCACGCACGACGCGCTGCATGCGTTCTGGCGCCGCCCGGACCTGCTGCTGTCGCAGGCCTGCGGCTACCCCCTGGTGCAGGGCCTGCAGCGCCATGTGCGCGTCGTCGGCACGCCGCGGTTCGATGCGCCGGGCTGCGACGGCGAGCACTACAGCAGTGCCATCGTGGTGCGCGCCGGCGGCCCGGCCACGCTGGCGGATTGCCGCGGCTTGCGCGTGGCGTACAACGACGACGCCTCGCACAGCGGCATGAACGCCTTGCGTCATGCGGTGGCGCCGCTGGCACGCCAGGGGCGCTTTTTTGCCGCCGCGCTGCGCACCGGCTCGCACCTGGCGTCGCTCGACGCCGTGGCGCACGGCGAGGCGGACGTGGCCGCCATCGATTGCGTCACGCTGGCCTTCGTGCGCGACCACCTGCCCGCACGGCTGGCGGCRCTGCGCCAGATCGGCGGCACCGCTTGCGCGCCCGGCCTGCCGCTGGTGTGCTCGCGCCATGCGAGCCCGGCGCTGAGCGCGCGCGTGGGCGATGCGCTGGAACAGGTCATCGATGCCGAGCCGGCGCTGGCGCAACGCTTGCGCCTGCGCGGCATCGCCCGC
>NZ_JBFTNF010000039.1:0-62808 GCF_056397345.1 Cupriavidus sp. 05N38
CCACCGCGCCGGCGGCCGGCGCGCCCGCGGCCCCTGCCGCGGCGGCACCCAAGGCGCTGGTGATCGGGCATCGCGGCGCCAGTGCCCTGCGCCCCGAGCACACGCTGGCCTCCTACGCGCGCGCCATCGAGGATGGCGCCGACGTGGTCGAGCCCGACCTGGTGATGACGCGCGACGGCGTGCTGGTGGCCCGCCATGAGAACGAGATCGGCACCACCACCAATGTCGCCGCGCTGCCGCAGTTTGCCGCTCGCAAGCGCATCAAGGTCATCGACGGCGAGCGTCTCGACGGCTGGTTCACCGAAGACTTCACGCTGGCCGAACTCAAGACGCTGCGCGCGCGCGAGCGCATCCCCCAGCTGCGCCGCGCCAATACGCAGTACAACGACCAGTTCGAGATCCCGACGTTCGACGAGATCATCGAGCTGGTGGCCACTGCCTCGCAGCGTAGCGGGCGCGTGATCGGCCTGTATCCGGAAACCAAGCATCCGAGCTATTTCCGCGGCATCGGCCTGCCGCTGGAAGAAAAGCTGGTGGCCACGCTGCGCGCGCACGCCTATACGCGCAGCGCCCCGGTCTATGTGCAGTCGTTCGAGACCGGCAACCTGCGCGAGCTGCGCCAGCGCCTGGGCAGCGGCATGCCCAACGTGAAGCTGGTGCAATTGATGGGCAGCGCGAAGGGGCGCCCCGCCGACTGGCGCCTGGCCGGCGACACCCGCACCTACGCCGACATGATGACGCCGGTCGGACTGCGCGAGGTGGCCAGCTACGCCAACGGCATCGGGCCGGAGAAATCCAGCGTGGTGCCGCGCGACGCGAACGGCGACCTCGGCACGCCTTCGGCGCTGGTGCGCAACGCGCATGCCGCCGGGCTGCTGGTGCATCCCTACACCTTCCGCCCCGAGAACAGCTTCCTGCCGCGCAACCTGCGCACGGGCGGCGACGATGGCACCCGCAGCCCGGGTGGCATGGTGCGCGAGGTACAGGCTTTCCTGGCGGCAGGCGTGGACGGCTTCTTCACCGACGACCCGGCGCTGGGCCGCCAGGCCGTCGATACCCCGGGACGCTAGCCGGCGGCTCGGCTACACTGGCGCCCACTTTCGCTTCGCTGCAGACACCACACACCATGATCGGACGCATCGCCGGCACCCTCATCGAGAAGAATCCCCCGCATCTGCTGGTCGACTGCCACGGCGTCGGCTACGAGATCGACGTGCCGATGAGCACCTTCTACAACCTGCCCGCGGTGGGCCATCCGGTCACGCTCCTGACGCAGCAGATCGTGCGCGAGGACGCGCACCTGCTGTACGGCTTCGGCACCGCCACCGAACGCAATACCTTCCGCGAACTGATCAAGATCACCGGCATCGGCGCGCGCATGGCGCTGGCCGTGCTGTCGGGCATGTCGGTCACAGAACTGGCGCAGGCGATCACGCTGCAGGAGGCCGGGCGCCTGACACGCGTGCCGGGCATCGGCAAGAAGACCGCCGAGCGCCTGCTGCTCGAACTCAAGGGCAAGCTCGGCGCGGAACTCGGCCATGCGCCAGGCAGCACGCCGGTGCACGACAATGCCGTCGACATCCTCAACGCGCTGCTGGCGCTGGGCTACTCCGAGAAGGAAGCGGCGCTGGCGATCAAGCAGGTACCGGCCGGCACCGGCGTCTCGGACGGCATCAAGCTGGCGCTGAAGTCCCTCTCGAAGGGCTGAGCGGGGCCGCCCGAGCGCGGGTAGCCTGGCCCGGACGGGCTACAATCGAGCCACTTTGCCCGTAGCACATCCATGATCGAAACCGACAAGCTGGTCCCCGACCGCGGGGGCGACCGCGTGATCGCCCCCACCACCGCCTCTCCCAACGAGGAGGCCTTCGAGCGGGCGCTTCGCCCCAAGCTGCTCGACGAATACGTCGGCCAGGAGAAGGTGCGCGGCCAGCTCGACATCTTCATGCACGCCGCGCGCAACCGCCGCGAGGCACTCGATCACGTACTGCTGTTCGGGCCGCCGGGCCTGGGCAAGACCACGCTGGCGCACATCATCGCGCGCGAGATGGGCGTGAACCTGCGCCAGACTTCCGGCCCGGTGCTGGAGCGCCCCGGCGACCTGGCCGCGCTGCTGACCAACCTGGAAGCCAACGACGTCCTCTTCATCGACGAGATCCACCGCCTGTCTCCGGTGGTGGAGGAAATCCTGTACCCGGCGCTGGAGGACTACCAGATCGACATCATGATCGGCGAGGGGCCCGCCGCGCGCTCGGTCAAGCTGGACCTCCAGCCGTTCACGCTGGTGGGCGCCACCACGCGCGCCGGCATGCTGACCAACCCGCTGCGCGACCGCTTCGGCATCGTCGCGCGGCTGGAGTTCTACACCGCGGAGGAACTGGGACGCATCGTCACCCGCTCGGCACAGCTGCTGGGGGCGCGCATCGATCCGCTCGGCGCGCTGGAAATCGCCCGGCGCGCGCGCGGCACGCCGCGTATCGCCAACCGGCTGTTGCGGCGCGTGCGTGACTTTGCCGAGGTCAAAAGCGATGGCACCATCACACGCGCTACCGCCGACGCGGCGCTGGCCATGCTGGATGTGGATGTGGTCGGCTTCGACCTCATGGACCGCAAGCTGCTCGAAGCCATCCTGCACAAGTTCGGCGGCGGGCCGGTCGGCGTGGACAACCTGGCCGCGGCGATCGGCGAGGAGCGCGACACCATCGAGGACGTGCTGGAGCCCTACCTGATCCAGCAAGGCTACCTGCAGCGCACACCCCGCGGCCGCATGGCCACCGCCGCCGCCTACCTGCATTTCGGGCTGTCCGCGCCCGGCGGCGACGCCGAACCCGCTGCATAGCGGCAATTCCCCGCCGCGCGGCCGCCACCGGCGGCCATTTCCGGCCGCCCGGCGCCGGCGCCGGCCATGCTGCGGTGCCGCGCACCCCGCATTAAATACTTTCGTGCACCGCAGACAATTCTTTTGTCGCGCATTGCTGGCGGCTGCCTCCTTGTCCACAATGACTTAGTCCCGGCCGCCGCGGCATGGCGCCGGCCTATTTCTTCCCTGTCAGGAGAGAGCACATGAATCGACGCCARTTTGTCACCCGGATGGCGGGCTCGGGCCTGCTCGTGGCCACCGCCTTCACCGCGGGCTGCACCACCACCGGCACCAATGCGCCAACCGATGCGGCGGCCAAGAAACAGGAAATCGACGCAGGTGCGGACGGCGCGCTCAACCGCCTGTTCACCACCGCCGGCAGTGCGCGCGACCTGGCCTCGCGTGCGCAGGGGATCCTGATCTTCCCGCGCGTGTTGTCCGCAGGTCTCGTGATCGGGGGCGAGTACGGCGAAGGCGTGCTGCGCTCCCACGGCGCCGCGGTGGGCTACTACCGCACCACCTCGGCCTCGTTCGGACTCACCGCCGGCGGGCAATCCAAGTCCGTCATCATCATGTTCATGACGCCGGACGCCTACAGCAAGTTCGTCAACAGCAGCGGCTGGACTGTCGGCGCGGATGCCAGCGTGGCGGTCGCGAAGATTGGCGCCAACGGCTCGATCGATACCGTCACCGGGCAGCAACCGGTGATCGGCTTCGTGCAGACCAACGCCGGGCTGATGTTCGATATCTCGCTGGACGGCGCCAAGGTCGGCAAGCTGAACCTGTAGGGCTGTGGGGCTGTGGGGCCGTGGGCTTGCAGGCAGCTTGCGGGGGGGCTGAAGGCGGCGGGCGCGGCGGCGGCGTGGCTGGCATAATCGCCGCACTGCCGCCCCTCCGGAACCGCCATGACCATGTCGACCGCCACGCCCGGCTACACCGGGCGCGTCTACCGTTACTACGACCTTGTGATGGTGGCGTTCGTCACGGTCCTGCTGTGCTCCAACCTGATCGGCGCGGCCAAGGCCGCGCAGGTCACGCTGCCGCTGATCGGGCCGGTGACCTTCGGCGCCGGGGTGCTGTTCTTCCCGGTTTCCTATATCTTCGGCGACGTGCTGACCGAGGTCTATGGCTACGGGCGCGACCGCCGCGTGGTGTGGGCGGGCTTTGCCGCGCTCGCCTTCGCCACCTTCATGAGCCTGGTGGTACTGAAGATGCCGGTGGCGCCGTTCATGGGCGACTACCAGAAAAGCCTGGAAGACGTGTTCGGCAATACCTGGCGCATCGTGCTCGGCTCGCTGATCGCGTTCTGCTGCGGGAGTTTTGCCAACAGCTATGTGCTGGCCAAGATGAAGCTGTGGACCGAGGGCCGCTGGCTCTGGACGCGCACCATCGGCTCCACGCTGGCCGGAGAACTGGTCGACTCCTCCCTGTTCTACGTGATCGCCTTCTACGGCATCTGGCCGCTGGAAAAGGTGATCCAGGTGGCGATCGCCCAATACATCCTGAAGACAGCCTGGGAAGTCGTGATGACGCCGGTCACCTACAAGGTGGTGGGCTTCCTCAAGCGCGCCGAGCGCGAAGACTGGTACGACCGCAATACCGATTTCACGCCGTTCCGGCTGCGTGTGTGAGCGGCTGCCCGCTAGGGGACGCGGCGATCGACTTCGTCCAGCGCCAGCGCTTCGAGATGGCCCACGTCGGCCCACTGCATCACCGTCAGCCGCTGGCTGTCGCAGCGTAGCCGGTTGATGCTGGCGTTGAGCAGCTCGTGCTGGCGCGGCGCTTCCAGCGTCATGTCGTTGGCCTCGCGGTAGAGGCAGTCCAGCACGCCGCCATGCGCCACCAGCGCGATGCGCTCGCCGGGGTGGCGGCGCGCCAGCGCCAGCGCGGCTTCCACCGCGCGCTCATGGAAAGACAGCAAGGACTCGCCGCCGTCGGGCGCGTAGTCCGGCACGCGCGCCTGCCAGCGGGCGAAATCCTCGGGCGATTGCTCGGCCACCTCCGCGTAGGTCCTGCCCTCCAGCGTGCCATAGCAGCGTTCGCGCAGGCGCGCATCGGGCCGCACCGCCATGCCGAGGGCCTCGGCCAGCGGTGTCGCCGTCTGCATCGCCCGCGAGAGATCGCTGGCGTAGACCGCGTCGATCGGTTCGGCGGCCAGGGCCTGCGCCAGGGCGTCGGCCTGCGCCACGCCGGTGGCGTTGAGCGGAATGTCGAGCTGCCCCTGCAGGCGTCGCTCGCGATTCCACGCGGTCTCGCCATGGCGAATCAGGATCAGGTGGGTAAAGGCCAGCGAATGCGGCCCGGGCAATTGCGACATGCCGTTTCCTTTTCGTTTCCTTGCATTTCCTGCGCGCGCCGCCGGCCGGATTACTTCGCCGTGCCGCCGGCCAGCTTCGGATTGAGCGTGTAGGTGCCGGTGATCGACGCCTGTGCCAGCACATGGCCCTGGATCGCCTCGCGCACCTGCGCACCGGTGAAGGTGCCGTCGAGCGGCAGGCGGTCGAGATCGAGCGCATAGACCGTGAACACGTAGTGGTGCAGCAGGGTATCGTTCCACGGCGGGCAGGGACCGTCGTAGCCGTAGTAGTCGCCCTTCATGTCGGGGTCGTTGGCGAACCAGCCGGTGTAGTCGTTCAGGCCGTGGCGCAGGCCGCCCGCGGCCGCGGTGCCGCCGGTCGCCTCGGGGCCCGGCTTGCCGCGCGCGATCACGCCGTCGCTGTGGCTGCCGGCGGAGATCGAGCGCAGGCCGGGCGGGATGTCCACCAGCACCCAGTGGAAGAAATCCACGCGCGGCAGCGATGCCGGCACTTCGCGGCCTTCCTGGTTGACGTCGTCGCCGCGGCTCGGCACGTCCGCGTCATGGCAGATCAGCACGAAGGAACGTGTGCTGGCTGGCGCCTCGTCCCAGTGCAGGTCGGGATTGCGGTTGTTCGACAGCGCCACATGGGCGGCGGGATCCATCGCGCCGAAGGCGAACTCGACCGGAATGGGCCCGTTGTCGGCGAAAGCCTTGCTCCAGATTTTCATGCGTCTCTCCTTGCTGGTTTGCGCCGCGTGCGACGCGGCCATGTGGGTTCAGGCGGCTGCGCCCGCCGGCGGCACACGCAGCCAGAAGGTGACCGGCCCGTCGTTGACCAGGCTGACCTGCATCATGGCGCCGAATTCGCCGGTCTGGACCTCGCCGTGCGCGGCGCGGGCGCGCTCCACGAAGTGGTTGTACAGGCGTTCGCCCTCGGCTGGCGCGGCGGCCGGGGTAAAGCTCGGGCGCGCGCCGCTGTTGGTGTCGGCCGCCAGCGTGAATTGCGACACCACCAGCAGGCCGCCGCGCGTGCCACGGCCATCGATGTCCTGCACCGGCAGGTTCATCTTGCCGCCGGCATCGGAGAACACGCGGTAAGCCAGCAGCTTGGCGAGCAGGCGCTCGGCCTGGGTTTCGGTGTCGCCGCGCTCGGCGCACACCAGCGCCAGCAGGCCGGCACCGATCTCCCCGGTGGTGCGGCCTTCGACGGTGACGCGGGCCTGTGCGACCCGCTGGATCAGGGCGATCATGAACGTCTCCGGCGCAGGTTCACGCCAGGGTCACGCGCGCGAAGCGGCGCTTGCCGACCTGCACGACGTAGCTGCCGGCTTCGATCTTCACTGCCTTGTCGCTGATCACGGTGCCGTCGATCTTGACGCCGCCCTGCTCGATATTGCGGTTGGCCTCCGAGGTGGACGGCACCAGGTTGGCCTGCTTGAGCAGCTGCGCGATGCCCAGCGGCGCGCCGGACAGGCTGACCTCGGGGATGTCGTCGGGCACGCCGCCGCGCGCGCGATGGTTGAAGTCCTCCAGCGCGCGCTCGGCGTCGGCGGCGCTGTGGAAGCGCGTGACGATCTCCTGGCCGAGCATTACCTTGCAGTCGCGCGGGTTGCGGCCCAGTGCGATCTCCTGCTTCATCAGGTCGATCTCGCTCATCGGGCGGAACGACAGCAGCTCGAAGTAGCGCCACATCAGGTCATCGGAGATGCTCATCAGCTTGCCGAACATCTCGCTCGGGGCCTCGGTCACGCCGATGTAGTTGCCCTTGGACTTGGACATCTTCTCCACGCCGTCCAGGCCCACCAGCAGCGGCATGGTCAGGATGCACTGCTGCTCCTGGCCGTACTCCTTCTGCAGCTCGCGCCCGACCAGCAGGTTGAATTTCTGGTCGGTGCCGCCGAGCTCGAGGTCGGCCTTGAGCGCGACCGAATCGTAGCCCTGCATCAGCGGGTAGAGGAACTCATGGACCGAGATCGGAATCCCAGAGCGGAACCGTTTGGTGAAGTCGTCGCGCTCCATCATCCGCGCCACCGTGTACTTGGCCGCCAGCTCGATCATGCCGCGCGCGCCGAGCGGGTCGCTCCACTCGCTGTTGTAGCGGATCTCGGTGCGGGCGGGATCGAGCACCAGGCTGGCCTGGCGGTAGTAGGTCTGGGCGTTGGCCTCGATCTGCTCGCGCGTGAGCGGRGGRCGCGTGGCGTTGCGCCCGGACGGGTCGCCGATGGTGGAGGTGAAGTCGCCGATCAGGAAGATGACCTGGTGGCCGAGGTCCTGCAGCTGGCGCAGCTTGTTGAGCACCACGGTGTGGCCGATATGGATGTCCGGTGCGGTCGGGTCCAGGCCCAGCTTGATGCGCAGCGGCACGCCGGTGGCCTCGCTGCGCGCGAGCTTGGCCAGCCATTCGGATTCGACCAGCAGTTCGTCGCACCCGCGCTTGGACACCTCCAGGGCGTGCATCACGGTGGGCGTGAGGGGGTAGGAAGTGGCAGCGCCGGGGGAAACTTCAGTCATGACGTAAGTCTTTGAAAAACATGAGAATTCAGACGCGGACGAAAAACGGCCGGCGGCCGATTTTGGTATAATTCGCGCTCTTGTGCCGGCGGGACGCATCCCGCGGGCCAACCGCCATTCTACGGCGGCAAACCAATATGGCACGCACCGCACCTCGGGAGAGGAAGGCAAGACGAAGCAGATCGTCGCGGCAGCGCGGCCCGAACCAAAGAGTGAATTTTACGTGATGTGGTCCAGACTCCGCGAAGTTTTCGCGCGCGAGCTGGTGGTTCTCGTCGATCCCACCAACGCGCTGCACGCGCGCCGGCGCAAGCAATTGACAGCTGCGGTCGGCACGGTGTTCACGCTTGGCATGGCCGCCGCCATGGGCGTGGCGCCGCGCAATGCCTTCGACGACCCGCTCGCTCCGCGTGTCCGGGAGGCCATTCGCCTGCCCGACCTGCAATCCCAGCTCGAACAGCTGACCGAGACCGACGACACCTTTGTGCGCGAAGCGCGCATGCAGCGCGGTGACACCATCGCCACCCTGCTCAAGCGCCTCGGTATCGATGACCCCGACGCGCAAGCGTTTATCCGCCAGAATGCCACCGCGCGCGGCCTGTTTGCGCTCGAGCCCGGCCAGAACGTGCAGGCCGAGGCAGACCAGAACAACCTGCTGGTATCGCTGCAGGCCAACCTCGGCGGCGATGCGGAATCCTCGCGCGAGCTGGTGATCGAGCGCGCGGGCGAGCTCGCCGCCCCGGTCTACAAGGCGCGCGTGCAGTCGGTGAAGAACGACGTGCACTACGAAATGCTGTCCGGCGCGATCGCCGCGGGCGGCTTCTTCAAGGCCATGGACGCGGCCGACGTGCCCGACGACGTGGTCGAGCAGATGATCTCGATCTTCTCCGGCGTCATCGATTTCCACCACGACATCACCACCGGAGACCGCTTCCGCATCGTCTACGAGGCAGGCTACCGCGACGCCGCCTTCGTGCGCAACGGACGTGTGGTGGCGGTCGAGCTGATCAACCACAACCAGCTGCACCAGGCGCTCTGGTACGCACAGGAAGGCAGCAAGCAAGGCGCCTACTACACGTTCGACGGGCGCAGCATGAAGCGGCCGTTCCTGCGCTCGCCGGTGGAGTTCTCGCGTATCTCGTCCGGCTTCGGCGGGCGCGACCATCCGCTGCATCACAACTGGGCACAGCACAAGGGCGTGGACTTTGCCGCGCCCACGGGCACCAAGGTGCAGGCCACGGGTGACGGAGAAGTGGAGTTCGTGGGCCAGCAGAACGGCTACGGCAATATCGTCATCCTCAAGCACCATAGCGGCTACTCGACCTACTACGCCCACCTGTCGGGCTTCGCCGGCATGCGGCGCGGCCAGCATGTGACGCAGGGACAGGTGATCGGCTACGTGGGCCAGACCGGCTGGGCCACCGGCCCGCATCTGCACTATGAGTTCCGCGTCAACGACGTGCCGCTCAACCCGCTGGCCATCGCCGCGCTGGATACCCCGGCCCTGTCGGGCGCCGCGCGCCAGCAGTTCCTGAACTACACCAGCGGGCTGCTCAGCCGCATCAACGCGCTGCGCACCTACAACGTCGCCAGCAACAACAACTAGCCCGCATGCAAAGCCCGTCGCCCGCCTCTACCGACCGTTTCATCGGCATCATGTCCGGCACCAGCATGGACGGCGCGGATGGCGTGCTGGTCGATTTCTCCGGCCCGCGGCCGGCGGTGCTGGCCGCGGCCCACCAGCCGTTCCCGGYGGCGTTGCGCGAGGCGTTCGCCGGACTGCAGCAGCCCGGCGACGACGAGATCCATCGCGAGGCGCTGGCCGCCAACGGGCTGGCGCGCGTGTACGCCGGCTGCGTGGCCGCGCTGCTGCGCGAGTCGGGACTGGCGGCTGCGGCCATCGCGGCGGTCGGCGCCCACGGGCAGACCGTGCGCCACCGTCCTGGCCAGTACGATGGCACCGGCTATACGCGCCAGAGCCAGCAGCCAGCCTTGCTGGCCGAACTGTGCGGCATCGACGTGGTGGCGGATTTCCGCAGCCGCGACGTGGCCGCGGGCGGCCAGGGCGCTCCGCTGGTGCCGGCGCTGCACCAGGCCCTGTTCGGCGACGCCGGCGAGACGCGGGTGGCCTGCAATATCGGCGGGATCTCGAATATCAGCGTGCTGCCGGCAGCGGGCGCGGGCAAGGACAGCGCGCCGGTGACCGGCTTCGATTGCGGTCCTGGCAACGTGCTGCTCGACTACTGGATCGAGCGCCACCACGGCCGGGCTTTCGACGCTGACGGCGCCTGGGGCGCCAGCGGCAGGATCAACGACACGCTGCTGGCGCGCTTGCTGGCCGAGCCGTATTTCGGCGTGGCCCCGCCCAAGAGCACCGGCCGCGACCTCTTCCACCCTGCCTGGCTCGAACAGCACCTGGCCGGGCCCGGCACGGCGCTGCCGCCCGCCGACGTGCAGGCCACGCTGGCCGCGCTCACCGCCGAGGCCATCGCCCGCGACGTGCGCGCGCATGCCCGGGGCGCCGCGCGCCTGATCGTCTGCGGGGGCGGCGCGCGCAACGGCTTCGTGATGCGCCTGCTGGCGCAGGCGCTGCCGGGGGTAACGGTGCAAAGCTCCGACGACTTCGGCGTGCCGGTTTCGCAGGTCGAAGGCATCGCCTTTGCCTGGCTGGCGCGCCAGATGCTACTGCGCTCGCCCGGCAACGTCCCCACCGTCACCGGCGCGGCAGGCCCGCGCGTGCTCGGCGCGCTGTATCCGCGCTAGCAGGGCGCCGGGCCGCCCTTCAAGCCGGCTCGGCGTGCCCGGCCTCGCGCGCCCAGCGGATAAACGCCTCGGCAACGGGTGACGGCCGCATCGCGGGCGATTGCGCCAGCACCACGCGCTGGGGCGCCACGGCCTCGCGCAACGGCAGGCAATGGGCTCGCCATCGTAGCTGTGATCGCCAGCCGGCCGCGTGCACGACAGCGCCACGCCATAGCCATGCGCCACCAACCCGCGTTGCATCTCGAAGGTCTGTGTGTACTGGTACAGGCGCGGGCGCAAGCCATGCGCCCAGAACAGCGAGAGGAAATACTCGCGGGTCTGCGCAATGTCTTCCAGGATCAGCGGCTCACCCGCCAGCTCGGCCAGGCTGACGCTCGGCTGCGACGCCAGCGCGTGGGTCGCCGGCAGCAGCGCGTACGGTGCCAGCCGCGCCACCACCCAGCGCGCGATGCGCTGGTCGAAGCCGAGGTCATAGGTCAGAGCGAGCTCCGCCTTGCCCGCGCTCAACGTACGGTGCACGGCGGCCAGGTCGGCCTCGAACAGCGTTACCGAGACATGTGGGTACTGCCGGCGGAATCCGGCCAGCAGGCGCGGGGCATAGTAAGCACCGAGATCCTGGAAGCAGGTCAGCGATAGCTGCCCGCTCAGGCCGCGCCCGCTCGCACCCTCCCCACCCTTCACCGCGAGACCCGTCGCCAGCGCCAGGATGTCGCGCGCGCGGCCAAGCAATTGCTGGCCGGCCGGCGTCAGCTCCAGCCCGCGGCTGACCTGGCGGCGGAACAGGGTCTCGCCGAGCACGCCTTCGAGTTGCGCGATCGCCAGCGAAACCGACGGCTGCGATACATGCCGGGCCCGCGCCGCGGCACTGATGCTGCCGTGCTCGGCGGCGGCAACGAAGTATTCGAGCTGGCGGAAGGAGAAACCAATCATGATTTCCTATACTACAGCATAGGAAATATATAGTTTTCCTATTGCCCGGCCGCCACGATACTTGGTCATCAGCCCAGCCCCCACAGGAACATCGTGACCCTATCCCCCACCGATATCGAGAACTACCAGCGCGACGGCGCGCTGGTGCTGCGCGGCGCCTTTACCGAGTGGGTGACCACCTTGCGCGCAGGCTTCGAGCAGAATCTCGCCAGCCCGGGGCCTTTTGCCATCGAGAACGTCGGCGACGGCGAGCGCGGCCGCTTCTTCGAGGACTACTGCAACTGGCAGCGCATTGCGCCGTTCTCCGAATTCATCCGGCACTCGCCGGCCGCGGGCATTGCCGGGCAGCTGATGCAGGCCGCTGCCGTGCAGGTGTTCCACGAGCACATCCTGGTCAAGGAGCCGGGCACGGCGAAGCCCACGCCCTGGCACCAGGACCTGCCTTACTACTGCGTGGACGGGCTGCAGACCGCGAGCTACTGGATACCGCTGGACCCGGTCACCACGGCCAACACGCTGCGCGTAGTGCTGGGTTCGCACCGCTGGCCCCGGCTGGTACGGCCCAAGCGCTGGGCCAGCAATGAGAATTTCTACGCGGGCGAGGACAAGTTCATGGAAATGCCCGACGTGGAAGACGGCAGCCATGCGCTCCTGGCGCCGGAACTGCAGCCTGGCGATGCGGTGGTGTTCGACTTCCGCACCGTGCACGGCGCGGCGGGCAACACCGGGACGGGGCGGCGCCGCGCCTTCTCGGCGCGCTTCCTCGGCGATGACGTGCGTTACCTGGGACGCCCGGGACGGACCTCGCCGCCGTTTCCCGGCATCGGGCTGGCCGATGGAGAGCGGATGCGCGAAGACTGGTTTCCCGTGGTCTGGCGCCGTGCGCCGTAGGCCAGCTCCGGCCTGGGCAGGGAGCAAAAGGCGGAAAAACAAAAAAGCGCACCGAAGTGCGCTTTTTTCTTTGCCGCCGGTACGTCAGACCGAGAACGAAGAGCCGCAACCGCAGGTCGTGCTGGCGTTGGGGTTCTTGATCACGAATTGCGCGCCGTTGATGTCTTCCTTGTAGTCGATCTCGGCGCCCACCAGATACTGGTAGCTCATCGAGTCGATCAGCAGCGTGACGCCGTTCTTGTTGAGGGTGGTGTCGTCCTCGTTCACTTCTTCATCGAAGGTGAAGCCGTACTGGAAGCCGGAACAGCCGCCGCCCTGCACAAAGACGCGCAGTTTCAGGTCGGCATTGCCCTCTTCCTCGATCAACTGCTTGACCTTGTCGGCAGCGCTGTCGGTAAAGACGAACGGGGCCGGCATGTCCTCGGTTACGGGTGCCTCTGCGACTGCGTTCATGGGGTTCTCCTATTTAGATACGCCTGTATTTTAAGCGCTCCGGGAAGATCGTGCCGAAACCCCGCAACTTCAAGGGCTTCTGCCTTCCCTGCACGCAGCAGGTGCGCCATCAGGCGGTTTTCTGCGATTCCTCGGCCGCTTCCGGCAAGCCTTGCGCGGTGCTCGCCAGCGACAGGTTGGGCAGCGCCTTCGGTTCGCTGACGCCCAGCGGCACCAGCCGCCCTTCCACCAGCGCGCCCTGGTGCATTTCCAGCGCGGCGTAATGGACTTCGCCGTGCACGCGCGCGTGCGGCTGCAGCTCCAGCAGCTCCGATGCATGCACGGGACCGGTCACGGTTCCGTTGAGGATCAGGTGCCCGACGCGGACCTCGCCCTCGACCACGCCCTTTTCGCTGATGACCAGCATGCTTGCCTGGTCAGCCGATGCCGTCACGTTGCCGCGCACGCGCCCGTCTAGGCGCAGGCCGCCCGAGAACGTGAGGTCGCCCTGGATCACGCTGTGCTGGCCGATCAGGGTATCGATGGCCAAACCCTTTTTCTTGGAAAACAACATAGGTCCTTTCGCCCCTCTGGAGTGGCCGGCCCCGCGCGGCCCTACGGCATGGCCGTCTGGGTCGCGCGCAACTGACCGTTTTGCAAAATTCTTACCGTCACTGCCCGCACGGCGGCGCCCGCGGGCAAGGGGAACGTTCCCTCGATGCGCTGGTAGTGCGTCAGGCGCAGGTCCGGCAAGGAGCCGGCCTGGTCTTCGTCCAGGTTCAGGGTGACGGGCTTGCCGTCCCGCATCAGCGAGACCACCAACTGTAACTCACCGCGAAATTCCGGCATCGAGGAAAACGCCTTCGATCCGCCCTGCATCACCAGCAATCGGTAGTGCATCTTCAGTGTGTCGGCTTCATCCAGGCTGACACGGAAACTCCGCACATGAATGCCCGAGGTATTGCCGCCTGCCGGCAGCAAGCTCTCGAAGAACGCCAGGTCTTCCTTGAGCAGGGCGACCTCGCCTTCGGCCGCCTTCAGCTGCTGGACCAGGCCTTCCTGGGCACCGCGCGCCATCTGCAGCTGCGACTCGGCGGTATTGGCCACGGCCTGCAGGCGCTCCCGCTGCGCCGACATCGAGGCGAGCTGCTCGCGCAGCGCCCGGTTCTCCACCTTCATGTCCGCACCCGCGCCGGCGAGCCCCCGGCCGGCGTGATATGCCCATCCCGCCGCCGCCGCGAGCAGGATCGCCATCAGCACCGCGCCCAGCACGCGCACCGGCCAGGACCGGTGCGAGCGTACGGCCAGCGGCCGCGACAGCGCGCCACGGCGCGGACGCAGCAGACGATATCTCATGCGCCGCGCATGACCCGCGCGGGCGACACCGGCATCGGAGCGCAATACGGCCTTGCTGGCGGTCGAGTCATCTGCAGGTCTCCTGGCGGGAAGTGCCGGGATTGTATCCGGGAAGAGGCATGGAAATTGTAAAGCGCGCGTAAAACCTGCCGCGTCGCAGACAACGGCCAGGACGGCGGCAAAAAAAAACCGCACGGCGAACCGTGCGGTTTTTTCCGTCTCGACAGAATCCGGTGACCCGGACCCGTCGGACACACATCAGCGCTTCGAGAATTGCTTCCGACGACGCGCCTTGTGGAAACCAACCTTCTTACGTTCCACTTCACGCGCATCGCGCGTGACGAAGCCAGCCTTCGACAGCGTGGGCTTCAGTGCAGCGTCGTAGTCGATCAGCGCACGGGTGATGCCGTGGCGCACTGCGCCGGCCTGACCCGTTTCGCCGCCGCCGGTCACGTTGACCTTGATGTCGAAGGTCTGTGCGTTGGCGGTCAGTTCGAGCGGCTGGCGCACGATCATCAGCGAGGTTTCGCGAGCGAAATACTCATTGATGGGCTTGCCGTTGACGATGATATCGCCCTTGCCCGACTTGATGAAGACACGAGCCACGGCGCTCTTGCGGCGGCCAGTACCGTAATTCCAATTTCCGATCATGGATGGCCCCCTTAGATTTCCAGCGCCTTGGGCTGCTGTGCTTCATGCGGATGATCGGCTTCGGCGTAAACCTTCAGCTTTTTGATCATCGCATAGCCCAGCGGGCCCTTCGGCAGCATGCCTTTCACAGCTTTTTCCAGGGCGCGGCCCGGGAAACGCTGCTGCATCTTGCCGAACGTCGTTTCGTAAATGCCGCCCGGGTAGCCCGAGTGACGATAATACTTCTTGTCGGTTTCTTTGGTACCCGTCACACGCAGCTTGGCTGCGTTGACGATGATGATGTAATCRCCMGTGTCGACGTGCGGAGTGAATTCCGGCTTGTGYTTGCCGCGCAGTCGGCGTGCCACTTCGCTGGCAACACGGCCGAGGACYTTGTCCGTCGCGTCAATCACGTACCAGTCGCGCTTTACCTCTGCAGGCTTGGCGGAAAAGGTCTTCATGATTTTTCCTGAGACTTGTAGAACCTGCCCGTTACGTGACGCGCACCGATCACATGATCGATGACTAGCGTCGTCGGCCGGTCCTTGGGACCTGGCCTTCCCTGCTTGTATGTGCAGGCTCTCCCTGAATTCTTCTTCCGCGGGCATGACGGAAAAGCCGACGATTATACTGTGGTTTTTGACAGGGGCACAAGCAAACTCTCGGGCCTGCGTCAAGATGGGGGCGTCATGCGACGTCCGGGGTATGTTCCCGGACCACCGCGCGGGGCCGGTCTGCGCCGGCGCGGCATAAAAAAAACCCAAGCTATCGAGCTTGGGTTTGAATCCACCAAAGGAGGAGGGTGGAGGAGACACTTGGAGATCGACGGGGCCCGGCTGACGGTGCGGCCGGCACAACCGCCGGGAATTCCCTGGCGATTCGCTTTCGCACTCTGGCTTGCCTTGCATGCCGTCGTTCAATGATTCAAATTATACATGAGCGCTCCCGCGGTGCAAGAAAATTTGCAGTGCGGAATGCCATTTTGCATTGTAAAAAATTGATGCAGCTTGCCGATATCGGCATTTATCCAGAAAAATCAATAGCTTGCGTCAGATTTCATGTGTCACAAAACTGTCATCTTAGAGGAAACCCTCGGTTTTTGGAGGGATCCGACCCGCTCCGACCACGCGAGGGCAGGTGGCATATACTCAAAAGGCAAGTTTCGAAATCGCGTGTTCGTGATCGAATACGCACTCACTAAAGCGCAGGATCGAACAAAATGGAATGCAAAGTAACTTGGATGGGCGTCGACGGCATGACCTTCGTGGCCGAGACTGGCAGCGGGCACGTGGTTGCGATGGATGGCGCGCGGGAAGGCGGCGGCCATGATCTGGCTCCGCGGCCCATGGAGATGGTGTTGCTGGGTACCGGCGGCTGCACGGCCTATGACGTGGTGCTGATCCTGAAGAAGAGCCGGCAGGACGTGCGCGGCTGCAGCGTGAAGCTGGAAGCGGAACGCGCGAGCGAGGACCCGAAGGTCTTCACGCGCATCAACTTCCATTTCACGGTGACCGGCCGCAACCTCAACCCCGGCACGGTCGAGCGCGCCATCCACCTGTCGCATGACAAATACTGCTCGGCCTCGATCATGCTGGCCAAGACGGCGGAGATCACCCATACGCTCGAAATCGTGGAAGCGTAAGGGGCCCTGAAGGCGCGGAAAGCGGGTGCGGCAGGCGCGGAAAGCGTGGAAAGGATGCGCCGGCCGGGACACCGGCCGCGCGACGCCCGGGCCGCGAACGCGGCAAGGCGGAAGAATCGAGAAGCAAAGCAGGCCGATAAGCCGGATTCTGTGCGCGCTGCCAGCCTTGCGGCCAGCGGCACGTGACAATCATTCCTCTAGGCCGACCGTTACCGGCCGGCTCCAGCTCCCTACCCGCAGGCTCAGCGGGCCGCCTCAATGCCTGCCTATTTGGGATTGCTCCAGGTGGAGGTTACCGCGTTTCACCCTTCCCGCCGGGAGAACCCGGCGGCAAGACTCGTCTCTGTGGCCCTATTCCGCACGTTGCCGTGGATGGCTGTTAGCCAACACCCTGCCCTGTGGAGTCCGGACTTTCCTCCCCTTGCACCTTGCGGTGCAAGCAGCGATTGTCTGGCCTGCTTTGCGGCCCGCAGTCTAACACCGTTTGGCCTCGCGCCGGTCACCCCGGCGCCGCGCCCGGGTCATGCCGCCGCCGCGCGCCGGCCGGGGCGGAACACGCCGGTGTCGGCATAAAAGGCGGGATCGCGATTGGCATCGCACCAGCCGGGAATCCCCATCACCGGCAGCGGCGCGAAACGCCCGCCATGCAGCCCGGCGGATTCGAGCGAAGCGGCGACAGCCGCATCCAGCGATGCGGGCAGCCCACCGTCCGCCGAAGGCGGAACGGCCATCGGCCAGCCGTGCGCGGTCAACGCCTTGTAGGGCTGCGCCAGTTTTTCCAGCAACGCGTGCCCGAACGGCACCACGCCACAACGGGCCGCGCCCTCCCCGCTGCCGCCCCAGGCAAGCCGGCGCGCCACGAACAGTTCCTGCCAGGCAAAGCCGCGCAGCGCGCCCGCCAGGCTGCCGTCGACACTCAGGAACAGGATGGCGTTCTCGTCGAACAAGGTGGCGGCATCGCGCAGGACGCCGCGGCGTTCCTGCACGCCGGCCTCGGCAATCGCCTCTGCCTGCAGCCGGTTCAGCACACGCTTGGCGCCCGGGAAATGCAGCCAGACCAGCGCATTGAAGAAGTCATGCAGGTTGTCGCGCGTGGGCACCGCGCCGCTGGCATGGATATGCGATTCGTAGGCCGTGCCGGCGGGTAGTTCGGCCTGGGGCACGAAGCGCAACGGCAAACCCCGCGCATTGCACAGGCCAAGCCGCGCGCTGATTTCGCTGAGCACGGCGCGCAGGTCGGCGCCGTCCTGCAGCGCGCCGGACAGCGCCGTGCCGGATTGCGCAAACGGCCGGTACCAGGGCTGGGTCCAGTCGATCCGCGCCACGGCGCCGGCCAGCGCCAGCGTGACGCTCTCCGGCTTGCTCACCGGGCTTGCGCGGCTCAGCTGGCCTTCCAGCGCAGCGTTTCCCCGCCGCGCAGCGGCACCAGCGTGGTGTCGCCGAAGGGCAGTTCGGCCGGCAGCTCCCATTGCTCGCGCGTCAGCGTGAGCGTGCCGCCGTTGCGCGGCAGGCCGTAGAAGGCCGGGCCGTTGAAGCTGGCGAATGCCTCGAGCTTGTCCAGCGCGCCGGCATCCTCGAACGCCTCGGCATACAGCTCCATTGCGTGCAGGCCGGTATAGCAGCCGGCGCAGCCACAGGCATGTTCCTTCAGGCCGCGCGCGTGCGGCGCGCTGTCGGTGCCGAGGAAGAAACGCGGGCTGCCCGACACCGCCGCGGCCACCAGGGCTTCGCGGTGGATCTCGCGCTTGAGCACCGGCAGGCAGTAGTAGTGCGGGCGGATGCCGCCGGTGAAGATGGCGTTGCGGTTGTACAGCAGGTGATGCGCGGTGATGGTGGCGCCCACCGGGCCTTCGGCGTCGCGCACGTACTCGGCGGCATCCTTGGTGGTGATGTGCTCGAAAACCACCTTGAGGCCGGGGAAATCGCGGCGCAGCGGGGTCATCACGCGGTCGATGAAGACGGCTTCGCGGTCGAAGATGTCGATCTCGGAATCGGTTACCTCGCCGTGCACCAGCAGCGGCAGGCCCGCGCGCTCCATCGCTTCGAGCGCGGGCGCGCAGCGGTGCAGGTCGGTCACGCCGGCGTCGCTGTTGGTGGTGGCGCCGGCCGGGTACAGCTTCACGCCGTGCACGAAGCCGCTGGCCTTGGCCGCGACGATTTCCTCGGCCGGGGTGTTGTCGGTCAGGTACAGCGTCATCAGCGGCTCGAATGCCATGCCGGCGGGCAGCGCGGCCAGGATGCGGTCGCGGTAGGCCGCCGCCTGCGCCACCGTGGTCACGGGCGGCTTCAGGTTGGGCATGATGATGGCGCGCGCGAACTGGCGGGCAGTGTCGGGCAGCACGGCAGCCAGTGCCGCGCCGTCGCGCAGGTGCAGGTGCCAGTCGTCCGGGCGGGTGATGGTGAGGGTCTGGGTCATGGCTTGGATGGCCGGCCGTCGTTGGCGGCCGGCGCTTTCTCGGGGGATTACAGAATCAGGATGGCGCGGTAGTCGTTCACATTGGTGCGCGTGGGGCCGGTCACCACCAGGTCGCCGGCGGCATCGAAGAAGCCCCAGGCGTCGTGCGCGTCGAGCCGGGCGCGCGCCGGAGCGCCGGCGGCCTGCGCGCGCGCCGGCGTCGAAGGGTCGAGCAACGCGCCAGCATTATCCTCCGAGCCGTCGATGCCGTCCGTATCGGCCGCGATGGCGTACACGTCGCCCGCGCCATCGAGCTCCAGCGCAAGCGACAGCAGGAACTCGGAGCAACGCCCGCCGCGCGGCCTGGCGCCGCCCGCGGCACCGCCCTGGGGCAGCGTCACAGTGCATTCGCCGCCGGAAATCAATGCCACCGGCGCGGCGAACGGCGCATTGTACGTGCGAATCTCGCGCACCAGCGCGGCGTAGACGCGCGCCACTTCCTGCGCCTCGCCGGTCACGGTGTCGCCCAGCACCACCGGCTGGATGCCCTGGGCGCGGAAGCGCTCCGCCGCGGCCTCCAGGCTTCCATGCGCCGTTGCGATCACACGATTGTCGACGCGGGCGAACAGCGGATCGCCCGGCTTTGGCGTTTCCGCCACTTCGCCGCGCGCGCCGCGTTCCAGGTGCTGGCGCACCACGGGCGGCACGCTGGCCCCATAGCGGCGCAGGATGTCCAGCGCGTCGCCATAGGTGCTCGGGTCCGCCACGGTGGGGCCCGAGGCGATCGCGCTCGGATCGTCGCCGGCCACGTCCGAGACAATCAGCGTGGTGACCGGCGCGCGGCTGGCCTGGGCGAGCCGGCCGCCCTGGATGCGCGAGAGATGCTTGCGCACGATGTTCATCTCGGTGATCGGCGCGCCGCAGCGCAGCAACTCCTGCGTGGTGGCCTTGAGGTCAGCCATGGCGATGCCGTCGGCCGGCAGCGACAGCAGGCTGGAGCCCCCGCCCGAAACCAGCACGACCAGCCGGTCGTCGGGCCCGAGCGCGCCCACGCGGGCCAGGATCTCGGCCGCGGCGCGCTCGCCCGCTTCATCAGGCACCGGATGGCCGGCCTCGATCACGCGCACGTGGTCGGTCGGCAGGCCATGGGCGTAGCGCGTGACCACCAGTCCTTCGATGACATGGGTCGGATCCAGGCGCGCATAGGCCTGCTCCACCGCCAGCGCCATCGAGGCGGCGGCCTTGCCGGCGCCCACCACCAGCGTGCGGCCGCCCGGCCGGGGCGGTGGCAGGTGGTCGGCCACGATGCGCAGCGGATCGGCCGCCCCTACCGCTGCCTGGAATGTCTCCAGCAGCAGCGCGCGCGCGTCGGCCGCCTTCACAGCGCACCTGCGATGGCCTGGCCCAGGTCCGCCGTGCCGGCCTTGCCGCCGATGTCGCGGGTCAGCGGGGCATGCTCCGGGCCGGCCGCCAGCACCTTTTCGATGGCGCCGAGCACGGCTGCGCCGGCGTCGGCGTGGCCCAGGTGTTCCAGCATCATGGCGCCGCACCAGATCTGGCCGATCGGGTTGGCCACGCCACGCCCGGCGATGTCCGGCGCGGAACCGTGCACCGGCTCGAACAGGCTGGGGAAGGTGCGGTCCGGGTTGATATTGCCCGACGGCGCGATGCCGATGGTGCCGGTGCAGGCCGGGCCCAGGTCGGAGAGGATGTCGCCGAACAGGTTGCTGGCCACCACCACGTCGAACCAGTCTGGATGCTGGACGAAGTGCGCGGTGAGGATGTCGATGTGGTACTTGTCGACCTTCACGCCGGGATAGTTCGCCGCCATCGCTTGGACCCGCTCGTCCCAGTACGGCATGGTGATGGAGATGCCGTTGGACTTGGTGGCCGAGGTCAGATGCTTGCCGGGGCGCTTCTGCGCCAGCTCGAAAGCGAACTTGAGGATGCGGTCCACGCCGGTGCGCGTCATCACCGTTTCCTGGATCACCACTTCGCGGTCGGTGCCGGGGAACATGCGCCCGCCGATGCTGGAATACTCGCCCTCGGTGTTCTCGCGCACCACGTAGAAATCGATGTCGCCGGGCTTGCGCGGGTTGCCGTCGCGGTCCACCAGCGGGCTGCGGATCCCGGGCATGAGCCGCACCGGCCGCAGGTTCACGTATTGGTCGAACGAGCGGCGGAACTGCAGCAGCGAGCCCCACAGCGAGACATGGTCGGGCACGGCATCGGGCCAGCCGACCGCGCCGAAATAGATCGCGTCGTACTTGACCAGGGTGTCGAACCAGTCGTCCGGCAGCATCTTGCCGTGCCGCGCATAGTAGTCGCAGCTGGAGAAGTCGAAATGGTCGAACTGCATGTCCAGGCCGAACCGGCGCGCGGCGGCGTCCAYCACCCGCAGCCCCTCGGGCATCACTTCGGTACCAATGCCGTCGCCGGGGATGACTGCGATCTTGTATTTGCTCATGTCTCGAATGGCCCGCAAAAGAGATACAGATACGAAAGAGGTCGGGGGATGCCGGGATAGGCCGGGGTAGGCCGGGGTAACCCGGGAAAACGATGCGCTTGGCAGATAACCCGGGCTGGCCGGATAATGGAACATTCTATTGCAATCCGGCAGCCCGCTGCCGGTCCGGTGCCCCGCCATGTGCCAGCTGCTCGGCATGAACTGCGCCACGCCGACCGACGTGACGTTCTCCTTTACCGGCTTCGCCGCCCGCGGCGGCGTCACGGACCACCATGCCGACGGTTTCGGCGTGGCGTTCTTCGAGGACAAGGCCTGCCGCCTGTTCATCGACAACCAGTCCGCCGGCACCTCGCCCGTGGCCGACCTGATCAAGCGCTACCCGATCAAGTCCAAGAACGTCATCTCGCATATCCGCAAGGCGACCCAGGGCACCGTGCTGCTGGAGAACTGCCACCCCTTCATGCGCGAACTGTGGGGCCGGCACTGGATCTTCGCCCACAACGGCGACCTGAAGAACTTCTCGCCGTTCCTGTCCGGCGTCTACCAGCCGGTCGGCGATACCGACAGCGAGCTCGCCTTCTGCACGCTGATGCAGGGTCTGCGCAAGCGCTTTCCCGGCTCGCAGCCGCCGCTCAACGAACTCTGCCACGCGCTGGCCGACATCACGCGCGAGATCACCCTGCACGGCGTGTTCAACTACCTGCTGTCCAACGGCCAGGCCCTGTTCGCGCATTGCTCCACCCGCCTCTATTACATCGTGCGCCAGTGGCCGTTCTCCACGGCGCACCTGATCGATGCAGACCTCTCGATCGATTTCGCCCAGGTCACCACGCCGGACGACCGGGTGGCGGTCATCGCCACCGCCCCGCTGACCGACAACGAGACCTGGACCGCCTTCGCGCCGGGCGAGCTGATGATGTTCGAGGAAGGCCGCTCGGTGATGACGCTGACGGTGCCGATTCCGGCCGACGTGCAGGCCAGGAACGCGGCCAACAGCGCCTGTACCTGAGGGGCGCGGGCGGCAACGAAAAAGGGACGCCGCGGCGTCCCTTTTCCATGGCGAGCCGCCGTGGCGGCGACCTGCCGTCTCAGTGATGCAGGATCTTCGACAGGAACTGGCGTGCCCGGTCCGAGCGCGCCTCGATATTGCCGAAGAACTCTTCCTTGTCGGCGTCCTCGACGATCTTGCCCTGGTCCATGAAGATCACGCGGTTGGCGACCTTGCGCGCGAAGCCCATTTCGTGGGTCACGCACATCATGGTCATGCCTTCCTGCGCCAGCTGCACCATCACGTCCAGCACTTCGTTGACCATTTCCGGGTCCAGCGCCGAGGTGGGTTCGTCGAACAGCATGCAGATCGGGTCCATCGACAGCGCGCGGGCGATCGCCACGCGCTGCTGCTGGCCGCCCGACAGCTGGCCCGGGAACTTGGCCGCCTGCGCCTTCAGGCCCACGCGGTCCAGGTACTTCAGGCCCTTCGCGGTCGCCTCTTCCTTCGAGCGGCCGAGCACCTTCATCTGGGCGATGGTCAGGTTCTCGGTGATCGACAGGTGCGGGAACAGCTCGAAGTTCTGGAACACCATGCCCACGCGCGAGCGCAGCTTGGGCAGGTTGGTCTTGGGCGAGCCCACCGAGGTGCCGTCCACGGTGATGTCGCCCTTCTGGAACGGTTCCAGCGCGTTGACGGTCTTGATCAGGGTCGACTTGCCGGAGCCAGACGGACCGCACACCACCACCACCTCGCCCTTGGCGACCTTGGTGGTGCAATCGGTCAGCACCTGGAAGGCGCCGTACCACTTGGAGACGTTGTTGATTTCAATCATACGGCCACCTTTTTCTGGTAACGCTTGACCAGCAGCGATGCGGAGAAACAGATTATGAAGTACACCAGGCCGGCAAACAGCAGCATCTCCACGATGCGGCCGTCGCGTTCGCCGATGCCGTAGGCCTGGCCGAAGAAGTCGGCCAGCGCGCTCACGTAGACCAGCGACGTATCCTGGAACAGGATGATGCCCTGGGTCAGCAGCAGCGGCACCATGTTGCGGAACGCCTGCGGCAGGATCACCAGCCGCATGGACTGCCCGTAGGTCATGCCCATGGCCTGGGCGGCGAACATCTGCCCGCGCGACACGCTCTGGATGCCGGCGCGGATGATCTCGGAATAGTAAGCCGCCTCGAACAGCGCGAACGCCACCAGCGCCGAGGTCATGCGCAGGTCCGACGCCTGCGACAGGTTGAACACCTTCTGCAGCACCTGCGGGATGATCAGGAAGAACCACAGCAACACCATCACCAGCGGGATGGAGCGGAAGATGGTCACGTATCCCTGCGCGAACCAGTTCAGCGGCTTGACCGAGGACAGGCGCATCATCGCCAGGATGGTGCCCCAGACGATACCGACCACCACCGCGGTGACGGTGATCTTGAGCGAGACCAGCATGCCCTCGCCCAGCACTTCCAGCGTGGTCGCGTTGATCGAGCTGAAATCGAATGTATATGCCATGACGTGTCCTCTTACTTGCCGCCGATGAAGCCGGGCACGCGCGTGCGGCCTTCGACCCAGCGCATCAGCAGCATCACGACGATGTTGATCAGCGCGTACATGAGGGTCACCGCGATGAAGGACTCATACGGGCGCGCCGTGTAGTCCACCAGTTGCCGGCCTTGCGCCGCCAGTTCCAGCAGGCCGATCGTCGACGCGACCGCGGAATTCTTGAAGATGTTCAGGAACTCGGAAGTCAGCGGCGGCACGATGACGCGGAACGACATCGGCAGCAGCACGAAGCGGTAGGTCTGCGCCAGCGTGAAGCCCATCGCCAGGCCCGCGTTGCGCTGGCCGGGCGGCAGCGAGTTGATGCCGGAGCGGACCTGTTCGCAGACACGGGCCGCGGTGAAGGTGCCCAGGCAGAGCATGGCTGCCAGGAACTGCTGCGCGAACGGGTTCATCTGCTTGAACATTTCGCCGCCGGGCAACAGCTCGGGCATGACGAAGTACCAGATGAACAGCTGCACCAGCAGCGGAATATTGCGGAAGATCTCGACGTAGGTCGCGGCAAGGCCGGACAGCCACTTGTTGGGCACCGTGCGCAGCACGCCGAGCACCGAGCCAATGACGAGGGCGATCACCCACGACGAGAGCCCGAGCGCCAGCGTGACCTTGAGCCCGGAAATCATCCAGTCAAGATAGGTCTCGTTCTGGGCGGCTTGTTCGAGGAATACACCCCAATGCCAGCTGTAATTCATGATGAGTCCTCAAAAAGAAACGGAAGGACATGCCTTCCGTTTCGCACAACCGGAATCCCAGGATCAGTCGAGCGCCTTGTCATTCGGCGTCTTGAACAACGCCTTCATGTCTTCGGACAGCGGGAAGTCCAGGTTCAGGCCCTTCGGCGGCACCGGCTGCTGGAACCACTTGGTGTAGAGGGTGTTGATCGAACCGTCCTTCATCATGCCGGTGATCACGGTGTCCGACAGCTTCTTGAACGGTGCGTCGTCCTTGCGGATCATGCAGCCGTAGGACTCGCGCGATTGCGGCTTGCCCACCACGATCCAGTCGTTCGGGTTCTTGGCCTTGGCGCGTTCGCCGTACAGCAGCGCGTCGTCCATCATGAAGGCGACCGCGCGGCCCGATTCCAGCGTCAGGAACGACTGGCCGTGGTCCTTGGTGCTGATGATGTTCATGCCCAGCTTCTGGTCATCGTTCATCTTGCGCAGCAGGCGCTCCGACGTAGTGCCGGCGGTGGTCACCACGTTCTTGCCCTTGAGGTCGGCCCAGTCCTTGATGCCGCCATCCTTCTTCACCATGATGCGGGTGCCGATGATGAAGATGCTGGTGGTGAACGATGCTTGCTTCTGGCGCTCGAGGTTGTTCGTGGTCGAGCCGCACTCGATGTCGATGGTGCCGTTCTGCAGCAGGGTGATACGGTTCTGCGAGGTGATCGGGATTTCCTTGACCTGCAGGTTCGGCAGCTTCAGGTGGTCCTTGATGGCTTCCACGATCTTGACGTTGATATCGTAGGAATAGCCGACCTGGCGCACGCCGCCGAGGTTGTAGTTGAACGGAATCGACGATTCACGAACGCCAAGCGTAATCACACCGGTGTCTTTGATCTTCTGCAGCGTGCCCGTCAATTGCTCGGCTGCTTGCGCGGTACCGCAAAGCACGCCGGCTGCAATCATCAGGGAAGCCAACTTGGCAACATTCATAACATCTCCTTGACCATGAAGAGAGAAAGGCGGGACTCTAACAAAAAACCACCCGCCGACGAAATAGTATTGCGCAGGCAGACACCCAAGACAACGGGTTTTTCCCCTAACAAAGCCAATACAGGCATGGTTTGCGGGGGAGTCGGGCCATGCCTCGCCCCCACCCCGCGCATGCCGCGCCAAACCGCTTTTTCCCATTTCCGCAACACCGGACGCCGCCCGGAGCCGGCAGGCAGGAAGCCGTCGCCGGCCCGTTATCCGGCCGCCCGGCGCCAGCGCCGCGAGGCAGGAAACATACGACAACGCGGCTGCCGGGAAGCCCGACAGCCGCGTTACCAAAAGTCCGGCCCGGTTGCTGCGACGCAGCATCACCAATTGGCGATGCCGCAACGGCAACCGGCGTTGAGGATCAGGGGTAGAGACCGCGCATTTCGCGCGCCTGCAGAATCCGCGTGCACGCCACGATGAACGCGGCCGTGCGCAGGGTCACCTTGTTTTCCTGGGCGACCTGCCAGATCGCACGGAATGCCTCTTGCATGATTCGTACCAGGCGCTGGTTAATTTCCTCTTCGGTCCAGAAAAAGCTGGAAAAGTCCTGCACCCACTCAAAATACGAAACCGTGACGCCGCCGGCATTGGCGATGACGTCCGGCGCCACCAGGATGTTGCGCTCGCGCAGGATGTCGTCGGCCTCGGGCGTGGTCGGGCCGTTCGCACCTTCAATGACCATGCGTGCCTTGATGTGGGGCGCGTTCTTGGCGGTGATCTGCCCTTCCAGTGCGGCCGGGATCAGGATTTCGCAATCGACCTGCCAGAACTGCTCGGCGGAGATGGTCTCGCCCTGGAAGCCTTCGATGGTGCCGCTATGCGAGGCGTATTCCATCATGGCGGGCACGTCCAGGCCGGCCGGGTTGTACAGCGCGGTGCGGTGATCCTGCACGGCCACCACCTTGGCGCCGGCTTCGTGGAACAGCTTGGCCGCCACGGCGCCGACATTGCCGAAGCCCTGCACCGCCACGCGGGCGCCCTTGATATCCAGGCCAATGTTGCGTGCCGCCTCGGATCCGACCACGAACACGCCGCGGCCGGTCGCCTCGTGGCGGCCCAGCGAGCCGCCCAGCGAGATCGGCTTGCCGGTCACCACGCCGGTCGCGGTGCTGCCCGAATTCATSGAGTAGGTATCCATCATCCAGGCCATCACCTGCGCGTTGGTGTTGACGTCGGGCGCCGGGATGTCCTTGTTGGGCCCGATGATGATGTTGATCTCGCTGGTGTAGCGGCGCGTGATCCGTTCCAGTTCGCCCTGCGAGAGCGTGCGCGGGTCGACGCGGATGCCGCCCTTGGCGCCGCCGTAGGGCACGTTGACCGCTGCGTTCTTGACCGACATCCAGGCCGACAGCGCCATCACTTCCGACAGCGTCACGTCCTGGTGGAAGCGCACGCCGCCCTTGCCGGGGCCGCGCGACAGGTTGTGCTGCACGCGGTAGCCCTCGAAGTGGGCGATGGTGCCGTTGTCCATCTCGATGGGCACGTCAACGACCAGGGCGCGCTTGGGGCGCTTGAGGGTCTCGACCCAGCGTGCGAGCGAGCCCAGGTAGGGCGTGACACGATCGACCTGCTGCAGGTAGATGCCCCAGGGGCCGAGCGCCTCGGGATTGAGGTAGGACGGCAGCGTGTGAGTCATGACGGCAGGATTGGACGGCGCGGCGGAAGACATCGTTTGGTCTCGGTGTGAAAGTGCGGCCAGCTTAGAGGAGGCCGCCCCGCCGAAGCCAATGCCGTTTGATTATCCCGTTATGCACCGATTGCATAACCTTGCGGCGACATCCGTGCGCCTATGCGCCCGGCGGCGCGGACATGGGCAGGCTGCGCGCCGCCAGCGAGTTCCACACGCGATCCACCAGCTGGCGCTTGTTGCGCAGCTGCGCGCTGCGCCGCTCGCTGGCCTGCTCGCCGGGTTTTTCACGGTAAAGCCGGATCTCCATGTCGATCGACAGCGGCGCGCCGCGCGCCGGCTCGGCACGCACCAGCCGGTGCCGGGCCAGGTCCTCGCGCACCGCGCTCTCGGGCAGGAAGGCCATGCCATGCCCCGCCAGCGCCATCACCTTGAGCGCCTCGGCCATATCCGTCTCGTAGCACTTGTCGAGCTTGAGGGCGTCGGGGGTCTCGTCGAGCAGCATGTCCACCATGCGGCCGAGGAAGGCGTTCGGCGTGTAGCTCAGGAAGGGCACCGGCTTCTTGTCCGTGCCCGGCAGGCGGTACAGCGGCTTGCCCGCGGCGTCCGGCACGCTGTACGGCGACAGCCGCTCGATGCCCAGCACCATCATGTCGTAGTGCGCCGGATCGAGCTGGATGGCCTGGCGCGCGTGGTGGTAGACCATGACCAGGTCGCAGCCGCCGTCGACCAGCGCCAGCACGGCGTCGTGGACGTTGAGCGCGCGCAGCCGGCACGGCAGGGTGCCGATCTCGCGCTCCACCGCCTTGAGCCACTCCGGGAAGAAGGTCAGCGACAGCGTATGCGGCACCGCGAATTCCAGCACCTGGGCATTGGCCGAACGCTGCCCCCGCATCAGCGCGCGCGTCTCGCTGACCTGCGCCAGCATCGCCAGCGCCTGCTCGTAGAACACCTTGCCCGCCGGCGTCAGGCTGGTGGGATAGCTGGAGCGGTCGATCAGCTCCGTGCCCACCCAGGACTCCAGCGACTGGATCCGGCGCGAGAACGCGGGCTGTGTCACATGACGCTGCTCGGCCGAGCGCGAGAAGCTGTGCGTCTCGGCCAGGCTGACGAAGTCTTCAAGCCATTTGATTTCCATGAGGCGGCATTATCCACCGGCTTCCCCCGTCCGGCGCGCACTCAGGAACAAAATTCTACTATCTTGAGTTTTTGTGGAATCAGATTACACTGCAACCTAGATTTGCACGACAAGACGCACGCGTTTGCTACGGACCGGGCGCTATGATGGGCGCATACCAACAAGGAGCCCGTCATGGCCACCCAGCAAGCCGGCACGCCCGGCCCCGTCGCCCACCCCGCGCCCGGCGCCCCGCCCGGCGCCCTCTTCGCCCCGCTGTCCGACGGCATGTCTTCGGCCTTCGCGGCGAGCGCGCGCATGGTGGCCGAGGGCATCGAAGCCGGCCTGCCCGACGCCGCGGCCCTGCTGGCACTGCTGCCCGAATCGCTGCGCGAAGGCTCGCCCCACGGCTATGTGCGCCACCTCGTCCACGCCGATCCGCTGGCACGCTTCTCGGCCATGCTGATCGTGTGGCGGCCCGGCCAGCACAGCCCGGTGCACGGCCACCAGACCTGGTGCGCCTACCGCGTGTTGCGCGGCACGCTGCACGAGCGCCACTACCGCTGGGATGCGCAGGCGCGGCGCGCGCGGCAGTGCGGCGAAATGCCGCGCACGGCGGGCGACACCTTCAGCGTGCCGGCCGGCCTGCGCCATATCCACGCGCTCGGCAACGACAGCGATGAAGTGGCCGTGTCGCTGCACATCTATGGGGTGGACCAGGAGCACATCTGCAGCGGTGTGAACCTGCTGGTGGACGCTGCCTGATCCGCGGGCGTGCGTGCGGCCGGACACCGACCGATGCTGCACGACAGGAACCCGACAGGAACCACGCCATGGACCGCTACGACCGCCAGATACTCGCCGCCCTGCAGGAGGACGCCACCTTGCCCGTGGCCGAACTCGGCGAGCGCGTCGGCCTCACCTCCACGCCTTGCTGGCGGCGTGTGCAGAAGCTGGAGGAAAGCGGCGTCATCCGCAAGCGCGTGGCGCTGCTGGACCCGGCCCTGCTGAATGTGGGCGTAACCGTATTCGTCTCGGTCCGCACCAACCAGCACAACGCCAAGTGGCTCAAGACCTTCCACGACCTGGTCGCCTCGATTCCCGAAGTCACCGAGTTCTACCGCATGGCGGGCGATACCGACTACCTGCTGCGCGTGGTGGTGCCGGATATCGCCGCCTACGATCGCGTCTACAAGAAGCTGATCCAGGGGGCCGAGCTGGCCGATGTCAGCTCCAGCTTTGCCATGGAGCAGATCAAGTACACCACGGCGCTGCCCCTTGACTATGCGTAGGCGAGGCTGGCGAGACTAGCGAGGCTGGCCGCACAAGCCAGACCGGCACACACCCGCCCTCACCCGCGGCTGGCCCAGCCCGTCATGCGCCGCTCCACCACCGCGAAGAACTCATACATCACCATCGCCATCACCGCGATCACCACCAGTCAAAGGCGCGTGCCATGATCTGGCGCACCCGCGCCTGTCCGATGCGGACCGTCGCGCCTCAGGCGTCCTGCGTGGCGTCGCCCGCTTCGATGGCCAGCGTCGCGTCTTCCACCGGTGTGGCGTTCTGCGCGGCGCTGCGCGCCTGGATGCGCCACATCTCGGCGTAGCGGCCATCCATGCGCATCAGGTCGGCGTGCGTGCCGCGTTCGATCACGCGGCCGTGGTCCATCACCAGGATCTGGTCGGCATGCACCACGGTCGAGAGCCGGTGCGCGATCAGCAGCGTGGTGCGGTTCTGCGCCAGCCGGATCAGCTCGGCCTGGATGGCCTGCTCGGTGCGCGAATCCAGCGCCGAGGTGGCTTCATCGAAGACCAGGATGGGCGGGTTTTTCAGCAGCGTGCGCGCGATCGCCACGCGCTGCTTCTCGCCGCCGGAGAGCTTGAGGCCGCGCTCGCCCACCGGCGTGTCGTACCCCTGCGGCAGCTCGCGGATGAAGGTGTCGATCTGCGCCGCGCGCGCCGCCGCGATGACTTCATCGTGGCTGGCCTCGGGGCGGCCGTAGGCGATGTTGTAGTAGATGCTGTCGTTGAACAGCACCGTGTCCTGCGGCACGATGCCGATGGCGCCGCGCAGGCTGTCCTGGGTGACCGCGCGGATATCCTGCCCGTCGATCTCGATGGCGCCGCTGCCGACGTCGTAGAAGCGGAACAGCAACCGCGCCAGCGTGGACTTGCCCGAGCCGCTGTGCCCGACCACCGCGGTGGTGGTGCCCGCCGCGATGGTGAAATCCACGCCATCCAGGATCGTGCGGTTGCTCTCGTAGCCGAAGCCGACATGGGCGAAACGCACCGCGGCGCCCCGCACCCGCAGCGGCTGGGCGCCCGGCGCATCGGCGACTTCGCGGTTGGTGCCCAGCAGCACGAACATGCGGTCCATGTCGGTGGTGGCCTGCTTGATCTCGCGATAGATCACGCCGAGGAAATTCAGCGGGATGTACAGCTGGATCATCAGCGTATTGACCAGCACCAGGTCGCCCAGCGTGAGCTTGCCKGCTGCCACGCCCACCGTGGCGCGCCACAGGATCAGGATCAGGCCGGTGGCGATGATCGCCTGCTGGCCAAAGTTGAGCAAAGACAGCGAGTTCTGCGAACGGATTGCCGCGGAGCGGTAGGTGAGCAGGTTCTCGTCATAGCGGCGGGCTTCATACTCCTCGTTGCCGAAGTACTTCACGGTCTCGAAGTTGAGCAGCGAATCGATCGCCTTCTGGTTGGCGCGCGAATCCAGCTCGTTCATCTTGCGCCGGAAGTGCGTGCGCCACTCGGTCACCACGATCGTGAACACGATGTAGCTCACCAGCGCGCAGCCGGTGATGGCGGCGAACCAGATGTCGTAGTGCAGGATGAAGAAGCCCATCACCAGGCCCATCTCGACCAGGGTCGGCAGGATGCTGTAGAGCGAATAGGAAATCAGCGACTGGATGCCGCGCGTGCCGCGCTCGATGTCGCGGCTCATGCCGCCGGTCTGCCGCTCGAGGTGAAAGCGCAGCGACAGCGCGTGCAGGTGGCGGAACACCTGCAGCGCAATCTCGCGCACCGCGCTCTGCGTGACCTTGGCGAACAGGATCTCGCGTAGTTCGGTAAACAGCGTGCCGGACAGCCGCAGTACGCCATACGCCAGGATCAGCCCCACCGGCACCACCAGCAGCGCGGTGGCGCTGCCGGCAGGCACRTTCATGTTGTCCACCAGCTTCTTCATCAGCACCGGCACGCCGAGGTTGGCCACCTTGGCCGCGACCAGGCACACCAGCGCCAGGATCACGCGCCATTTGTAGTGCCAGACGTAGGGCAGCAGGTTGCGCACGGTCTGCCAGTCRCTGCGGGGAGCGCCTGGCTTGCCGAACAGGGAAGCGGGCTGGGCGGGGGACGGCTCGGCCGACGAGGAATAGCGTCGCATACGTTAGAATTTGGGCGAATATGCGATTGTGGCAGAGATCGGCTGGCTCAGCCGGCACCACCCTGGCATCCGTCTTTGTCGCGGCTGTGTTCCGGCCATGCCACCATGCCGGCGCCGTGCGGCGGCCAGCTCACTCCGTCCACTCCGGCAAGCATCGCCATACCGTAGCGGCATCGCGCCGCGATCCCGGCGCCCCGCCCCAACCCTGTTTTCCTGCCTCAAGCCATCATGAATCAAGCCACCGTCCTACCCTGCCTGCCGCCCGGCAAGAATCCCGCACTGCGTGTGGTCCCCATGCCTGCCGACGCCAATGTGCACGGCGACGTGTTCGGCGGCTGGATCATGGCGCAGGTCGACCTGGCCGGCTCGATCCCCGCGGTGGAGCGCGCGCAGGGCCGCGTGGCCACGGTGGCGGTGAACTCCTTCCTGTTCAAGCACCCGGTCTTCGTCGGCGACCTGGTCAGCTTCTACGCCGATATCGAGAAAACCGGCCGCACCTCGATCACTGTGTCGGTGGAGGTCTACGCGCAACGCATGCGCCACAGCAACGAAATCGTCAAGGTGACGGAAGCCACGCTGACGTATGTGGCGACCGATGACACGCGACAGCCGCGGGTGCTGCCGAAGCTCTGAGTTGCCGGCCCGCCGGCGCGGCCCTTGCGCGGCATCCTGAACCAGGCTGAACCAGGCTGGCTCGGGAGCCCACCCTCCCCGCGACCCGCCTGCGGTCCTCCCTGAAGCGTCCCGCGCACATCGCGGGGCGCAATCTCCCCGCCCCGCCCCTCCCGTCCGCCCGGAAGAAAGCAGAAATTTCTGCCTGCGCGTTCAGACATTTCCAATTCCTTCACCTCGCTCCACGCACTTAAATGCAAATGATTCTCAAATGCACTTAGGAGCATGGAATGAGCCGATACATAAGATCCGCCGCGCTGCCGCCGCGTCGCCCCCTGGCCTGCGCCGTCCTGGCAATGGCGACCTGCGCCGCGCCAGTGCTGGCGGACGACCGCGAACGGCAGGGCAGGCCTGTCGAGCTGGAGCCTGTCACCGTACGGGGAACGCCGCTGCCCGGCGCCAAGGTCGATGTCTCCGGCTCGGCCAAGTACGCCGCGCCGCTGCTCGACACCCCGCAGACCATCTCGGTGGTGCCGCAGCATGTGATGGAAGAACAGAACGCCCTGAGCCTGCGGCAGGCGCTGTACAACGTCTCCGGCATCACCTTCAACGCGGGCGAGGGCGGCGCCGGTTCGGGCGACAGCATCAATATCCGCGGCTTCAGCGCCAACGCGAACATGCAGGTCGACGGGCTTCGCGACAGCGGGCAGAACAACCGGACCGACCTCTTCAACGTCGAGGCGGTCGAAGTGATCAAGGGGCCGAACTCGGTCTTCGGCGGCGCCGGCACCACCGGCGGCAGCATCAACATGATCAGCAAGCAGCCCGGGGCGGAGCGGTTCACGCATGCCGGCGCCGGCCTCGGGACCGACAATTTCCGCCGGCTGACCCTCGATACCAACCAGCCGCTGCCGTGGGGCGGGGGGTCCTCCGCGGTGCGCCTGAACCTGATGGCGCACGAGAACGACGTGCCGGGGCGCGGCCCCGTCGACCGTCGCCGCTGGGGCATCGCGCCGTCGATCGTATTCGGCCTGCAATCGCCGACGCGCCTGACGCTGAGCTACTTCCACCAGCGCGACGACAACCTGCCCGACTACGGCGTGCCGGCGCTGCATGGCAACCCGCTCGCGGGCGTCGGCCGCCACAGCTACTTCGGCTGGCGCAACCTGGACAAGGAGGACATCACCACCGATGCCGTCACCGCCAGGTTCGAGCATGAGTTCAACGGCAGCCTCAAGCTGCAGAGCCTGACCCGCTACTCGCGTCTTCACCGCGACACGGTGATCTCCGCCTCGCACGTGGACCTGTCGGGCCTGCCGCCCGGCCGCTACAAGCCGGCCGGCCCGCAAGGCTATGGCCGCGACTCGACCAGCGGCATGTGGATCAACCAGACCAACCTGACCAGCCACTTCGGCACGTTCGGGCTGGGGCACACGCTGGTCACCGGCTTCGAGATCTCCCGCGAAACCTACGACCGCTCCACCTATTCCTACAATCTCGCCAGGTACTATCCCGCAAACGGCTTCGACCTCCGGAATCCGCCTGGCTTCTGGAGCGGCCCGATCGCCAGGCAGGACAGCGCGAGCAACAAGACCTGGCTGGATGTCAAGGCGCTGTACGCCCTCGACACCATTGCCCTGGGCAAGCACTGGGACCTGAATCTGGGCCTGCGCTACGACTGGATCGACGGCACCTCGGAGAGCACCCCGACAGGCAAGGCGACGGAGCGTGCGGACAGCTCGGACCGGCAGCTCAGCACCCGGGCGGGGCTGGTGTTCAAACCCGCGGATAACGGCAGGATCTACGTTGCCTACGGCACCGCCTTCAACCCGTCCGCGGAATATCTGGTCACCACCGGCTCAGGCGTGGACAAGGCCACCGGCTCGCTCGCGCCGGAGAAGAACAAGACGTATGAGGTGGGCAGCAAATGGGAGTTCATGGCGCGGCGCCTGGGACTGAACGCAGCGCTGTTCCAGGTCGAGAAGAGCAATGCACGCGAACGCCTGGCCGACGGCAGCTACGCCCTGGCGGGCAAGCAGCGCGTGCGCGGCGCAGAGCTGGGCGTGGCCGGCAAGCTGACACCGCAATGGGAGATCCTGGCCAACTACACCTACCTGAACAGCAGCACGCTCCGGTCGCGGGCCACGCCCGAGCGCGAGGGCAAGGCAATGGCCAACACGCCGCCCCATACGCTCAGCCTGTGGACCACCTACCAGCTCCCGTCCCGCTGAACGCTGGGCTATGGCGCGCGCTATGTCGGCAAGCGCAACGTCACTTCCGCGGGTGACGGCAAGCTCGGCGGCTACTGGCTGCACAACGCCATGCTCGGCTATGCGCCGAACCGGCACCTGCGGTTCCAGCTGAACATCGACAACCTGTTCAACAAGGCCTATGTGGACCGCGTGCGCCAGGTGCTGGGCAACGCATCGCGCTCGTCGGCGATCGAGTACGGCGATGGCCGCTCGGCCGTGCTGAGCGCCGTCTATTCTTTCTGATCCGCCTGCCTGCCGAGCGCAGGATTCCAAGCCGTGGCCCCGCCCGAGGCGGGGCCCGCGAGCCCGAGGTCTAAGCGATGATGGTGCATATCCCCGGCGTGCTGACGCCGGAACAGGTACGGGAAAGCGTACGCCTGCTGATGGAGGCCGACTGGGTCGACGGCAAGGGGACCGCGGGATTCCAGTCCGCGCTTGCCAAGGACAACCTGCAGTTGCCGCACGACTCCCGCCAGGGCGCGCATATCGCCGCGATGATCGAGCAGGCGCTGCGCCGCCATCCGCTGTTCCTTTCGGCGGCGCTGCCTGCCAGGATCTATCCCAAGCTGTTCAACGCCTACCAGGGCGGGCAATCGTTCGGCACCCATGTCGACAATGCCATCCGCTATCTTCCGGACAGTTCGGGCAGCATCCGCACCGATCTCTCCGCCACGCTGTTCCTGCGCGGGCCCGACGACTACGACGGCGGCGAGCTGATCGTCGAAGACACCTACGGCACGCACGCGGTCAAGCTGCCCGCTGGCGACATGATCCTGTACCCGGCCTCGAGCCTGCATCGCGTCAGCCCGGTGACCCGCGGCACGCGGCTCTGCTCGTTCTTCTGGATCCAGAGCCTGGTGAGGAACGATGCCCGGCGCGCCCTCCTCTTCGACCTGGATACCGCCGTCCAGGAAACCGCGCAGGCGCTCGGCCATGGGCACGCCACCACGGTGCGGCTCACCGGCGTGTACCACAACCTGCTGCGCGAATGGGCGACGCCCTGATGCCCTGATGCCCTTTCACGCCCCCCGGCGCCGGCGCGGCTCAGTTGAAGCGGGAGAAATCCGGGCGGCGCTTCTCGAAGAAAGCGGTGAAGGCTTCCTTGGCCTCAGGCGCCTGCAGCATGCGCCGGAACGACTCGCCCTCCTCCGCCATCCTGGCCTGCACCGCGTCCTTGTCGCCGCCCTTCATCAGCCGCTTGGTCTCGCGCAGCGACGACGCCGGCAGCGCAGCCAGCTTGCGCGCCTGCTGCAGCACGAAGTCGTGCAGCTCGGCCACCGGCAGCACGCGCGTGACCAGGCCGATCTGCTGCGCTTCCTGCGCACCGAAGGGCTCGCCCAGCAGCAACTTCTCCGCGGCGCGCTGGTAGCCCAGCAGGCGCGGCAGCAGCATGCTCGAGGCGGCTTCCGGGCACAGCCCGAGCTGCGCGAACGGCAGCGACAGCCTGGCCGTCTCGGAGGCATAGACCAGGTCGCAATGCAGCAGCATGGTGGTGCCCACGCCAACCGCTGGCCCGCTCACCGCCGCCACCAGCGGCTTGCCGGCCTGGCTGATCTGCTGCAGGAACTGGAACACCGGCGCCGGCTGGTCGCCTTCGACCGAGGTGGGCGGGCGCTGCATGAAGTCCTCSAGRTCGTTGCCSGCCGTGAAGAYYTCCGGCTTGCCKYSSAKCACGATCACGCGCACGGCGGKRTCGGTCTCGGCGGCGCGCAGSGCGTCGGCCAKSGTCTGGTACATGGCCGCGGTGATCGCGTTCTTCTTGTCCAGACGATCGAACTCGATGGTCAGGACGCCTTGCTCGATGTTGGTCAGGATGCTCATGGAATCGTCTTCTCCTTACTGCCTGGTTGACTTGTGTATCGCCGCAGCCTATTCCAGCGGCGGCGGATCCTCGCAAAGATAGCTCATCCCGAACGCATTCGCGCCGACGTTGAGCGCGACCGTCAGGCTCATCGGCGCGAGCATCAGCTCCACCTCGTGCCGTTGCGCGGTGCGCGCCAGCGACTGGAAGGCGGCGGTGGCGCGGATCGCCTCGGGCGGTCCCGCATAGCTGAGGGAAACTGCCGGGCTGAGCAGGCGGCCGCCGCGGATGCACCGTTCGGCATGGGCCATCACGCGGCGCATGCCTTCGTCAGCGCCGCGCACCTTGGCCACCGCCTCGGTCTGCCCGCGGTGCATATGCACGACGGGACGGATATTGAAGGCGCTGCCCAGCATGTAGCGGCCCCAGGTGATGCTGTTCTCGCCCTTGTGCCGCGCCCGCGTGTACATATAGAGCAGCTCGTCCGGCACCAGGAACATGTGCGCCGCGTCGCGCAGGCGCGCCTCCACGGCCTCCACGACGGACTGCGCGCTGGCGCCGCCGGCCAGCATGCGGGCGGCCTCGCGCACGATCAGCGCCTGCCCCGGGCCGATCGCGCCGGTGTCGATCACGGTCAGGTCGAACAGGCCGCTGCGCCCCGCATCCTTGCGTGCCTTGAAGCTCTTGGCCACGGTCCCGACCACCGCGCCGGACGCGTGCGCGTACAGCTTGCTGCGCGTGCTGGCGATGGTAAGCAGGAGCGCGCGGTCGCAAGTGGTCACCACATGCTTGAGCAGGTGGTCCTCGATCTCCCGCTCCAGCAAGGGAATCGATTCGGCGTAGTGATCCTGCTTGCCGACCAGGTATTGCGCGTAAAGCGTGGGCAAGGCCGGCTCGTCGCGCACATCGGCCACGAAGCGATCCCCTGCGCGAATGCGGAACGGCAGCGTCTGTACCCCGAGTTGGGCCATCAGCGCGCGCGGCATGTCGCACGCGGCGTCGGCCACGATGACTGTCTCCTGCATCTTGTTGTTTCCTCCCTGTCCGGTGAGCCGCATCGTGGCGGCAGCTGTCTCCTTGTCATGGCACTGCTTTCTTCACCTGATCGAGAGAGTGGCGAAATGGGCCGCGGGGCTGCGGGGCCACGGGGCCACGGCGCGAAACCGTGTCCCCGTGGCCCCATTTCGCCGGCGGCGCGTTCAGACGCGCTCGAAGATCCCTGCCGCGCCCATCCCCGTGCCGACGCACATGGTCACCATGCCGTACTTGAGGTTGTGGCGGCGCAGGGCGTGCACCACGGTGGCGGAGCGGATCGCGCCGGTGGCGCCGAGCGGGTGGCCCAGGGCGATGGCGCCGCCCATGCGGTTGACCTTGGCGGGGTCCAGTGCCAGGTCGCGCGTCACGGCCAGCGCCTGCGCGGCGAAGGCTTCGTTGAGCTCGATCCAGTCGATCTGGTCCTGCGTCAGGCCGGCCGCCTTCAGCGCCGCGGGAATCGCTTCCTTGGGGCCGATGCCCATGATCTCGGGCGGCACGCCGCGCACCGCGAACGAGACGAAGCGCGCCAGCGGCACCAGGTTGAATTGCTTGAGGATCTTTTCCGAGACCAGGATCAGCGCACCGGCACCGTCCGAGGTCTGCGAGCTGTTGCCGGCGGTGACGCTGCCCTTGTTGGCGAACACCGGGCGCAGCTTGGCCAGGCCTTCAAGCGAGGTCTCCGGGCGCGGGCCTTCGTCGAGCGAGATGGTGCGCGTCTTGATGCGGACTTCGCCGGTGGCCAGGTCGGGAAATCGCTCGACGATCTCCACCGGCGTGATCTCGTCGTTGAACTCGCCGGCCTGCTGGGCGCGGATGGCCTTCTGGTGCGACGCCAGCGAAAAGGCATCCTGGTCTTCGCGGCTGACCTTCCATTTCTGCGCCACCTTCTCGGCGGTCAGGCCCATGCCGTAGGCGATGCCGATGTTCTCGTCGCGCTCGAAGATCGACGGCGACATCGACGGCGAGTTGCCCATCATCGGCACCATGCTCATCGATTCCACGCCGGCGGCGATCATCACGTCGGACTCCCCCACGCGGATGCGGTCGGCCGCCATCGCTACCGCCGACACGCCCGAGGCGCAGAAACGGTTGACGGTGATGCCGCCCACGCTGACCGGCAGGCCCGACAGCAGCGCGCCGATGCGCGCCACGTTCAGGCCCTGCTGCGCCTCGGGAATCGCGCAGCCGACGATGGCGTCCTCGATCAGCGCCGGATCGAGGTCAGGCACCTGCGCCACGGCCGCGCGCAGGATGGTGGCCAGCAGGTCGTCCGGGCGGGTGTTCTTGTACGCGCCCTTGGGCGCCTTGCCGATCGGCGTGCGGGTCGCGGCAACGATGTATGCGTCTTGCAGTTGTTTCATGATGTCGGTTCCTCGCTTGCCTTAGTTGCGCACCGGCTTGCCGGTCTGCAGCATGCCCATGATGCGTTCCTGGGTCTTGCCCGTGCCGAGCAGCTCGACAAAGGCACGGCGTTCCAGCGCCAGCAGCCATTCCTCGCTGACCAGCGAGCCGGCTTCCACGTCGCCGCCGCAGACGGCTTCGGCGATGCGGCTGGCGATCACGAAATCGTGCGCGGAGATAAAGCCGCCATCGCGCATGTTCGCCAGCGACGCCTTGATGGTGGCGATGCCCGAGCGGCCGGCCACCGGCACCAGCGTGCCCGGCACCGGCGCGCGGTAGCCGGCGCTGGCCAGCGCGCGCACTTCGTTCTGCGCGACGTACAGCAGCTCATGCACGTTGAACACGATGGTGTCCGACGGCTGCAGGTAGCCCATCGCGCGCGCCTCCAGCGCCGAGGCCGAGACCCGGGCCATGGCCGCGTTCTGGAAGCGGCTGGTGACGAACTGCAGGTAGTTGGTGCTGCCGGCCGCCTGCGCCGCGCGTGCCGCGGCCAGCGCGGCTTCCTTCAGGCCGCCGCCCGCCGGCACCAGGCCCACGCCCACTTCCACCAGGCCGACATAGGTCTCCAGCGCGGCCACGCGCCTGGCCGAATGCAGCATCAGCTCGCAGCCGCCGCCCAGCGCGATGCCGGACGCCGCCGCCACCACCGGCACCGCGCTGTACTTCACGCGCATCATGCCGTCCTGGAATTTCTTGACGAAGGGTTCGATCCCCTTGGCGCCGCCCATCATGAAGGCCGGCATCGCGGCTTCCAGGTTGGCGCCCGCGGAGAACGGGCCGCCCGGCGCGCCGAGCTGCAGCGAGGTGGGCTGCCACACCACCAAGCCCTTGTACCCGGCTTCCGCCAGGTCGATCGCGCGCGTGAGGCCGTCGATCACGTCCGGCCCGATGGTGTTCATCTTGCTCTTGAACGAGACCACCAGCACGTCGTCCTGGCCATCGCTGACCCAGATGCGCACCGCATCGTTCTCTTCCACGGTGCGGCCCGCCTTGCGGGGATCGGCCGCGGCCGATCCCTTGAGCGCGGCGCGGAACACCTGGCGCTCATAGACCGGCAGCGCGTTGCGCTGCACGAAGGCCTGCGCGGCCGGCGACCACGAACCCTGCGCGGCATGCACGCCCTGGTTGTCGGCCACCGGGCCGGAGAACACCCATGCCGGCAGCGCGGCGCTGGACAGGCCCTTGCCCGCGTCGACATCTTCCTTCACCCACTCGGCGACCTGCGTCCATCCGGCCGACTGCCAGTCCTCGAAGGGACCGGAGTTCCAGCCGAAGCCCCAGCGGATCGCCAGGTCGATGTCGGCGGCCGAGCCGGCGATCTGCTCGAGGTAGACGCCGATGTAGTGGAACACGTCGCGGAACACCGCCCACAGGAACTGCGCCTGCGGGTTGGTGGATTCGCGCAGCAGCCTGATGCGCTCGGCCGGCTCCTTCTTCAGCATGCGCACCACGATCTCGTCGGCCTTCTTGCCCGAGTCGACGTACTGGCCGGTCTTGGGGTCCAGTACCTTGATGGCCTTGCCTTCCTTCTTGTAGAAGCCGGCGCCGGTCTTCTGGCCCAGCGCGCCCGCGTCGACCAGGCCCTTGAGCACGGCCGGCGTCTTGTACACCGGCGCGAACGGATCGTCCTGCAGGGTGTCCTGCATGGTCTTGATGACGTGGGCCATGGTGTCCAGGCCCACCACGTCGGCGGTGCGGAAGGTGGCGGACTTGGCGCGGCCCAGCTTGGCGCCGGTCAGGTCGTCCACCACGTCGAACGGGATGCCGTACTTCTCGGCCTCGGCGAACACGGCCAGGATCGAGAAGATGCCGACGCGGTTGGCGATGAAATTGGGCGTGTCCCTGGCACGCACCACGCCCTTGCCGAGCGTGGAGGTGAGGAAGGTCTCCAGGCGGTCCAGGATGGCGGGCTGCGTGGTGGCGGTCGGGATCAGCTCGACCAGGTGCATGTAGCGCGGCGGGTTGAAGAAGTGCACGCCGCAGAAGCGCGACTTCAGGTCCGCGTCGAAGCCTTCGGACAGCGCGGTGATCGACAGGCCCGAGGTATTGGTGGCGAAGATGGCATGCGATGCCAGGTGCGGGGCGACCTTCTTGTACAGGTCATGCTTCCAGTCCATGCGCTCGGCGATCGCCTCGATCACCACGTCGCATTCCTTGAGCAGGGCGAGGTTGTCCTCGTAGTTGGCAACCTGGATCAGCGCGGCTTCGTCCTTGATGGCGAGCGGCGCGGGCGAGAGCTTCCTGAGGTTGTCGATGGCCTTGAGCGAAATGCCGTTCTTGGGGCCTTCCTTGGCCGGAAGATCGAACAGCACCACCGGCACGCGGGCATTGACGAGATGCGCCGCGATCTGCGCTCCCATGACGCCGGCACCCAGCACGGCGACCTTCTTGACGATGAAATTGGACATGCGCGCTCCTAGGGAAGTGAGCGTTGAGAAGAGGCAGGGAGTAAGCAGGCGTCGGCCGCGCCGGGTAGTCTCCCCTCGCCCATTCATGGGCAAGGGCCGGGGGAGAGGGCAGGCGCGCGCGGGCGTTGCCGCATCGCAAACCCCTGCCCTCTCCCCCGCCCGTCTCCCGCAAGCGGGAGACGGGGCAAACCGATCGCGGCCGAAACGCCCTCAGTACATCAGAACAGGTCGGCGTCCAGCGCCATCAGCGTGGCCGAACCGGCACGCGCCTTGCGGATCTCGGCGGCCGTTTCGGGCAGCAGCTTGGCGAAGTAGAAGCGTGCGGTGGCCAGCTTGCTGGTGTAGAACTTGTCGCCGGCGGCTTCCTTCTCCAGCGCGATCTTGGCCATGCGGGCCCAGAAGTACGAGAACACCAGGTGGCCCACCACGCGCAGGTAAGGCACCGCGGCAGCGCCGACTTCGTCGGGGTTGCCCATCGCCTTCATGCCGATTTCCATGGTGAGCTTCTGCACCTTGTCGCCCAGGTCGGCCAGCGGGTTGACGAATTCCTGCATGGCTTCGTTGGTGCCCTCGGCTTCGACGAATTCCTGCACGATCTTGCCGAAGGCCTTCATCTTGGCGCCCATGTCGCCGAGGATCTTGCGGCCCAGCAGGTCCAGCGCCTGGATGGTATTGGTGCCTTCGTAGATCATGTTGATGCGTGCATCTCGCACGTACTGCTCCATGCCCCACTCGGCGATGTAGCCGTGGCCGCCGAACACCTGCATGCCTTCGTTGGTGGCGGTGAAAGCGTTGTCGGTCAGGAAGGCCTTGATCACCGGCGTAAGCAGTGCGACCAGGTCACCGGCCTCCTTGCGCACGGCTTCGTCCGGGTGCGACAGCTCGCGGTCGATCTGCAGCGCGGTCCAGTAGCTGAAGGCGCGGCCGCCTTCGGCGAAGGCCTTCTGCGTCAGCAGCATGCGGCGCACGTCGGGGTGCACGATGATCGGATCGGCGGGCTTGTCCGGCGCCTTGGGACCGGTCAGCGCGCGCATCTGCAGGCGGTCCTTGGCGTAGGCCAGCGAGTTCTGGTAGGCCACTTCGGTCAGGCCCAGGCCTTGCATGCCCACGCCCAGGCGCGCCGCGTTCATCATCACGAACATGGCGTTGAGGCCCTTGTTGGGCTCGCCCACCATCCAGCCGCGCGCGCCGTCCAGGTTCATCACGCAGGTGGCGTTGCCATGGATGCCCATCTTGTGCTCGATCGAGCCGCACTTGATGCCGTTGCGCTCGCCCGGGTTGCCGCTGGCGTCGGGGACGAACTTCGGCACCACGAACAGCGAGATGCCCTTGGTGCCCTGCGGGGCGTCCGGCAGGCGCGCAAGCACCAGGTGGATGATGTTGGCGGAGAGGTCGTGCTCGCCGGCGGAGATGAAGATCTTGGTGCCGGTGATGCTGTAGGAGCCGTCGGCCTGCGGCTCGGCCTTGCTGCGCAGGATGCCGAGGTCGGTGCCGCAATGCGGCTCGGTCAGGCACATGGTGCCGGTCCATTCGCCGGACACCAGCTTGGGCAGGTAGGTCTTCTGCAGCTCGGGCGTGCCGTGCGCGTGCAGCGCTTCGTACGCGCCGTGCGACAGGCCGGGATACATGGTCCACGCCTGGTTGGCCGAGTTCAGCATCTCGAACAGCGCGTTGTTGACCAGGATGGGCAGGCCCTGGCCGCCGTACTGCGGATCGCATCCCAGCGCGGGCCAGCCGGCTTCCACGTACTGGTGATAGGCTTCCTTGAAGCCCTTCGGCGCGGTGACCACGCCGTCGCCGACGTAGGTGCAGCCTTCGCGGTCGCCGCTCTGGTTGAGCGGGAAGACCACCTCGGCGCAGAACTTGCCAGCTTCCTCGAGCACCTGGTTGATGGTTTCCGCGTCGATGTCGGCGTGCTGGGGCAGCGCCTTGAGTTCGGCTTCCACGCCGAGCAATTCATGGAGCACGAACTGCATGTCGCGCAACGGTGCGGTGTACTGGCCCATCAAAGACTCCTTGGAGGTATTGGTGATGCCGCTACGCCGCCCGTGCACGATCTGGCGCGGGACGCCGCGGCGGCGTCAGGTACGGTAAGACTGGATCAACTTGTTGAGCGCGACCATGGCGAGCTCGGCGCTGGCGGGCAGGCGCAGGAAGCGGGCGTCATGATGCAAGCCTAGTTCAAGGCTGTACATCTCGAACAGCATCAGGCGCGGATCGCAGTCCGCGCGCAGGTGCCCCTCTTCCCTGGCCTGGTCGATGGCGCGCGTGAGCGCGGCGCGCCAGATGGTGACGCTCTTGACGAGCTCGTCACGCACCGGGCTTTCCGCGCGGTCGTCGTACTCCACCGCCCCGCTGATATAGATGCAGCCCGTGGTGACTTCCTGGATACGTTTTTCCATCCAGCGCCGCACCATGGATTGCAGCCGGGGCAGCCCGCGCGGTTCGTGCAGCGAGGGATAGAACACCTCCTGCTCGAAACGCCGGTGATACTCGCGCACCACTTCCACCTGCAGGTCCTCGCGCGAACCAAAATGCGCGAACACGCCGCTCTTGCTCATCTGCATGCGTTCCGCCAACAGGCCGATGGTCAAGCCTTCGAGCCCGTCGCGGGACGACAATTCCAGCGCGGCATCCAGAATCGCCACGCGCGTCATCTCCCCCTTGCGCATGGGCGCGGGGGACGCGGAAGTGGCGGATTCGAGACGAGCAGACTGGTGTCGCATGATTTTTTCTCCATTCTCTTCGCGGCGCGATCCCTATCGCTGCCGCGGATGACCCTGACGTAATGCTTTTTTTCGCTGCCTGGCTGCCTGATGACGCCGCCCGGCAGACGCGAATGCACGCAGTCTAAGGCAAAAAAGAACGGTCGTTCAGATTATTGTGACGACGCCCTTCGGCGGCAAGCATTTAATTAGACCGGCGTTTCTAAACGCAGCGCCTGCGTTCGATGCGCCGCAACAAGCTGCGACACGGCGACGCAGCGGCATGCCACGACCGAGAGTGCCGCACCTGCCGCAAAGCAGCAAACGCTTAAAAGCGCTTCAGTAGCGCCCTGTCACGCCGGCGATCACCACGCCTACGCGCAACACCATATAGGCGGCCCAGCTGCCCATGCGGTGCAGCGCCGAGCGGCGCGCGTGGGTGGCGGCCTTGACCTCGGTGCTGCGCGTGGCGATGGCCTGCTCCAGCTCCTGGCGCAACTCGGCGCAGAAGCTGGCATCGTAGACCGCCACATTGGCCTCGCGCGCAAGCAGCAGGCTGAACGGGTCCATATTGCTCGACCCCACCGTGGCCCAGGCATCGTCGACGACCGCCACCTTTGCGTGCAGGAAGCTGTCGGCATATTCGTGGATTTCCACGCCGGCGCCGAGCAAGGTGTCATAGAGCGCATGCGTGGCGTAGTGCTGCAAGCGGTACTCCACCATCCCCTGCAGCAGCAGGCGCACGCGCACGCCGCGCCGGCGACAGGCCAGCAGTGCGCGGCGCATCTTGTGGCCGGGCAGGAAATAGGCGTTGGCGATGATGACCTCGCGGCGCGCGCCGCCGAGAGCCTGCAGGTACTGGCGCTCGATGGCACGGCGGTTGCGCAGATTGTCGCGCAACAGCAGCGCGGCGCGCATGCCGCCGGCAAGATCCTGGCGCGGCAGCGGCAAATCGGTGATCAGGGGAAATTCAGCCGCCACGCCCGCCAGGCCCACGCTGCGCATCTCGCCGCGCAGCGAAAGCTGCCACCACAGGCGCTCCGCGGTCAGCGCGATCTGGCCCACCAGCGGACCGCGCACCTCCACCGCGAAATCATAGCGCGGGCCCAGCCCCTCGCTCTCGAAAGGGCCGTGGTTATGGTCGTCGATGATATTGATGCCGCCGACGAAGCCGACCTGCTGGTCGATCACCGCCAGCTTGCGGTGCAGCCGCCGCAGGTTGCGGCGAGCCAGGCTGAAGCCGCGCAGCGGACGGAACACCTTGAGCCGCACGCCGCCTTCGCGCAGGCGCGTTGCCAGCGCGGCGGGCATGTCGCCCGCGCCGAATCCGTCCACGACCAGCCGCACATCCACGCCGCGGCCGGCGGCGCGGATCAGGGCATCGGTCACGGCCGCGCCGACGTCGTCGTCGGCGTAGATATACGTTTCGAGGGAGACCGAGAGCACCGCGCGGTCGAGGGCGGCGATCAGCGCCGGGAAAAAATCCCGGCCGCAGTGCAGCAGCCGCACGGCGTTGCCGCCAAGCGGCTTGCCGCGGCGCCACTCGGAGCGCAGCGGCCCGGCGCGGCGCGGCGCGCGCGGCGACGCCGGCGCATCGGCATCGTCTCGCAAGGCGGCGGCTGGCGGCGCGTATGGCAGGCGGGTGAGCGGTATCGAAGACATGAGGCACATTATCAGCCACGCCGAAGTCATGTGCGAGCGCGGGGCAACACGCGCAACACTGCGAGCCCGGCCGCGCCGCCCGCGCCGTTCTCTGCTATCTTCAGCGCTTTATCCCGTCTTCCACCCTATCGTGAAGGTTTTCGGCATCTCCGGCTCGTCGGGCAGCGGCAAGACCACGCTGCTGGACCAGTTGATCCCGCGCTTCGTCGCCGCAGGCCTGCGCGTGGCCGGGATCAAGCACACTCACCACGGCTTCGATCCCGATACGCCGGGCAAGGATTCCTGGCGCATGCGCCAGGGGGGCTGCGCCAACGTGGTCCTGGTCGGCGCGCGCCACCTGACGCTGATGCGCAACTATGCGGAGTCGGAGCCCTCGCCCGAGCTGGCCGAAGCGCTCGGCGTGCTGCCTGCCGACACCGACCTGGTGCTGGTCGAAGGCTACAAGCGCAGCGATTTTCCCAAGCTGGAAGTGTTCCGCCCCGCGCTGGGCTTGCCACCGCTGTGGCCTGAGGTGCCCGGCGTGGTCGCCGTGGCCAGCGACCAGCCCGGGAAGGTGGCGGCGATGACCACGCTGCCGGTGCTCGACCTGGCCGACGTGGACGCCATCGTCGCACTGGTGCGCGCGCACACCGGCTAGGCGGCCGCGACGACCCTCCCTGCCGGCATTGCCGGAATTGCCTGCTTACCAGACCCGGTAGATCTCGCCGTTGCCCGGGCCTTCCACGCTGCGCTGGTAGGCCAGCGCCACGCGCGCCGCCGGCACCGCCTCGAAGCCCGGGAAGAACGGGCCGTACGCGCCCCACGATTCCTGCACCACGGTCGGGCTGACCACATTGATGCGCAGGCCCCGGCCCAGTTCCACCGCGGCGGCGCGCACGAAGCCGTCCAGCGCGGCGTTGACGCTGGAGGCATTTGCGCCGGCGTGGATGGGCTGGTCGCTGAGGATGCCGCTGGTCAGCGTGATCGAGCCGCCGTCGTTCAGGTAGTGCTGGCCGACCAGCGCCAGCCGCACCTGGCCCAGCAACTTGTCGTTCAGGCCGATGGCGAAATCCTCGGCACGCATCTGCGGCACCGGGCCGAAGAACACCTGCCCCGTGGCGCAGACGATGCCGTCGACCTTGCCGAGCCGCTCGAACAGCGCCTGCACCGACTCCGGCACCGTGATGTCCACCTGCAGCGCCCCGCTGGTCTTGCCGACCTCGACCACTTCATGGCGGGCCGAGAGATTCGCCACCACCGCCTTGCCCAGGGTGCCGCTCGCACCGATCACGACGATCTTCTTCATTGTTGTTCCTTCAGGATGATGGGGAGGGATGCGGCCGAAATGGCCGAAATGGCCGAAGCGGCGGAATCGGCCGAGGCGCCAATTCCTTCCTTCCGCCAATGGAATTCATTCTGATACGCGGCGGGAACACGATAAATGGGCTAGGATTTCGAGCATTCCTAACCATGGATTCGGAATCGATGGACAAGCTGCGCAGCATGGAGATCTTCGCCGCCGCCGCGGAGGCCGGCAGCTTCACGGCCTGCGCCGCGGCACTGGGCCTGTCGGCGGTGATGGTAGGCAAGCATGTCGGGCAACTCGAACAGCGCCTCGGCGTGCGCCTGCTCCAGCGCAGCACGCGCCGCCAGCGCCTGACCGAAGCCGGCCGCCTCTACCTGGACGAATGCCGGCGCATCCTGGCGCAGGTGCGTGCCGCCGACACCGTGGCCGAGCGCCTGCACAGCGAGCCGCGCGGCCTGCTGCGCGTCGGCGCGCCCGTGACGCTGGGCGAGACCGCGGTGGCCGAGGCGGTGGCGGCGTTCTTGCTGCGTCACCCCGAGGTCAAGGTAGAACTGGTGCTCGATGACGCCTACGCGGACCTGATCGCAGATGGCTTCGACGCCCTGGTCCGCATCGGCACCCTCGCCGGTTCGGATCAACTGGTGGCGCGCCCGCTGCGGCCCTACCGCATGTGCATCTGCGCGGCACCGGCCTACCTGGCGCATGCCGGCGTGCCGCGCACGCCGGCCGAACTGGCCGGCCACCGTTGCCTGAACCATCTGTTGTGGCGCCATGGCATGGGCTGGCCAGAACTGCCGGACGGCGGCGCGGCGGCGGATGGCGCCCCGCTCGGCAGCAACAACGGGCAAGTATTGCGCCGCGCCGCGCTGGCCGGCTGCGGCATCGTGATGCAGCCCGAAGTGCTGCTGGCCGCCGACCTGGCCGCGGGCCTGCTGGTGCCGTTGCTGGAAGACGCCCTGCCGCCGCCGCGCCCGGTGCACCTGCTCTATCCGCGCGACCCGCGCCCGCTGCCCAAGCGGGTACGCTTCGTCGAGGGGATGCTCGAGAAAATGGGGATCTGAGGAAAGGCAAGGCGCGGAAGGTGCGGAGGATGGTGCGGAGGATGGTGCGGAGAAAGGTGCGGCAAGCTGCCGAAGACGCGACGCGCCGGCGCGCACCGGGGGTGGAAGGATGCCCCCCCGGCTTCAGGAGCGGACCTTGGCCTTCAGTGGCCGCTCCGGCACCGCGATGCGGGCCAGCTCCGCCATCAGCGGCACATGGTCCGAACGTTGCGCCCAGTCGCGTCCGGTCAGCGCGCTGGCGCTCTCGATCTCGAAGCCGCGCACATAGATGCGGTCGAGCTGCCACCACGGCATGTGGCTGGGAAAGGTGTGCAGGCGCGAGCCGCCGGCATGCGAGACTTCCGTGGTGCCCAGGGTCGAGCAGATCAGGTCGTCGAGCCGGTGGTTCCAGTCATTGAAATCGCCGGCGATCAGCAGTGGCGCCTCGGCCGGCACCACATCGCACACGCGCTTGACCAGGGCTTCGGCCTGGCGCGCGCGGCTGCGCGCGAACAGCCCGAAATGCACGCAGATCAGGTGGGCTTCGGTGCCGTTCATGTCCGCCACCGCGTGCAGCAGGCCGCGCTGCTCGAAGCGGTGATCGGAGATGTCGAGGTTTTCCGACATCAGGATCGGATGCCGCGACAGGATGGCGTTGCCATGGTGGCCGTGGTCGTACACCGCGTTGCGCCCGTACACCGAATGCGGATAGGCGTCGGTGGCCAGGTAGTTGAGCTGGGTGTAGTCGGGATCGAACAGCGCGGCGGCCACCAGGCGATCGTTGCGGTCCTGCACTTCCTGCAGGAAGACGATGTCGGCATCGACCGTCTGCAAGCCCAGGCGCACGTTCTGGATCCGCGGCTTGCGCGCGATGCCGGTCACACCCTTGTGGATGTTGTAGGTGACGACGCGCAGTCTCATGAAGCGGCTCCGCAGGGAGCGCGCCGTCCCTGCACTCGCCAGTCCAGTTGCAGCACGGCCTGCGCATTGCTGCTCGAGAAACAGCGTGCCGCCGCTTCACGCCACGGCAGCCATTGCCATTGCAGGTGCTCGCGCGGCGCCAGCGTCACCGGCACCGGCCGCGCCACGCGCAGGCCGAACCAGTGCTCGGTATTGCACGTCACGCCCGGCGCGTAGCGGTGGCGCCACTGCGGGTAGATCTCGTAGTCGAGGGTGTGCTGCCAGTCTTCGAGCCGGTGCTCGGCGGCGATAAGCCCGGTCTCCTCGGCCACCTCGCGCGCGGCCGTCACGGCCAGCGGCTCGTCGGGCGCATCCAGGCTCCCGGTGACCGATTGCCAGTATCCCGGCCGGTCGGCACGCTCCAGCAACAGCACTTGCAGGTCTGGCGTATGTATCACGACCAGCACGGATCGGGGAATCTTGTAGGACATGGGATGGAGGCGGACAACGTTCCCAAGCTTACCCCAGATGGGCGGAGCCGCGACGGGAAAACGCCGCGGCTCCGCGATTTCGCGCATGGTGGAACCGGCAGGCATGGGATGGGCCGCGAGCGGCCCTGCGGGCGATCTTTGCGGGCGACTTTTGCGGGCGCCCGCCGGCACTCAGGCAGCGTGTGCGTTCGACGGAGCCGGCGCCTCGCGCAGCCAGGTCTCGAACACGCCAGGCGAATCGCCGTGGCCCCACGCCGCGCGCAGCTRCTGCATGAGCGGCGTGAGCGCCTGCGTGTAGTCGCGCGAAGCGGCGCTGGCATGCGCCGCCAGGCGGTCGGCGGCCAGCTGGGCCTGTGTCTGAAGCTGCGCGCGCTCCTGCGCGATCTCCTTCTCGCGCACGCCCAGCGCGTTGTACTTCTGGATCAGGAAACGCTGGTAGTCGCCGGGTTCCACGCCATGTGCCGCCTGCGCGTTGGCCTGCTCGAAACGCATCACGATGCTCGCGGTCTCCTGCTCGACATGCGCGGCCTCCGCCGCCAGCGCCTGCAGCCCGTCTTGCAGGCGCATCGCCTCGCGGCGCTCGTCACGCAATTGCGCAGCGTACTCGTCGAAGCTGCGCTGTGCCGCCAGGTAAGCCTGCACCACCTGCTGTGGCGCCACCACCAGCAGCGGGTCGGCGCCGCCGGCGCGGCTGCCCTGCAACAGCGCCTCCTCGGCCACGCGCAGGTTGCCCAGGTCCTCCAGCCAGCGCCCGCGTGCCATCACGGTGCCGACGGTGTCGAGCGCAACCCGGCGCAGCGCGTCGGCGCGCTGCATCTCGACCGGCTCTAGCATCGGCACGGCGGCGGCGGCACCGCCGCTCTGCGCGGCATGCGCGATATCGGGCACGCAGGCGGCCACCGTGGTGGCAACCGACTCCGACATGGCGATCGCCGAACGGCGCACCGCGCGCCGCAACTCGAAACGCGCCAGCAACATCATCGCCAGCCCGGCCACCAGCCAGGTCACGATGGTTTCGGCATGGGCCAGCAAAAACTGGCGGATCGGTTCTACATCCAGGGACACGACAGATTCCTCCCGCGCGGCCGGCGTGCCTTCGAAATGGGCTTGCGGCTTGGCGCCATAAAGGAAGAAGACTTGGGCCGGGGGGCTTCGTTCCGCGATGTAACAATTGGAAACCAGCCCGCATGCCGGACACGGCACAGACGCACGGAAATCAAAAAGGGCCCTGGCGGCGCCAACCAGCGTTGGCGCCACACAAGGCCCTTCCATTCAGGCGCAAGCGCCAGGAACTCAGGCGGTCTTCGGCTCGGCCGCGCGCAGGCGGATATGCAGTTCGCGCAGTTGCTTCTCATCGACCGAGCTCGGCGCCTGCGTCAGCAGATCTTGCGCGCGCTGGGTCTTGGGGAAGGCGATCACGTCGCGGATCGAATCGGCACCGGCCATCATCGTGACGATGCGGTCCAGGCCGAAGGCCAGGCCGCCGTGCGGGGGCGCGCCGTATTGCAGCGCGTCCAGCAGGTAGCCGAACTTGGCACGGGCTTCTTCCTCGCCGATATTGAGCGCGCGGAACACCTTGCTCTGCACGTCCTCGCGGAAGATCCGCACCGAGCCGCCGCCCATTTCCCAGCCGTTCAGGACCATGTCGTAGGCCTTGGCGATGCACTTGCCCGGATCGGTCTCCAGGTACTGCAGGTGCTCGTCCTTCGGGCTGGTGAACGGGTGGTGCATGGCAACCCAGCGCGCGTCTTCCTCGTCGTACTCGAACATCGGGAAGTCGATCACCCACAGCGGCTTCCACACGTCTTCGAACAGGCCGGTGGTCTTGCCGAACTCCGAATGGCCGATCTTCAGGCGCAGGCCGCCGATGGCATCGTTGACCACCTTGGCCTTGTCGGCGCCGAAGAAGATGATGTCGCCGTCCTGGGCGCCGGTGCGCTTGAGGATCTCGGCGATGGCGGCGTCGTGCAGGTTCTTGACGATCGGCGATTGCAGGCCGTCGCGGCCCTTGGCCACTTCATTGACCTTGATCCAGGCCAGGCCCTTGGCGCCGTAGATGCCGACGAACTGGGTGTAGGCATCGATCTCGCCGCGCGAGATGGCGCTGCCGCCCGGCACGCGCAGGCCGACCACGCGGCCGTTGTCGCTGTTGGCCGGGCCCGAGAACACCTTGAAGTCGACGTCCTTCATCACGTCGGTCAGTTCGGTGAATTCGAGCTTGACGCGCAGGTCAGGCTTGTCCGAGCCGAAGCGGGCCATGGCTTCGCGGAACTCCATCACCGGGAACTTGGCGTCCAGGTCCACGTCGATGGCGTTCTTGAACACCGTGCGCATCATGTCCTCGAACAGGTCGCGGATCTCCTGCTCGGTCAGGAACGAGGTCTCGCAGTCGATCTGCGTGAACTCGGGCTGGCGGTCGGCGCGCAGGTCTTCGTCGCGGAAGCACTTGGTGATCTGGTAGTAGCGGTCGAAGCCCGACACCATCAGCATCTGCTTGAAGATCTGCGGCGACTGCGGCAGCGCGAAGAAATGGCCGGGGTTGGTACGCGACGGCACCAGGTAGTCGCGCGCGCCTTCCGGCGTGCTCTTGCCGAGCATCGGGGTCTCGATGTCGATGAAGCCCTGTGCGTCCAGGAACTTGCGCACCTCCATGGCCACCTTGTAGCGCAGGCGCAGGTTGTACTGCATCTGCGGGCGGCGCAGGTCCAGCACGCGGTGCGTGAGGCGGGTGGTCTCGGACAGGTTGTCGTCGTCGAGCTGGAACGGAGGCGTGACCGACGGGTTCAGCACGGTCAGCTCGTGGCACAGCACTTCGATCTTGCCCGAGGTCAGGTTGGCGTTCTCGGTGCCCGCCGGACGCGCACGCACCTTGCCGGTGACGCGGATGCAGAACTCGTTGCGGATCTCTTCGGCCGCCTTGAACATCTCGGGACGGTCGGGATCGCACACCACCTGCACCAGGCCTTCGCGGTCGCGCAGGTCGATGAAGATCACGCCGCCATGGTCGCGGCGGCGCTGCACCCAGCCGGTCAGGGCCACTTCCTGGCCCGTCAGTTGTTCGGTCACGAGACCGCAATAGTGAGTACGCATGGAGGACATAAGAGAATTCCCGGAATAACGCGGCCGCTGGTGCGGCCGGCGATCAATTTGAAGGCGTTGTGTCGGCGGATTCGGCGAGGGCTTCGGCCTGCGCCTCGTCGGTGCGCACCGTGCCGCTCTTGCGCGGCAGCTCGGACGGCGCCACCACGCCCATCGAGACGATGTACTTCAACGCGGCGTCGACGGTCATGTCGAGTTCGATGGTATCGGCCTTGGGCATCATCAGGAAGAAGCCCGAGGTCGGATTGGGCGTGGTCGGCACGTAGACGCTGACGTACTCGCCCTGGAGATGATTCTGCACGTCGCCGCCGGGACGCCCGGTCAGGAAGGCGATGGTCCACGAGCCTTCGCGCGGATACTGCACCAGCAGCGCCTTGCGGAAGGCGTTGCCGGAGGAGGACAGCAGCGTGTCGGAAACCTGCTTGACGCTGGTGTAGATCGGGCCGACCACCGGGATGTGGCCGAGCAGCGCTTCCCACCAGCGCACCAGCCGCTGGCCGATGAAGTTGTGGGCCAGCATCCCGACGACCAGGATGCACAGCAGGGTCAGGATCGCGCCCAGCCCCGTCACGCGCTTGCCGAACATCAGGCGGTCCGGCCGCCAGGCTTCGGGCAGCAGCGCCAGGCTCTGGTCCATGGTGCCRATGACCAGGCTGAGCACCCATAGCGTGATGCCCAGCGGCACGAGCACCAGAAGCCCGGTCAGGAACCAGGTCTTGAGGGCGGAGGTTTTCTTCGCCGGCACGGTGCGTTCTGCTTTCAATGGGCGCAAGCGCTGCCGCAACCGCCGGCCGTGCTTGTCGATGCGGTGGTGGTGGAGGCGGCGCTGGTGCCCGCCGCCGCCGTGTCGCCGCCCGATGCGGGCGCCGCGCCGGCGCTGTCGCCACCGCTGGCGGGGGCCGTGGCCGGCGCGGCGGCGGCACTGTTGCCGCCACCGCGGAAGTCGGTGACATACCAGCCCGAGCCCTTGAGCTGGAAGCCGGCCGCGGTCAGTTGTTTCTTGAAGGTGCCCGCCGCGCCGCAGGATGTGCAGTCGGTGAGCGGGGCATCGCTCATTTTCTGCAGCACATCGCGCCCGTGGCCGCAGGCGTCGCAACGGTAGGCATAGATCGGCATAGTGGCTCTCCGCGAGGATTCTGGAACGGAAATTGGATGGAACCGCGCCGCCGCGCTGGCCGGGAGATTGCCGTTCCCGTGCGTCACATGGCGGTGCAAAGCCTTGAATTATAAACCGTTCTGCGTATGCCGGGCCGCAGGAAAAGGGGCAGAAAATGCCTCAGAACGCACGCCTGGCGCATCCCGGGCCGGCTTCGCTCAGGCGAGGTGCACTTCCTTGACCCGCGGATGGTCGCCGATCCACTGCGGCAGCAACGATCCGAACACCATGCCGCCGAGCGAGAACATCAGGCCGACCATCTGCGGCGGCACCGCCGCGTCGGCAAAGGCGATCTCGCAGCACAGCCACGACGCCAGCCCCAGCAGGATGGCGGCCAGGCCGCCCTGGCGCGTGGCCGGCTTCCAGAACATGCCGAACGCGAGCGGCACGAAGGACGATACCAATGTGACCTTGTAGGCGTTTTCCACCATATGGAAGATCGACAGGTGCGAGTTCAGCGCGAACAGGGTCACCAGCACGGCGAACGACAGCACCACGGCCTGCATCACGCGCAGGAAGCGGCGGTCGTCGAGGTGGCGGAAGTACGGCCGCAGGATGTTCTCGGCGAAGGTCACGGACGGCGCCAGCAGGGTGGCCGAGGCGCAGCTCTTGATGGCCGACAGCAGCGCGCCGAAGAACATGACCTGGGCAAACATCGGCGCATGGGTGAGGATCAGCTTGGGCAGGATCAGCTGCGAGTCCGTGTTGATGTACTTCTGCACCATCTCGGGATCGATCATGGTGGCTGAATACGCCAGGAACATCGGGATGAARGCGAARMAGAARTACAGCACGCCGCCSAGCACCGAGGCGCGSCCGGCRATCTKCTCSGTGCGYGACGAGGTGACGCGCTGGAACACGTCCTGCTGSGGRATCGAGCCCAGCATCATSGTGAACAGCGCAGCCGCGAAGCCGATGATCTGCACCAGGTCCAGCGAGGGCAGGAACTCGAACTTGCCCGCCGCCGCCGCGTGCGACACCACCGCCACCACGCCGCCGGCCTGGCCGCTGACCTCAAAGCCGATATACAGCATGCCGATCACGATGATGATCATCTGGATGAAGTCGGTCACCGCCACCGCCCACATGCCGCCGAACAGGGTGTAGACCAGCACGCTGGCGGCCCCGATCATCATGCCGGCGTCCTGCGACAGAGCGCCGTCCGAAACGGTGAAGAACACCAGCCCGAGGGCCTTGATCTGCGCGGCGACCCAGCCCAGGTAGGACATCACGATGCACACCGTGGTCAGCACCTCGGCCAGCCGCCCATAGCGGTTGTGATAGTAGTCGCCGATGGTCAGCAGGTTCATGCGGTACAGCGGACGCGCGAAGAACAGCCCGACCAGGATCAGGCACAGCGAGGAACCGAAGGGATCGGACACCACCCCGGACAGGCCCTCCTTGAGGAAGACCGCGGGGATGCCCAGCACCGTCTCCGAGCCGAACCACGTGGCGAACACGGTGGCGGTGACGACGTAGAACGGCAGGCTGCGGCCGGCGACCGCGAAGTCCGCGGTGTTGCGCACGCGCAGCGCGGCCCACAGGCCAATGCCGACGGAGATTACCCAGTAGATGACGACGAACCAGATCAGCATGCTGCTGCCCTATCCCAGATATGCCCTTGCGGCGAGAAACCGGTTGCCGGGCGGGCGGGATGCGCTGGTCTGCCCCTCTGCCCCGTCCCGGGTCCAATTCATCGGTCGGGGCCGCATGGGTGGCTGATCTAAGCCTGCGGTCGTAGCCGAATCAAAACGCGGATTATAGCCACGCAGACAGCTGCGAGCGAAGAAAATTCCCGGCCGCGCGGAAATTGCCGTGCCGATGCTGCGCAGGCGCCACAGGTGGCCGGGGCACCCGACCGCCGCGCCACGGGCGTCGCCGGCCATGCGGCTTACGCCCGGTTACACAGCTTACAAAGCTGCCGTCAGCGTCACCCGTGCCTTGCGCATTAAAGCAGGCAAGGCAGCGCCACCGAGCCGCCCGCCGGCACCCCGCCGGCGCGCCGCGCTGCCGCCCACGACCTCAAGAGGAAAAGGAGAACACCATGGCCAACCGCAACCGTCAGACCCAGATGCTCAAGACCCTGCTGCTCGCCGCCGGCTTGCTCGGCGCAGGACTGGCCGGCGCGCAGACCGCCGCGGTCTCGCAGGACGTGCAGCGCAACGTGAACCAGGAACAGCGCATCGAGAACGGCCTGCAGTCCGGCAGCCTGAACACGCGCGAGGCGGCCAGCCTGCAAAAGCAGACCGCCCGGGTCGACCGCATGGAATCGCACGCGCTCGCCAACGGCTCGGTCTCGCCGCGCGAACAGGCGGCCATCCAGCGCGCCGAAAACAACGTCAGCCGCGATATCTCCCGCGACACCCACAACGGCGTCACCGGCAATCCGGCCAGCGCCTCGTCGCAACGCATGCAGGCTGACGTGCAGCGCAATATCAACCAGGAGCAGCGCATCGAGAACGGCGTGGGCAATGGCTCGCTGACCAACCGCGAGGCCGGCAAGCTCGAGCGTGGCCAGGCCCGGGTGGACCGCCGCGAGGCGCGCGCCGGTGCCAACGGTCACGTCGGGGCAGGTGAACAGCGCGGCATCCAGCGCGCCGAGAACCATGACAGCCGGGCGATCTATCGCGACAAGCACAATGGCCGCGTACGCGGCTGACGAGGTGAGCGGGCGCTTACGAGCGCCTGCCTGACAAGCGCCTGCGCCAGATCGGCAGGCAGGCCGGTCCGGGCGCGCCCGCGCCCTTGCCGGTCCGGGTCAAGCCCTGCCGCCTTGTTGCCTTGCCGGCGCTACAGGTAGCCGCCCAGCGACAGCATCTCGGTCAGCACGATGCCGGCGAGGAAGCCGCCGGCCAGCAGCAAGGCGGTGACGATCAGGCGGTTGGTGCGACGCTGCTCGGAGATCAGCGCGCCCAGCAGCTTTTCCTGGTTATTGTTGTCCACCAGCGCGCGGCGCTCCAGGAACTGGTGCGCCAGGCGCGGGAAGTCCGGCAGCATCTTGGCCCATTGCGGCGCTTCCACCTGGATGCGTTCCCAGGCGCCCTTCCAGCCCACCTGCTCGTGCATCCATTTCTCAAGGAAGGGCTTGGCGGTCTTCCACAGGTCCAGGTCGGGATCGAGCTGGCGGCCCAGCCCTTCGATATTCAGCAGGGTCTTCTGCAACAGCACCAGCTGGGGCTGGATCTCGACGTTGAAGCGGCGCGAGGTCTGGAACAGGCGCATCAGCACCATGCCCAGCGAGATCTCCTTGAGCGGCTTGTCGAAATAGGGCTCGCAGCAGGCGCGCACCGCGCTTTCGAGTTCCTCCACCCGCGTGTCGGGCGGCACCCAGCCGGATTCGACGTGCAACAGCGCCACCCGATGGTAGTCGCGGCGGAAAAAGGCGATGAAGTTCTGCGCCAGGTAGTTCTTGTCGAACTCCGAGAGCGCGCCGACGATGCCGAAGTCGAGCGCGATATAGCGGCCGAGCGTCTCCGGTGCCACCGATACGAGGATATTGCCCGGGTGCATGTCCGCATGGAAGAAGCCGTCGCGGAAGACCTGGGTGAAGAAGATCTCCACGCCCTCTTCGGCCAGCTTGTGCATGTCGACGCCGGCCGCCTTGAGCGCTTCGTTGCGCGAGATCGGGATGCCGTGCATGCGCTCCATCACGAAGACTTCCCTGCTGCAGAAATCCCAGAACACCTCGGGCACCAGCAGCAGCTGGGTATCGCTGAAATTGCGGCGCAGCTGGCTGCAATTGGCGGCCTCGATCATCAGGTCGAGTTCGTCGTGCAGGTATTTGTCGAACTCGGCCACCACCTCGCGCGGCTTGAGGCGCTTGCCGTCGGCCCAGAAGCGCTCCAGCCAGGTGGCGAGGTCGCGCATCAGCGCCAGGTCGCTGTCGATCACGGGCAGCATGCCAGGGCGCAGCACCTTTACCGCCACCTCGCGGCCGTGGCTGGAGCCGCCCTTGAGCGTGGCGAAGTGCACCTGCGCGATCGACGCGCTGGCCACCGGCTGGTGGTCGAAGCTCTCGAACAGCGTGGCCAGCGGCCGGCCGAGCGAACGCTCGATGATCTTGACCGCCACCACCGGATCGAACGGCGGCACCTGGTCCTGCAGCTTGGCCAGTTCATCGGCGATATCGGCCGGCATCAGGTCGCGCCGGGTAGAGAGCACCTGGCCGAACTTGACGAAGATCGGCCCGAGGCGCGTCAGCGCCAGCCGCAGGCGTTCGCCGCGCGGCATGTCGAGCTTGCGCCCGATGGTGATGACCCGCACCAGGAAGCGGATGCGGCGGCTTTTGAAACCGGACAGCACGAGTTCGTCCAGCCCGTAGTAGAGGACGACGAAAACAATCTTGCAAAGGCGCAGGAAGCGGGTCATGCAGGTTCTTCAGTATTTGGGCGGTACGGATTGGCCGGGGCAGGCAATACAGGCGACGTGCGTGGCATCGGCAAGGCGCTGGCGGGTTCAGCGGTGGGCTGACGGCAGGCTGCCCGCCCCGCCCGCCGCGCCGCCTTGCATGCGGGCGCCCTGCTCGAGCTTCTCCAGCCGCTTCTCCAGCCGCGCGAGATCGTCGCCGAGCGCGCGCACCCCGGTGCCGAGCTCGTCGAGCGCGGCATGGCGCACCAGCGTGGGCTGCTCGTCGAGCAGGTATTCGGTCACGTTCTCGACCAGCGTGCGGCCTAGCCGCGTGGCCTGCGCATGGACCTCCTGCGCGCCCTGCACCACCCGCTGCGCCACGCTGTCGCTGAGCGGTCCGCCCAGGATGCCCCGCAGCGCGCGCGACAAGTCCTCGGCGGCGTCCCAGCGCAGGTTGCGCGCCAGCATCGACACCGTATTGGCCAGTTCGGCGTCGCCTTCGATGCGCACATGCTTCATCGCCGCCGCCTGCCCGCCGCTGGCCACGTCGGACGCCACCAGCGGCCATTGCTGCAGCGGCACGGTCAGCGTCACCGCCGGCTCTWCCACCGCCGGCGCCAGCTCCGTCAGTCCCTGCCCGGTAATGCGCAGAGCCAGCGTAAACGCGGCCGCATCGAAGCGGATCACGCGGCCGGCGAAAGGCTGGAGCAGCGAAACCGCCCAGGGCTCCTGCTCCAGCAGATGATTCAGGGCAGTGATGGGGGGCGCGGTCAGGGGGGTGGGAAGGGTGGGCATAGGAACGGGGTGGGCTGGGGGCGGGGCCTTTCAGTTTTCAGTGCTGACGGGTTGGAATCGGCTTGGCCGGCGGGCCGGTGCCTGCGCGGCCGCGCGGCCGCCACTGGAGAAGACGCGCCTCCTTGCACCCGCACCGCATCGCCGAACAAAAAAAGCCCACGTTTTCACGTGGGCCTCCATTCTAAGCCACCTGCCGGCCGCGCAGCRGCCGGCCGGACAAGAAGGACTGACGCGGTCAGGAAACCTGCTGGATCCCCGCCAGCACCCAGCCGCCGCTACCGCTGACGGGCTTGGCCAGGTTCCAGACTTCGGCAAACGGCTGCGCCGGATCGCCCGCCTTTTCACGGATCATGCCGGAGAAGCGCACGCTCGCCAGATGCTGCGCCGGGCTGTCTTCGATGCCCAGCAGCTCGGCTTCCAGCGTGACGACGTCGGTCTTGTTGACCTCGGCGCCGCGCTCGGACAGGTCCATCTTGATCTCGGCGAACATCTCGGGCGTGGTGAACTCGCGGATGTCCTCGAGGTTGCCGGCATCCCACGCGGTCTGCAGACGCACGTAGTAGACCTTGGCATTGCGCAGGAAGGCCTCGGTATCGAAATCGGCCGGCACGCCCCAGGGCTGGGCTGCCGCCACGGCGCCCGCCGCGCCTGCCATGACCGGCGCGACCGGCGATTGCGACGCAGCAGGCGACGCCATCACGGGATTCGACGCAGCCGCCGGCGCCTGCTGGCGCAGCGTCGGTTCGCTGCCGAGGCCATTGCCGCCACCGGCGCCGGCGTAGGCCGGCTGCTGCGGACGGCTTGCGCCGCCACGGAACTTGCGGATCAGCCACATCGCCACGAAGACCACCAGGGCGATCAGGATCAGGTTGGACAGGAAGCTCATCGCCGCCCCGCCCAGGCCGAAGTGCGACAGCAGCCAGCCGATACCCAGGCCGGCGGCGATGCCGCCCAGCATGCCACCCCAGTTGCGCTTGGGCGCGGCCGCTGCGGCTGCGCCCGCGGCGGCGCCAGCCGGTGCGGCCTGCTGGGCCGGTTGCTGCGCAGGCGGCTGCGACGGCTGCTGTTGCGGCGGGGTCTGCTGGCGCTGCGTCACGCCGGACGATTGCTTGCCAATGCTGCGCGACCCGCCCAGGCGTTTGGCGTTGGCATCGAGTGCCAGGCCGAGGGCCAGTGTGCCGATCAGCACACATGCCATGAATTTTCCACGAAATAGCGACATATCAGTGCTTCCCCTGTTAAGTTCGCTCAATTTTTGCTGAGCCTTTATTGTCTAGTACTTTCGTCCGACGTGAAGCGCCACGACGCCCGCGGTCAGATTGAAGTATTCGACATTCTCCAGGCCCGCATGTTCCATCAGGCGTACAAGTGAAACCTGGTCTGGATGCATTCTGATGGATTCCGCCAGATAACGATAGCTGTGGGAATCCTGGGCCACGCGCTCGCCAAGCCATGGCAGTACCTTGAAAGAATAGATGTCGTAGGCCTTTTCCAGCGGCTTCCAGACCTTGGAAAACTCCAGCACCATCACCTTGCCGCCCGGCTTGACCACGCGGCGCATCTCGGCAAGCGCGGCATCCTTGTGGGTCATGTTGCGCAGGCCGAATGCCACGGTGACGAGGTCGAAGTGGTTGTCCGGGAACGGAATGCGCTCGGCGTCACACAGGCAGACCGGGGTGACGATGCCCTTGTTCAGCAGGCGGTCGCGCCCCACGCGCAGCATCGATTCGTTGATGTCGRTCAGCCAGACCTCGCCGGTCGGACCCGCCTGGCGGGCAAAGGTCTTGGACAGGTCGCCGGTGCCGCCGGCGATGTCGAGCACCTTGAAGCCCGGCCGCACGCCGGCCTGGGCGATCGTGAACATCTTCCACAGCCGGTGCATGCCGCCCGACATCAGGTCGTTCATGACGTCGTACTTGCTGGCCACCGAATGGAAAACGCCGGCCACCTTGCCGGCCTTCTCATCTTCATTGACCTTTTCGAACCCGAAGTGGGTTTCGCTCATGACTTGCTCCGTAAATCAGTAATCGCGCGCGCGGCGCTCAAGCTCAATGGTTGCCGCAGGCGTGGCCGCCGGCGGCGGGCATCGGGGCGTCGCGGTCGACCCCGGCTGCTTCCAGTCGCTTCAGGTAGGCCTGCCAGGTCGCGTCGTGCTCCGCGCCGAGGCGGTAAAGCAGTTCCCAGGAAAAGATGCCGGTATCGTGCCCGTCGGAAAAACGGATCAGGACGGCATAGTTGCCCACCGGCTCGACGGCGACGATGGTCACGTCGCGCTTGCCGGTCTGCAGGACTTCCTGCCCGGGACCGTGGCCCTGCACTTCGGCCGAGGGGGAGTTGACGCGCAGGTATTCGAAGGGCAGCCGGAAGGCGGCGCCGTTGTCGAAGCCCACCTCCAGCACGCGCGACTGGGTGTGCACGGTAAGGGCGGTGGGATGGGGAGTATCTTTTTCGAGGCCTGCCATGATGTGTGGCGCGCGGCTGCAAGCGGGCCGCAGATTGCGGCCGCACCGCCCTCACGCTTCGTGTACGACCCGATAGCTTACCGCAGCCGCCTCGCCTTGCCCACTTTGCCGGCTCTGGTCCGCTTCCCAGTGCGCCCCGTCCGCGGCCACATAGCGCAGCCGGCGGCCATGGAATGCCGCCACCGTGCTGCGGTGGGCGATGCTGACGATGGCCGCGCCGGGCAGCGACTCCACCATCAGGCGGTACATCGCTTCCTCGGTTTCCTCGTCGAGCGCGCTGGTGGCTTCGTCGAGGAACAGGTAATCCGGCCTTTGCAGCAGCGCGCGCGCAAAGGCCAGCCGCTGCTGCTCGCCCGGCGACAGCCGCAGCGACCAGTTGTCGAATACGTCGAGCTGCCCGGTCAGCGCGCCCAGCCTGGCCTGGACCAGCACTGCCTGCAGCGATTCCCGGCTGTGCACGGTGCCGGCGTCCGGATAGGCCAGCGCGTCGGCCAGCGAGCCGATCGGCAGGTAGCTGCGCTGCGGCAGGAACAGCATGCGCGCCGCGCGCGGCATTGCCACCGTGCCGCTGCCATAAGGCCAGATACCGGCCAGCGCGCGGAACAGCACGCTCTTGCCGCAGCCCGAAGGCCCGCTCACCAGCCAGCGCTCGCCGGGCGCGATCTGCAGCGAGAACGGCGCCACCAGCGGGCGCTGCAGGATCTCGCCGCGGATCGTGGTGCGCACCGGCAGCGCCAGCGCCAGCGAATCGATGCGGATGGCCTCGGCGTCGGCCTGGTCGACCTCGATATCGCGCACGCCGGTGTGTTCCTGGTCCTGGCGCTCGGCCACGCGGATGGCATCGCGGAAATCGATCAGCCGGTTGGCCGCGGCCTTCCAGCCGACCAGCGTGGCGTAGCTGTCGACGAACCAGGACAGCGCGCCCTGCACCTGCCCGAAGGCGGAGCTCATCTGCATCAGCCCGCCCAGCGTCATCTTGCCGGCGAAGTAGCGCGGCGCCGCGACGATCAGCGGGAAGATGATGGCGAACTGGCTGTAGCCGGAATTCACGAAGGTCAGCCGCCGCGTGTAGCGCATCAGCTGGTTCCAGTTGGCGCGGATGCGGTCGAAGCGCGAGTGCAGGCCGGCCTGCTCGGTCGGCTCGCCGCGGTACAGCGCCACCGGCTCGCTGTTCTCGCGCAGGCGCACCAGCGTGAAACGGAAGTCCGCCTCGTACTGCTCCTGCTGGAAGTTCAGGCCGATCAGCGGGCGCCCCACCAGGTGAGCGATCAGCGAGCCGATCACCGCGTAGCCCACCGCGAACCACACCATATAGCCGGGGATGGTGACGGTGCTGCCGCCCAGCGCGAAGCTGATCGGCCCCGACACCGCCCACAGGATGCCGACGAAGGACACCAGCGTCACCACCGAATTGAGCAAGCCCAGCGAGAGCGTCAGCGCGCCGTCGGTAAAGGAGCGCAGGTCATCGGCCAGCCGCTGGTCGGGGTTGTCGGTGGCGTGGGTCTGCTCGATGCGGTAGTAGGCCTGGTGGCTGAGCCAGTGTTCCATGAACTGGCCGGTCATCCAGGTCCGCCAGCGCATCTGCAGCATCATGGTGTAGTACTGCCGCGAGATGGCCGCCACGATGAAGAAGCCCGCAATCCACGAAAAGCGGATCAGCAACTCCTTGAAGGAGGTGTAGTCATGCTGCTCCAGCGCGTTGTAGAACACCCGGTTCCACTCGTTGAGCAGCACGTTGATATAGACGATGCCGAGGTTGAGCGCCACCACGAAGCCCAGCAGCCCGAGCC
>NZ_JBFTNF010000040.1:0-69072 GCF_056397345.1 Cupriavidus sp. 05N38
TTGAACCAGAGCGTCCACAGTGGCTTGCAGTTCGCTTCGTGTGTCCATGATGTTGCTCCGCGCAGGTGACATGAGAACAAGCATTAGCTCGCAAATGCAATTGTGCAAGCGAGCCCGGGGCCCGTGGCCGGTGCTTTGGTGGCCGCCCGAACGCTTCGCGCAGCTTTCCCTTCGCCCGCGCCAGCCCGTCGGGCGGGCATTCGATCGAATTCGCGCCCAGATTCAGGCGAACGATGGCAAGCTGCTCCGATGGCCATTCAATCCGCGACAGAGGATTTCTGTACAGACTGATCGCCTTGAATTGGTCGGCGCGGCGACCATAAAGGCAGATGTCTTCGAGCAGATTCTTGAAAAGCCCCTAGCCCGATTTTGGGGGAACAACATGCGGTGGATGCCCATCTCTCACGACAGCTTTTTGTTGTATTTTCAATACATCCAAAGCGAGGCCGCCTGGCACATATAGGACGACAGTGATTGCCATCACGTGCCGCAAGATGCACAAAAGTTTGGTGCAAGTATTACATGGTGCACATTACGCGGAAAGCGGTGGAATCGCTTGCATGTTTTTGTTGCGAGCAGCTCATTCCATTGGCGTTACGGCCACAGCTATGCCCCTAGCAGATCCGCTAATCGCACATTTCCAAGAGCGCCTTCTTCGGGCATCTGGCTTGTGCCGTGTAAAGTAGTTGCGCACGCAATCGGGCAGAACTCATGGTTTCCGCAGAACGGCGATTGACACGGACTGCGGGGCGGAAAGACGGGGTAGAAGGACAATGTTTTCAGAGCAGGTTGGAGAGATGTTTGCGGCACTGGCGGAATTAACACCGCCTCAAATTGAAGACTTGCGGGCGATGATGGATACGCTGAACGGTGAGGGTATTCGCAATACAGGTCAGCCTCTGGCCGACCGTTACGACGGCGGCACGCGTGTTGGGAACAGTGACGTTCTGGGCCAGCAACAGCGGATGTTTTACCGCGATAGCGACAAATCCTTGAACGCTGACAGAGGGGCACCAAGTTTTCGGCTCAGTAAGGCCAGCATGTTCGTTGGCACCGATTCTCTCCCGTGCGATCTTAGCGGAACGACCTACGTGCTTCCGGCGGCCAACATGGAGACCTGCGGAGTCGTTTCCGCGCTCAACGCTCGCGATTCCGTTGACAAGCCTCTGGACGCCAACGCTGCCACTGTAGCTGTGCATGCGGTACTGGCTGGCGGCGACGCACACGAAGTGCATGGCCAATCGCTTGAGGCAGCGGATGCCTCTTCAATCGAGCCGGAAGAAACAGGGCTGACCCACTGCCAAGGCGCGGTTGTCGCAACCGATCATTGACGGTCTGACGGTCAAAGCGACGATCCAGCCAAGTCAACCACCGGTCGACCGCGTCGCGTAGGTCTTCCAACACGATAGGCCCTTCGCGCAGTGACTCGATCCAATCGACGAACTCATATTCACTGTGTTCGTCCCTGGCCTCCAGATACCTCTCGATCCCGCCCATGTCCTCGGGTGGACATGGCCCGAAACCCGCCACGCAACGGGGCAGCCGAGCAGGATGTTGCCGCAGCATACGCCGCTCCATCCGTATCTCGTGGCGCCACCACGCGTTGAAGTCATACACGTAGACGAAGCCTTCGTGTTCGCGGAGATGAAACGCGGTCAGCGGCAGTTCGTTATCCACGGTGCAGAACTGCAAGACGCCCTCATGAACTTCGCCGTAACGCCGGCCACGAATACTGAACGTGTGCAGATGTTCGTCGGCCCAGCCCATGACGACCTGGATGACATTGTGCAATTGCCCGAGCGTCAAGTGCTCGGGAACGAGGACGCGTCGCCAAACCGACGGGCTGAGGCCGCGCAGAGCAATGCGAAGTTGAAGGAGGGAGGTCGCCGGCCCGGGATCGGAAGCCATGCGCGTATTTTAGGTGCCTCATTGGCCTCTCGGCGGTGGTCCGGTCGCTCGCCCCCGTTTTGGCGCGGTCTCCTACCGGGAGGCCGGCGGCGGCGCCGTGGATCCGCGCACCACCAGCTCGGGGCGCAGTTCGATGACGACACTGGCCGTCAGCGGCTTGGCGATCCGGCGCAGTAGCAGCTCGGCGGCCTGTTCGCCCATGTCATGCACGGGTATCCGGATGGTCGTGAGCGGCGGCGTCAGCGCGTCGACGAATGGCATGTCATTGTGGCCGACGATGGATACGTCTTCCGGGCAGCGGATGCCGCGTTCGCGCAAATAGTCGTAGCAACCCATGGCAACGAGGTCATTGCCCGCGGCGATGGCGGTCAGGCAAGGCAGGGCCTCGAAGAGTTGCGCGCAGGCCTTGCGACCCGCTTCACGCGCGTAGCTGTCAGCCTCGACGACCGCATGTTCACCGCGACGCAGCCGATGGCGCTTGACCGCGTGCAGGAAGCCCTCGCGGCGCGACTCCCCGGTCGAGGTACTGGCCGGGCCGGCAATATGCCCGATGCAGCGATGTCCCAACGACACCAGATGGTCGACCGTCAACCCCATGGCCAGCGCACTGTCACTGACCACGCACGACGCCCTGCCCGTGTGTTCGCCGCGATTCACCATCACCACGGGGATGCCGACCTTCACGCAGTAGTCGAGCAACGGATCGTCTCGCTCGGCGGTCGCGAGAATCAGCCCTTCCACCTGCCGGGCCAACATCTGTTCGACGACAAAGCGCTGGCGGGCACGCTCAATGCCCGCATTCACGACAATCGGCACATAGCCCATCCTGGCAAGCACCGACTCGATTCCCGCCAGAATCGGCGGAAACACCGGGTTGGCGATATCGGGCAGGATTACGCCAACCAGCCCTGAGCGTTGCGTACGTAGCCCCGCCGCAATGCGGTTGGGACGAAAACCGCGTGCCTCGGCCAGCTTGAGGATGCGCGTGGCGACCTCCTCGGCCACAAGGTGGCGCGTCGCGGGGTTCATCACGCGCGATACCGTGGAATAGTGCACATTGACCTCTGCGGCGAGGTCTTTGATGGTCACGCGTTTGCGCTCGGACATGGGACGGCGGAAGCCAGGCTGGATCGTTGAGATGCGCCATTCTAGCGTCTGCCGCGCTGGCGCCCGTCACTCTCCGGCGCGCACCCCCGATTGCTTGACCACTGGCGCCAGCTTGACGATCTCAGCCTGGATATAGCTGGCAAATTCCTGAGGCGTGCTGGATCGGGGCTCCGCGCCTTGCGCAGCTAGGCGCTCGCGCACGTCGGGGGCGGCCAGCGCCTTGCCGATCTCGGCATTGAGGGCGCTGACAATCTCCTTCGGGGTCGAGGCCGGCGCCAGGATGCCAAACCAGGAGTCGAATGCATACCCGGGAAGCCCCGATTCCGCCACGGCGGGGATGTCGGGGAGCGCAGCGGCACGCTTCGGCGTGGTCACGGCCAGCGCACGGAGCCTGCCCTGTTTGACGAATGGCATCGCCGATACGGTAGGCGCGAACATCATGTCGCCACGCCCGGCCATCACATCGGTCAGTGCCTCGCCGGTGCCCTTGTACGGAATGTGCATGATGTCGATGCCCGCCTGAATCTTGAACATCTCGCCGCTCAGGTGCGTGGAACTGCCCGAACCGGCCGAGTCAAAGTTCATCGCGCCCGGCTTGGCCTTCGCCGCCGCGACAATGTCGCGGACCGACTTGTACGGACTGGCGGCATTGACCACCAGCACATTCGGGACCGAGGCCACCAGCGATACCGGGGCGAAGTCCTTCAACGTGTCGTAGCCCAGCTTCGGATACAACGTGGCATTGATCGCATGCCCCACCGAGACCAGGATCAGGGTGTAGCCATCGGGCGCGGACTTGGCAACCGTGGTGGCGCCCAGCGTACCGCCGGCGCCCGGCCGGTTGTCGACCACGACCTGCCAATGGCCGCTCTCGCCCATCTTGGTGCCAATGATCCGCGCCAGGATGTCGGTGGCGCTTCCCGCGGAAAATGGCACGACCAGCCGAATCGGCTTGGCCGGATACTGGGGCTGCGCGCTAGCGAGCGTCGGCATGGCGGCGGCCAGCGCCAGCGCCAAAGCCGCAAGGCGACGGAAAACACGGGGCCGGAAAGCAACGGGGCGGAAAAACAGTCGAATCATGATGGTCTCCTCGCAACAATGTCCTGTCCGGGCGTCAGAAGAAGTGCCGCATGCCGAACGCGATCGCTTGCGGATCGGCGCTGGCCTTGACGCCAAGCTCGTTGATGGCAAAGTCGTAGGTCGCGTTTTTCTTGTTGTTGATGTGGCTGAAATACGCGTAGAGCGCCGTGCGCCTGGACGTCTTCTTTCGCATCTGGGGTCTCCTCCTGTTTCTATGGATGGTGTGCAAACGTTTGCAAAGGCAAACAAAAAACACTACGGTGCTGCCCGCGCGGGATACGGCATCGCCAGCAGCAGCATGGCCGGCAGGTTGAATGGATTGGTGACCTGGCGGGCCTCTCCCGGCGCGAGCCTTACCGAATCGAACCGCCCTAGGGTGACGCTCTCGGACGGGGTCCGGATGCAGACCTCGCCTTCCAGGACGACGTAGTGCTTTTCGACTGGCGACGCATCGAGCGAGGTATGRCCGCCTGGCAGGATGACGGATACGCCCATCCACAAGGCATCCGAAGGGCCCGCCTCATGCCCCTGGAGACGCAGGCACTGCATGCCCTCGTGGTTGGCCGGGTAGTAGGCCGGCGCCTGCGCAAATCGTGTCGTATTCATGGCGTCAGCACCACGCGCTCGGTGGCGCCTTGCAGCACGGCGCGATAGGCGTCCTTGGCATCGGCCAGCGCATACGTATAGTCCGGCAACACGGGGAACGGCTTGAGCTTGCCGGTGGCGAACATCGGAGCCAGCGCGTCGAGAATCCCGGCACAGGCCTGGCTGTCCATCGCCAGGGTGTCCACGCCCACGTAAGTGTGCTGCCCCCGGTAGAACGCGAAGATATCGAACGGCACCGGCTTCTCGATGGTCGAAATGAAGATCTGCGTGGCGCCGATTGCCATGGACAGGTTGGCCTGTTCGAAGTAGGGACTGCCCACCGTGTTGTAGACGATGTCGGCGCCATGGCCACCGGTTTCGTCGCGGACCACGTCGGAAATGGTCTCGCGGCTGGAGTCGATCATGCGCACCGGGCCGCTGGCGTGGCCACGATACGGCCCCGCCTTACGCTCCACGGCGAAGACGCGCGCGCCAAGCGCGGTGGCGATCTGGATCGTCGCCTGCCCGACTTTGCCGTTGCCACCGCCGACCAGCACCACGTCACCCGCCTTGGGCATGCCAGCACGCCGCAGCCCTTCGTATGCCGTAATGAATGGCACGCCCACCGCACCGGCTTCCATCAGCGACAGCGTTTCCGGCTTGGCACGCACGGCGTCAATGCCGATGCGCAGGTACTTGCCATGCGTGCCATCCCGACGGATGCCGAGCTCGCCGCCGCTTCCCCAGACCTGCTGGCCGATCCATTGGCTCGGTCCGTCGATGACGACGCCCGCATAGTCGCGTCCCGGCGTGCGCGGCCAGATCGCGTGCGGCATCAGGCCAAGCGTGGCCTTCACATCGCTGGGATTGACGCCCGCGCTGGCCACTTCGACGATGCACTGGCCGATGCCAGCCTCCGGTCGCGGCATCCCGACCAGCGACAGTTCGAGCGCATCGATGGTCGGAGCTTTCTGGTGAACCTGAATGGTGTTCATGATGAATGGGATAACAAGAAACGTGGAGGATTTGGGACTTCTGGAACGGTCAGGCTTCGCGCAGGCCCAACTGCACACGCGCGTCGGACGCGGAAGCGATCTCGCCGCCAAGCGACTTGACGATGTCACGGGCCTTGGCCACGAGCGCTGCGTTGCTAGGCGCCAGAACGCCCTTCTCGAGATAGATGTTGTCTTCGAGACCGACACGCACGTGACCGCCGGCCAGCCACGCCTGCGCGACGATCGGGAATTCGGCGCGACCAATGCCGAATGCCGACCATCGCGCGCCTGGTGGCAGCATGCTGCGGGCATAAAAGATCGTCTCCGGCGTGGCGGCAAAGCCGTACTTCACGCCCAGCACGAAAGTCCAGAGCCCGGGACCATCGAGCACGCCATCACGTATGAAGTCGAGTGCCAGATTCAGATCGCCAGAGTCGAAGATCTCCAGCTCGGGCATGACCCCTGCCCGGCGGATCACTTCTGCCATCTTGCGTACGTTTGCCGGCGTGTTGATCACCACATCCGCACCCGAGTTCATGGTGTTGAGATCCAGCGAGCAGACATCGGGACGCAAGGCCGCAATATGCGCGACGCGCTTGAGCGGATGCAACAGCGTCGTGCCAGGCGCGGCCACGCGCGGTTCGTTCTCGTCGGGCACGAAGCGTCCGCCCGGCCCTGTGGTGAGATTGATGATCAGGCTGCGATTGCGGGCGCGAATCCGGTCGATGACGTCGGCATAGTAGTCGAGCTCCATCGATGGCCGCCCAGTCTTCGGGTCGCGCACGTGAATATGCGCAGCCGCAGCGCCGGCCTCGGCGGCCTCGAGCGCGGCGTCGGCGATCTGGGCCGGCGTCACTGGCAAGCCGGGGTGCTGCTCGGGTGTCACGATATTGCCGGTCACCGCGCAGGTAATGATGGTCTTTCTTGCGTGCATGGACAATTCGAAAAATAAGGGCTTGAGGAATAGTCAGCCGAGCTGGCGGCCGCCGTCGACAACAATGGTGGTGCCCGTGGCGAACCGCAGCGACGTGGCACATGCAGCGATGGCATCCGCCACGTCTTGCGCATGGCCGATGCGGCGCAGCGGCGTGGTTTTGGCGGCCCGGTCATTGAACGTGCTGTCGCGGCCGGGTACAAAGGCCGTATCGACCACGCCCGGAGAAACATTGAGGACGCGAATCTCGGGGGCCAGCGCCCGGCCCAGCGACATCGCCATCACGTCGAGGCCGGCCTTGGCGGCACAATACGCAACGTTGCTGCCCTGCCCCGTGCGGCCCGCAATCGAGCCAACATTGACGACCAGGCCGTCGCCCCCGGCTCGCAATGCCGGCGCGAAGGCACGAATCGCCGCGAACTGGCCCCGCCAGTTGACTGCGAACAGTTCGTCGATCAGGGTGTCGTCGAGGGCGTCGAGATCGCCGTGTGGAATGGCGCGTGTGAATCCTGACGTATTGACGAGAATGTCCACGCGGCCATAGTGGTGCTGCACATCGGCAGCCAGCTCCCGAAGCGAAGCGCTATCGGCCACCTCGGCATACGCGGCCATATGGTTGCCGGCAGGCAGGCCCTCGACCGTTTTCGCGGTGCGATCGGCATTGCGACCGGTCAGCACCACGCTGGCGCCCAGATTGGCCAGCGCGCGGCCTGTGGCAAAGCCGATACCGCCGGCTCCGCCAATGATCACGGCAACCTTGCCGGAGAGTGTAGTAATGGTCATGGTGTGGCGCAGTGAATAGGTGGACAGCCTTGTGTATCAGTCGATCAGTCGATCAGTCCATCAGCCGATCGGAGGTGTTGGAAACGTCTGCTCGCCGGGTTCGAGAGTGAAGTCGAACTGCAGCGTGTAGTACGGCGCGGGCAGGTCGCCCCAGGGGCTCAGCCCCGTGTCCACAAGCTGGAACGCGCCGACGAGTTGGCGATGCACACCGAACGTGACATCGGTCTCCAGGATGTCGGAGTCGTCGGCAAAGACCTGCGTCACGAGCGTGCGATATCCCGGTGCGGCAACGATGAAATGGATGTGCGCGGGCCGATACGGATGCCGGTGCTGGGCGGCAAGCAACGTGCCGACCGGGCCATCGGTGGGAACCGGATAGCCGGCGGGACGCACCGTACGGAAGTGATAGTTGCCGTCGGCATCCGCGTGAAACATGCCACGCAGGTTACGGTCGGGTTGGCGCGGGTCCTGGTTGTCATACAGGCCGACTGGCGACGCCTGCCAGACTTGCACCATCGCACCAGGCAACACCGAGCCGTCCGTGGCACGCACCGTGCCGCTGACGAACAATGGCAAGCCGGGAGAGTCGTCTTGCACCACGCAGTCACCGCACTGGTAGCGCGGCGCATTGGCGCGATAGAACGGTCCCAGCAACGCGCCGGGCGTGCGGCCACCCTGCGTGCTGTTGTTGATCGTCGTGACCAGCGTCGACAGGCCGAGTACGTCGGCGGCCAGCACGACTTCATTGTTGGTGGCGTGCGTCGCGTGCCCCAGCGCGGCGATGAACGCCAGGCCTCGCTCGAATTCCTCGTCGGTGGGCCTGACCTCGCGGAGGAAGGCGTGCAAATGCGATACCAGCGCGGCCATCACGGTCCGCAGGCGATCGTCCTCCGTCCTTGCCATTGCCTGCACGACGACCTCGGTCACCGACGCCTCCCCTTCGATCAGGGCAAGCGCACTGACCGGCTTGGGCGCCGGCTTGGCGTGTTTCGTCTCCATAACCATCTCCTTCTTTTGCAAACGTTTGCATTATGATCGGTTCCGCGCGAATGGCAAGCACGGAAGCGGAGACGGAAAGTGGCTGAATATCTACTTGCGCGTGGAAAACACCGCGAAATCAAGGCGCCGACGATGGCATCCGGTCAAACCCTAGCCATGGCTGGGAACGGATTCAGGCCTCAGCGTGGCAAACCTCTCCGAGGTTGTGCCCGTTCGGGCCAATGACGAAGGCGGCATAGCAATTCGCGCGATAGACCACGGCGACCTGCTGGCGACTCTCGGCCGTGAAGGCCAGATGCAGGTGCGCCGGTTTCTCGTCGGCATGCCGCCGACTCATAGATTCTTGCTTAAATCGTAGTTATACGGATCCGTCGTGAATCGCTGCGATTGCTGGGCGCTCAGCGTCTGGCTGGCACAGCCAAACACGCCAAGCGTCAGTACGCAAAGGATCGCTGCGGCGAGCTTTCTTAACATGATTCCCCCTCAGCCAAAGAATGCCCCTGCGGGCGAGGTTGAATTTTTATCTTAGTGTCTTATTCAGGTTCCAGCCGAAAATTTCGAGGCTAATGTGCCATATTGCGCACACGACATTTGACATTATCTTTTTCGATTTTAAAGCCCGGCATTGTTTGCAGGCTGCCTTCTCCGCTGTCAGAAAATAGTGCTGGCTGTCTCACATCAGTTCTCGCAAGAAGACCTTGTACAGATGAGGGAGAGTGATCGAACAGTCGTGCGATCTGACAAAGCGTGTGGCCATTGCGCCGCCCCGCCCACATTATTGCCATCAGAAGGGAACATTACAGACTCTGCATTCTTCGCGCATCAGGGCAGCGAAACAGTTCGAACCCGAGCGACGCAACCGAAAACTAAGCGGACGATCCGGTAAGTCCGTGGATGCTTGGGCAGCCAGGAAAAGGGCGAATTCGTAGAAGATCGTATGCCAATGAACACGGAGAAATCAGGATGCACAAAGAAGTCATGTTTGAGTCGGATGAACTGCAACTCACGGGGGCCTTGCATTTGCCCGCCGATCTCGCCGATGGCGAACGTCGCCCTGCCATCGCAGTCTTGCATGGATTCGGCAGCAACAAGGATGACGGCATGGTGAAATTGGCCACAAACCTGTTTTCGTTGCTCGGCTATGTGGTCTTACGCTTTGACATGCGTGGCTGTGGCACGAGCGACGGCGAACGTGGCAAGGTACTGTGTGAGGATCAAGTCTGCGATACGCTCAACGCTGTCAGTTATTTGCAGAGCCTGCCCGAAGTGGACCCGGCGAAAATTGCCGTGATGGGGCACAGTTTCGGGGCTGCTGTTGCCGTCCATGCAGCCGGCGTGGATCCTCGTATTGGCGCTTGCATATCATCAGCCGGTTGGGGCGACGGGGCGGCAAAACTCCGCCAGCAACATGCTGGTCCGGGTGCCTGGGAGCGCTTCGAGGCAATGGTGCAAAAGGGCCGTGCGCAGTTGGCTCTTGGCCATTCGATGCAGGTCTCGCGCTTCGATATCGTGCCAATTCCTCCGGAGATGCGTAGCAATCTGCCTGCTGGGAGTTTTATGGAATTCCCGTTCGAAGTGGTAGAAAGCATGCTGCGCTTCCAGCCAAATGCCGTGGTTGGCAACATCGCTCCGCGTCCGCTCCTCCTTTTGCACCCTGCGGATGATTCAGTTACCCCCACGGATCAGTCGATCGGCTTGTTCCGCAACGCAAAGATGCCGACGGAGTTGCATCTGCTGTCGGAAATCGATCACTTCATTTTCTCCGATGACAACCGTGCGGCGCTGAATCTTGTCACGGAATGGCTGCACAAATTCTTCCCGGCTCGCAGCATGCGTTCGGAGGCGGCATGACTGCGCGCCCACCAAGCTTGACCAGCGGCACTGATCTACAAGCCCTTGCCAAAGCGCTGCTAGTCTCCGCCGGCCTTGAGGGGTCGGCTGCGGCCCTCGTGGCAGAAGGCCTGGTATGGGCTGACATGCGTGGTGCGCCAGGACATGGCGTATCTCGCATCCCGCAGTACATTGCGTGGTTGACCTCCGGCGAGATGAATGGTCAGGCGCATCCGCGTGTCGGGCTCGATTTGCCCGCCTTGATGGTCGTCGAAGGCGATCGCTGCGCCGGCGCGCTGGGCATGCGCTTCGCCGCCGGGCGAGCGATGTCCGGCGCAAGGCAAAGCGGTGCCAGTCTGGTGCTCCTGCGGGAGACGACGCATACCGGCGCTCTTGGGTTTCACACAGCGCATGTGGCCGGCGCAGGAATGTTCGCCATGGCGATGGCCGCGTCGGCACCACTCATGGCGTACCATGGCGCCGCTGTGGCAGGCGTCTCGACAGCGCCAGTGTCAATGGCGAGCCCGGGACTGGACTCGCCAATCGTGTTCGACATGGCGTCGGGTGCCATTGCTTTCGGCAAGCTGATGCAGGCACGTGCTAGCGGGCAAGCGCTTGAGCCGGGCTGGGCAATCGACGCCATGGGCAATCCGACCACCGACCCGCACAAGGCAACGACCCCGCTGCCACTTGGCGGCCCGAAGGGTTCCGGCTTGGCGCTGATGGCGGAGATCGCGTGCAGCCTCCTGACCGCCCACCCCATCCTGGCGCCGGCGCTGCAGGCCGGAACCGCCGCGCGTGGCCACACGCAAAACGCGTGGATGCTCGTTGTGGACATCGCCCAGGTGGTCGACCCAGCCGTGTTTCATGCGCAGCTAGCCGATCTGACAACTGCCATCCACGATCTCCCCGCTTCTGCCGAGGGGCCTCCACGGCTGCCTGGAGAGCGCGGCCATGCCGCTGCAAAGGAGCGCAGCGTCAACGGGATTGCGCTGGCGCCGGCGACCGCAGACGCGCTCCGGAACCTCGCCCGCCAGGCAGGTATCTGCACTCCCTGGGTATAGCAATGCGCGCCGTGAGGCTGACAAAGCACAAAACAACATCTCCCTTGACGATATCGCGGGTCTGACATAATCTCGCTGCAAACGTTTGCACCAAAAAGGGGGGCTCGTGGTGGGCGCACAAGCAATTTGTGCGCTTCGTGTCTACGGTTTGTCCGCCTGCCCTCTTGGCGGTTTGAGGAGACACTTGAATGGAAAAAGACCGTCAGATACGGATCGTCCACGGCGGCTTTGGTCGTGCCACCCTGCATCGCATCTCGGGACCGTTGGTCGCCCATGCCCATGCGGAATTTCATCTGATCTTCAAGATCGGTGGCACGGACGCACATTTCAAAATTGACAATCAACCAGCAACGCTTACCGACAACTGCGCCCTTCTAATCAACCCTTGGGAGACCCACGCGAAGAGTTCGAAGGAAGGACCGCCTTCCCTATTGCTGGCTTTGCTGCTGGACCCGGAATGGCTTGGCCGGACGCTCGGCGTGGACAATCCAGCCATCGCGCTACGATTCCGTGACACGCAGGTACGAATGGATGCAGATACCATCGCGTCGCTGATGATGCTTGGTACGTACCTGGCCCGCGATTTGACTGACGACGCAAGAATCGGGGCGTTCGACTGCGAGGTTGCCATCGCGGAGCTGGCGCGCAAAGTGTCCGCCGATCATCTCCAGCGGAGGTCAATGACCGAAGTGCTGGCAAACACGAGGCCACTGGACTATCGGATAAAGCGTGCGACCGAATTCATTCGGAGCCACGCGAGCGAGAATCCTAATGTTGATATGGTCGCCAGCGCCGTGGGCATGTCCCGCAGCCGGCTCTTCCACCAGTTCAAGGCTTGCATGGGCATCTCGCCTCAACAGTATCTCGATTGGATCCGCATAGGCATCGCCACGCAGCTACTGGCAGAGAGGCACGCCACCATCGGTGACGTCGCTCATCAACTCGGATTCAGCGCGCAAGGGCATTTTACGCGCTTCTTCGTCCAACACCTGGGACTCAGCCCTTCGGAGTTCCGCCGCACCGGCATACCAGGCAGTGCGGCGGCGGACTGAGGCATACGCCCGGCACGCACTGCGCTCAGCCGCGTAGAGAACGTGACAGCTTTTCCTGGATCGCGGCATCGAAGATAGCCTTTGGCAGCATGCCGTGCACGGTCTTCGCAGGAATCGAAGTGTAGTTGCTGTTCGTTTGGTTCGAATACTGCGTGATGCGGAAATTCGAGGTGATGCTGGCAAGCGAATAGACATCTTGTCGATCCATGCCGGTCGCGGCGCTTACCCAGTCAAGCATCTGCCGCAGGCTCGCGACCAGCGCCTCATCGAGGTTCTTGCCGAAGCCAAGGATGATCCAGTGACTGGGCGTCTCCGCCATTGGCAGCGCCAGGGGCCGTTGCTTGTGCAGGATGTACTGGATCTGCATGTCTTCCATCGCTGTTTCGATGGCGGTCTGATTCACCACGCCGTCGCCTTGCGCAGCATGCGAATCGCCAGTCCAGACCATCGCACCTGGCCGCTGGACGGGCAGGAACAGTGACGTCCCTTCGACCAGTTCCCGCAATACCAGATTACCGCCGTACGGGCCGCTGAGAATGCCACTGACCGGCTCGTCGCCCGCCGGTTGCACGGCCATCACGCCTTGGAACGGCGCGAGCTTGATGCGGATGCCCGGCGCGAACTCGGTGTATTGACGGTTCTCTTCGAACTTGAAATAGCGCAGGTACGGCTTGGAAAAATCGCTCGGCAGCGCGCCGACGCCTTTGGGCGCCGAGTTCCAACCCCAGCCAATTGGACGCAACTTGACCATCCGGCACTCCACCACATCGCCGGGCATCGCCCCACGCACTTCAACTGGTCCGATGTTCGAGTACGGTCCCTGCGGAAATCGCTTGCGCACAGGTTCTCGATCCTCGTAGCTCATGCCATACTCTGCCCCGTTTGCCCAGTTGACCCATGTATTGGGATACTTCACAAGATCGCCCGAATCGATGCTGGCGATGGGCGCGGCTTTTGGGTCGAGAATGCCGACGCGCACGGTTTCGTTGGCGGACTCGATCCGGTGGGTCTTGCCGGGCCGGATCACGGGCAGGGCATTGGTACCTGGCGCAGCAGGCGGCACGCTCCGCCCTGCCGTCGCCTGAGCTCCCGCTTCCAGCGCAGCGGCACCGAGTCCAAGCGCGCCGGCTGCCTTGAGCCAGTGTCTCCTGTCGATCTTCATGGTTTTGATTTCCTTTCATTGAGCCATCCGGGCATCCGGGCATCAGCTCGGTGCTGGACGGCGATGTGCAACAAATTAGAGAAGCTGCGCCAAGTACTGCGCAACCGCGACAATTTCCTCGTCGGTCATCAGCGGCACCAGCAGGCTCATTAGCTTGCCCGGCCCGCCGCGCGTGCCCGACTTCCATGCGTGCAGTTGCTTCACCACGTAGTCTGGCTGCTGGCCTGCAATACGCGGAAAGTCGGGCGCGATACCCTCTCCGTTGGGCCGGTGGCACGAAACACAAGCCGGCAGTCCACTGGCGGGATTGCCCTTCCAGTAGATTGCCTTGCCGGCCTCGACCAGTTGCGGCCGGGCGGCCTGGCCGTGCGCCGGCGGCTGCTGGCTGAAATAGCGCGCCACCTCGCGCATCTGCGCGTCGCTCATGTTCTGGACCACTGCAGCCATGGTGGCGTCCTGACGTAGCGCCGGCCCGTTGGCGCCACCCTTGAACTGCCGCAGTTGCTTGAACAGATAGTCCTCGTTCTGGCCAGCCAGACTCGGATAGCCTTTCCCGGTGCTCTGGCCAGTGATGCCATGGCACGCGGCACATACCTGCTCGACCACGAGCCGCGCGGGTGACGCGTCGCTCGATTCCGACGCCGCTTGAGCGAGCGACGGCAAGGCCAGCGCGCACAACGCCAGCGTGCAGGCAATCAGCCGCCGGCGAACCATGGGAAGTTTCACGTCTGAGCTCCTCGCAACAGGGTCGTCGCCCTGTCTAGTTCAGATATCCACCGGTCTTGGCTACGATCTGATGCGCGCGCTGCGTCTCGCGCGTCAGTCGCGTAGTCAGCCCGGCCACGCCGGCCTGACTGAAGGCGGTGTCGACGCTCAAGCCTTCCATCTTTGCGCGGATAGCAGGATCGTTCATGATCGCGCGAATCTCGGACCGCAGGGTATCCACCACCGGTGCCGGCGTGCCCTTGGGGCAAAATACGCCATACCAGACTGTGATGTCGTAGCCGGGAATACTCTCTGCTACTGTCGGCACCCCTGGCAACGTCTTGAGACGACTCGCGGCACCCACGGCCAACATCTTCAGCTTGCCCGATTTCACATGCGGAATGTACTCAAGCAGAGGGCCCGTCGCCAGGTCAATGTGACCAGCGATCATGTCGTTGATCGTCGGGCCACTGCCCTTGTAGGGAATATTGGTAATGTCGACCCCGGCCATCGTCTTGATCATTTCGAGCGGATAGCTGGCCGGGCCGCCGTAGTTGATCTTGCCGGGGTTGGCCTTGGCGTAGGCAATCAACTCAGGGACAGACTTGTAAGGCGTGTTTGGATTCGTGACGAGCACCAGCGGTGATTCGCCCAGCGGCGCGACAGGCAGCACGTCGCGCGTCACGTCATACGGAAGCTTTCGATAGAACGCCGCATTGACAGCATGAATGCTGTTCAGAATGCCAATGGTGTGGCCGTCTGGCGCAGCGCGTACCAGCGCTTCCGCACCAATGTTGCCACTCGCACCTGGCCTGTTTTCCACGACGACAGGTTGTCCCAGCGTGGTCGACAGGCGCTGTGCCACCGTCCTGGCCAGTACGTCATTGATGCCGCCCGGCGGAAACGGCACGATGAAGACCATGGGCTTCGACGGCTTCCAGTTGGCCTGTGCGCTGGGGTCAGCCGATGCCGCACTGGCGGCGCCAGCCCACGTCCCGGCGATCGCCGCCGACAGTGTCGCGATCACCGCAGCAACGACGGCGACACGCTTGGTTTTCTTCATGGGTGCGGTGCGAAATGTTGAAGACGTTCGACTTGGCATTGACTCTTATCTCCTCGTGAATCTCTGTACGTGGGCGGCTGCGTTTGCCCGATTCGTACTCTACTGATTCGAGCAGAAGTCGCTTCCCAATTTGGGGAGCCGTTTACCAAAACGTCCTCCGTTCTGCGGCTCCGATACATCCGCCGGCCACTGCCGCATGCCGCATGGACAGGTTCTTACCGGATGGTCCGAGAACTTGCAGGCGGATCGCTGGTGACGCCGGCCGTCATGCAATATGGACGCCCATCGATAAGGGGAGGAAACGTAATGCTTCACACCGAGAAAAAAGATGTGGTCTCCATCGGCCACGGCCCAAACCATGTTATCGCCCTGCATGGGTGGTTCGGTCATGCACGAGGCTGGGGGCCCCTGGTAGATGTACTCGACGTCGAGCGATTCACCTACGCCTTCATCGACTACAGAGGCTATGGGACCCGGCAGAACATGTTGGGCAGGTTTGACTTGCAGGAGATCGCCACGGACGTGTTGAACTTGGGCGACGAGCTGGGTTGGCATCGCTTTTCGCTGATCGGTCATTCCATGGGAGGCAAGGCCATGCAAGGCGTCGCCTTGCTGGCCCCCACCCGGGTCCAAGCTATGGTTGGCATTGCTCCGGTGCCGCCGACACCGACACCGTTCGACGCGCCGACACGCGCCCTGTTCGAGCGCGCCGCGAACGAACTGGAAGCACGAGCCGCTGTCCTCAACCATTCGACCGGCGATCGTCTGAGCCGATACTGGGTGGACAGGATGGCCCGCGCTTCAACGCGGCATGCCGATGTCAACGCCTTTGCCGCTTATTTCCGGGCCTGGGCGGACACCGATCTCTCTGCAGACATTGCGGGCACCAGCATCCCAACGCTGTTGCTGGTGGGTGAGCATGACCCGTCGCTGACCACTGATGTCATGGCACAGACGTACGGGAAGGCGTTTCGCGATCTGACCATCGATGTCATACAAAACGCCGGACACTATCCGATGGATGAAGCCCCAGTGGACCTTGCTACGCGGATCGAGCGATTCCTGATCCAGCGCCACGGCCTGTAACTGACGCAATATGTCACGTGCCCCGAGTTGCTCGGGGCAGGCTATCAGATCAGGGGGCCTCGGTGGCACCGATTGCTGCCAAGCCGCGGCGCCCGACCTCTTCGTCCGCATCCGAGGGCCCGCCGCTGACTCCGATTGCGCCGACAAACCGGCCTTCAACATATACACCCAGGGACCCTTGCGACGGGAAGACCGGTCCGCCATACACAAGGGAGCTCATCTGGCCGAAAACGATGGGGTTTGCCTGATATCGTTTTACAAGCTCGGCTCCAGACACTCCACCAGTCGCTGCTGAAGCGATTGCCTTGCCGCGTGCGACATCAAACGTCGCAAACGGCGCCCCGTCCATTCTTACGCCGCTTAGAAAATGGCCGGAAGCGTCGACTATGACAATGCTGACAGCTAGTTTTCGGTCCTTGGCAAAGCGACTGGCGGCATCCGTAAGCCGAACCGCTGCGTCCGCGCTAAGGGTCTGCAACTGTGTCGTGTCTGCCGCAGACGCGACCGACGCGCAGATAAAGTGCATGCCCAAGACCAAGGCGATACCGGGAAGCTTCATGATTTTCCTATGATTGATGTCTCTTCGAGGCACCGTATCAGGCCGGCGCCAGTGCCGGCCTGACGGCCTGGATCAGAAGAGGTGCCGCATGCCCATCATGACCCCGCGCGGATCGCTCACGCTGGTCGCAGTGACCCCGTTCGGGATGTTGGAGAACGTGTAGTTTGCAAGATTCGTATTCCAGATCTTGCTTGCGTTGGCATAGAGCGTAGTGCGCTTCGACATGGCGTACTGGTAGCCGATCGAGGCCTGCTGCCCACGATTCGGTGTGCCCACCGATTCTTGAAAGCCATACGCCAGCAGCACCAGGCCAGCTCCGCCCACAGGAATGGTGGCGCCAATATGGAATCCGCGGTCCTTGAGGGTAGATTGCCCAGGTACCCAACGCGTAGCTTGGCGCACGTTCGCAAACAGCTTCACCAAGGGAAATTCATAGGTGGCGCCAAGTGCGCGCTCGTCCCGATCGGCACCCGCCACGGCACTAATGCTGTAGGTGCGTTCGTATGCGACGCCCAGCCACAGGGGACCGCGCGAATAGGTAAGGCTGCCGGCCGCCAACGTGTCGGCATCACGTGGGGCGTCGGTCCGTTCAGCGCCGAACGAGTAGATGGCGCTCCCCTGCAGCCCGCCAAGCTCCGGGCTCTCGTACCGGATAGAGTTGTCGGCACGTGCGGTCAAGCTACTGCCAGCAGGACCGCTATTCTGCAGGCGTCCCAAGGGACCATATGGCGAGAAGCCGAAGGCCGATGCCTGCCCCTCGATGTAGTAGATCGGCGTGTTCTGGCGGCCGAGTGTCACCGCGCCCCATTCGTTGCTGCTCAGACCGACCCAGGCCTGGCGCCCGAACAGACGACCACCTTGCTGCGCTGTGCCGCTGTCAAGTGCGAGGCCGGTCTCCAGCGTGAAGACCGCGGATACGCCCTTCCCCAGTTCCTCTTTGCCACGCAGGCCCCAGCGCGACTGATACAGGCCGCCGTCTTCCACGCGCGCAACATGGCTCGCACCGGTATTGACGTACTCCATGTACTGATCGGCTACACCATACAGGGTTACCCCCGATTCTGCTGCCGCGATGCCAGGTACCGCTGCAACCGCCATTACCCAGAGTGCTCCCATCCTCTTCATGCGCTCTCCTCCTGCTCCGTCCTGATTGACGATATGGTTCCTTCCGGCCTTTTACCGGTGAAGCAAGGGTATGAGTTGATGCTCGGCGGGTAATAACCCAATCGTCCCGTCAATTGGAAGGGTGTGCAGAATGCGACATCGGCTCAAGTCATTGCCAGGCGCGTTAAGCCAATGGGGAACCGCAGGCTTGAAAGCCGGATTTGGACAGCCGTTCAGAGTCGCGACGGGGAAAAAATCTCGACGGGCCAGCCAGCATCACTGTGCTGGACAGCCAACCGAAAGATGCGGGCAAGTTCGGCGCCGATGTGAACGAGGCTCGCCATCCGGGCAAGATCACCCTCGTGACCTTGACTATTACCGACGTGAGCGGCATACACCTGCGGCGGACCCTGTCCGGCCCGCAGCGTCTGCGATTCGCGGTCGGCGTGGCGCTGCGCGTACGCGTCGCCGTCCTGCGCCCTCAGATGCGCATCGACGATGTCATCCACATCGATCCGCGTGTGGGCACCCTGGCGCTCCAATTCCATCCAACGGGGTTGACCCGCCTAACCAGCTTGCCTGTGCCTCCAATATTGGCTCCGCCGCCACATTGATCGGGAACCCACAGAACATGCTGATCGGCCAGACGTTGCACATGCCGTTTTTCGCCTATGTTGGCGAGGCGATGGTGCCAGTCACCTTCGGACTTTTGGCAACTTGGGCATTGATTACTTGGCAGGTAAAGGGTCGCAGGTCGGCTCCCGCAAGCGCTGCGGGCACGTTTGATGAGGCGGCACGGCGTGCCGACGAAGTGCCGCTGGACCGCTGGCAGACTACCAAGGGACTCGCAGTTGCGGCAGTGCTACTCGTGGCGTTCCTTGTCGGGCTTTGGCCGCGCGAGCACGTGGCGCTCATCGGCGCGGGCGTGTTGTTGATGAACCGCAAAATGCATTCCACTCGGACGCTTGGCCTCGTCGACTGGGAGCTCCTGATCCTGTTCATGGCGCTCTTCGTGGTCAATCATGCGCTACAGCAATCCGGCGTCACCGCCGCCGTCATCAACGACCTCGCCGCTGCCGGTCTTCACCTCGACCGGCTTGCACCGCTATTCGGGGCCACCTTTTTTCTGTCGAACCTCGTATCGAATGTGCCGGCCGTGATGCTGCTACTACCGCTGGCGCAGCACGAGCTGGCTGGACCGCTCCTTGCCTTGGTCAGTTCGCTGTCCGGCATCCTGTTCATTAACGGACGAGTTCGGGCCACTGCATTCGGATACTCGAATTCAAAATCGGTCGCTCAAGCAGACGCGGGTGTCCTTTGCTCACTTGACACCGTCCCGCTAATGGGTGTCCGATAAAACGGGGTAACCCAAGGGCGGTCTGTTGATCGTGTTCTCGCTCGAAACGTTGCGCGAGCAACCCAAGAGCCTGTAAAGCCGTCGCAAGGGACGCGAGTGCGGCCCTTGCAATAGAAAATGTGATGCGAGATGCGCGCGCGAAGCATGAAGGCATAGCCCGTGGCAAAATCGCCCACCAAGACCAGCTCACCCGTACGACAGTAGCAGAAACATTTGTTCGACGGATCCGGTCCAGAGACAGCAATGGCAGTTACCGATTTGAGAGTGGAACAGGGCAGATGAACTCATTATTTTCTTTCGGTACTGAGACTGGCGTCGGCTTCCAGGTCGCATGGGAGGACGGCGATCGCGTTGTCGGTCGAGGCTCGCGACTCGGCCCAGATGGCGAGCCGAAGGCTGTGCTGGCTGTGTGGCCCGCGGCCGAGCACCCGCTGCCCTCTAGCCTCGCTCGCCTCGCACACGAATACGACTTGAAGGGCGCGCTGGACGGCAGTTGGGCGGTGCGGCCGCTAGAGCTTGTGCGGGAACATGGTCGGACTGTTTTGCTGCTTGAGGACCCCGGCGGCGAGCCGCTTGCCGGGCTACTGGGCGCCCCCATGGAGGTAGGCCGTTTCTTGCGCCTGGCCATCAGCATCACCACGGCCCTGGACCAGGTCCACCAGCGGGGTCTTATACACAAGGACATCAAGCCGGCCCATATACTGGTGAACGATGCCGCTATCGAGGCGCGGCTCACGGGCTTCGGCATTGCCTCGCGCCAGTCGCGCGAGCGCCAGGCACTGGCGCCACCGGAAGAGATCGCCGGCACGCTGGCCTACATGGCCCCCGAGCAGACCGGACGCATGAACCGGCCAATCGACGCGCGGAGTGACCTCTACTCGCTCGGCGTCACGCTCTATCAAATGCTCACGGGCGTGCTACCGTTCACCACCGACGACCCGATGGACCTGTTGCACAGCCATCTCGCCCGACAGCCAACCCCGCCGGCGGAACGGGTACCGTCGATCCCGCCATTGCTTTCCGCCATGGTGATGAAGCTGCTTTCCAAGACGGCGGAGGAGCGCTACCAGACCGCAGCGGGGCTGGAGGCCGATCTACGGCGCAGTTTGGCCACATGGGAAAACCGGGGAAGCATTGACACCTTCCCGCTCGGCGAGCACGACCTGCCTGATCGCCCATTGATTCCGGAGCGGCTCTATGGACGGAAGCGCGAGATTGAGACCTTGCTCGCAGCCTTCGATAGGGTGGTGACCCAGGGCACGTCAGAGATTGTGCTGGTCTCCGGCTACGCCGGTATCGGGAAGACCTCGGCCGTGCTTGCGTTGCGCAGCGCACTGGCTCTCAGGAATGGTCTCTTTGCCTCGGGCAAGTTCGATCAGTACAAGCGAGACATCCCGTATGCGACGCTGGCACAGGCTTTCCAGAATCTGGTCCGCCCACTACTGGGCAAGAGCGAGGCCGACTTGGCGCCCTGGCGCGCCGCACTGGCGGAGGCGCTGGGCCCGAATGGCGGCCTCATGGTGCCGCTCATACCCGGGCTCGGGCTGATTCTGGGGCCGCAGGCGCCGGTTCCGGAGCTGCCGCCGCGCGACGAACAGCTCCGATTCCAGATGGTTTTCCAGCGCCTGCTTGCCGTCTTTGCTCAACCCGCGCGTCCGCTGGCACTCTTTCTCGACGACCTGCAGTGGCTGGATGCGGCAACACTTGATCTGCTCGAGTATCTGGCGACCCAGCCGGAGGTACGCCACGTGCTGCTTATCGGAGCCTATCGGAATGATGAAGTCAAGCCTGGACATCCGTTGCTACTGCGATTGTCGGCAATCCGCCAGGCCGGGGGGCGGGTAAATGACATTGCACTTTGCCCCCTTGGGTTCGACGATGTAAGCAGACTCATCGTCGATGCCTTGCATTGCGCAACTGGGGACGCCGCACCTCTGGCCCGCCTGGTGCAGGAGAAGACTGGCGGTAACCCATTTTTCGCTATCCAGTTCCTCACCGCCCTGAGCGAAGAGGGGCTGCTCGTTTTCGATCATCGTGGCGCGCGCTGGTCCTGGGACCTTGAGCAGATTCGGGCGAAGGGCTTCACCGACAATGTGGTCGATCTCATGCTCGCCAAGCTGAGACGCCTTCCCGCGGCGACCCGTAACGCCCTGACGCAGTTGGCGTGTCTCGGTAATGACGCGCCGATCGCCATCCTGACCATGGTCCAGGATGCCAGCGAGGCGGAGCTGGACGCGGCCCTGTGGCCGGCGGTACGCGCCGGACTTGTGTTGCGTTTGGGAAATATCTACCGATTCCTGCACGATCGTATCCAGGAGGCGGCCTACGCCCTGATTCCTGAAGGCGCGCGGCCGGCAGCGCACCTCGCTATTGGCAGACAGCTCGCTGCGGGCACGCCGCCCGAGGCAATAGCTGAGCGTGTCTTCGAGATCGTCGGCCAGCTCAACCGTGGCGCCGACCTTATCACCGCGGCCGAGGAGCGGGAGCAAGTGGCTGAGCTGAATCTGCTCGCCGGCCAGCGCGCCAAAGCGTCCACGGCCTACGCCTCGGCGCTAACCTATCTCACCGCCGGTGCAGCGTTCGTGCAGGGGGACGCCTGGAAGCACCGGCCAAAGTTTGCTTTCGCGCTCGAGTTCCATCTCGCCGAATGCGAATTTCTGACCGGCGCGTCGGCCGCGGCGGACGCGCGCCTGGCCGAGCTTGCGTGCCGTCCCGCCAGCCTCCCCGATCTGGCCTCCATCACCCAGCTGCGGCTGGAGCTGTTTCTGGCCCTCGGCCAGCGCGAGCGCGCCGTCGAGGTGGGCCTCGACAGCCTGTACCGGGCCGGCGTCCAGTGTTCGGCACACCCGACAGATGAGGAGGTTCTGCAGGAATACGATCGGATGTGGCGGCAACTTGGCGACCGCCCGATCGAGGCGCTGCTCGACCTGCCGATGATGACCAATGCGGTCGCGTGCGAGACAATGGATGTCCTGACCGCGCTAATGCTGCCGGCCTGGTACACCGACGTGAACCTGGGCTCCCTCATCATCGGACGGATGGCAAACCTCAGCCTCGAGCATGGCAACAGCGACGCGTCGTGCCTCGCCTATACCTGGCTCGGCATGCTCCTGGGGCCTCGGTCCGGCGACTACAAGGCGGCATTCCGCTTCGGCCAGCTCGGCCTGAACCTGGTCGAGCAGCGCGGGCTGGACCGCTTCAGGGCCCGCGTCTACCAGGCTTTCGGCGGCCACGTGATGCAATGGACGCAACCCATCCGTGCCTCGCGCAGCCTGGTGCGGCGCGCTTTCGACGTGGCCAGCAAGCTTGGTGACCTTACCTATGCGTCCTTCGCGCGCAACAACCTCATTACGCAGTTGCTCGCCTGCGGCGATCCGCTTGCCGAGGTGCAGAACGAAGCCGAGGCCGCGATCGGCTTCGCGCGCCGGGCGAGGTTCGGTCTCGCCGTCGACCGGGTTACCCCCCAGCTCCAGCTAGCGCGAACTCTGCGCGGCCTGACCCCGATCTTCGGCGTCTTCGATGATGATGATTTCAACGAGGAACAGTTTGAGCGGTATCTGGATGAGGCTCCGGGCCCCGCCCTCGCCACCTGCTGGTACTGGATCCGAAAACTGCAGGCACGCCTCCTCGCCGACGACCACGCAGCCGCCATAACGGCGGCGGACAGGGCAGAAAGTCTCCTCTGGACATCGCCATCGTTCTTCGAGCAGGCGGAATACCACTTCTACGCAGCGTTGGCGCGGGCCGCATGCTGCAGCACGGCCGCCGCGCCAGAACGGACCCAGCACCTGGAGGCATTGGCCGTACATCATCGCCAGCTCCTTATCTGGTCCGAGCATTGTCCAGAGAATTTCGAGAACAGAGCCGCACTGGTTGGCGCGGAAATCGCCCGCCTCGATGGGCGCGAAGTTGATGCAATGGGCCTCTACGAGCAGGCCATCCGCTCTGCACAGGACAATGATTTCATCCATAACCAGGCACTCGCCAACGAGTTGGCCGCGCGATTCTATGCTGCGCGTGGCTTTGAAAAGATTGCCCGCGTGTATTTGCAGGATGCCCGCCATGGCTATCTCCGCTGGGGCGCCGGCGGTAAGGTGCGGCAACTCGATGCGTTGTATCCGCACCTCTGGGGGGAAGAGCGAGCACCCGCACCGACGACGACGATCGGGGCGCCAGTCGAACACCTGGACCTCGCCACCGTGATTGCGGTGTCGCAAGCTGTGTCCGGCGAGATCGTCCTGGACAAATTACTCGACACCCTCATGCGCACCGCGATTGAACAGGCCGGCGCGGAACGGGGACTGCTGATCCTGCCCCGAGGGGCCGATCAGCGCATCGCAGCAGAGGCTACGACCGGTGGCGATATTGTCACGGTGCAGCTCCGCGACGAGAGCGTGACTGCGACTGCGCTGCCGGTATCGATGCTCCACTATGTCTTGCGCACCGGCGAGAACATTATTCTCGACAATGCCGCGACACAGAACCCATTTTCCGCCGATCCGTACATTCTGCAGCATCATGCCCGATCGATTCTCTGCCTGCCACTGCTCACACAGGCCAAGCTCATCGGGGTGCTTTACCTCGAGAACAACCTCTCACCACGCGTCTTCGCGCCGAGCCGAACCGCCGTGCTGAAGATGCTCGCCTCGCAGGCCGCGATCGCCCTGGAGATTACTTGTTTGTATCGGGATCTCGCACAACGCGAAGCGAAGATCCAGCGCCTGGTTGAGGCCAACATCATCGGGATCTGTATCTGGCACCTGGACGGCCGAATCCTCGAGGCCAATGACGCGTTCCTCCGCATGCTGGGCTACGACCGCGAGGACCTCGCCTCAGCCCCCTTGCGCTGGACGGACCTGACGCCCCCGGACTGGCGCGAGCGTGACGCACGGTTGCTCCAGGACCTTCGGATCAACGGGACCTTGCCGCCGTTCGAAAAAGAGTTCTTCCGCAAGGATGGAAGCCGCGTGCCCGTCCTGCTAGGGTGCGCGACATTCGAAGAGGGTGGGGACCAAGGTGTCTCCTACATACTTGATCTAACCGAGCGCAAGCGCGCCGAGGAGGCACTGCACCAGGCACAGGCCGAACTGGCACACGTTACCCGCGTGACGACGTTGAACGCGCTGACCGCCTCGATCGCTCACGAGGTCAACCAGCCGTTGACCGCCATCGTCGCCAACGCCAATGCGGCCCTGCGCTGGCTCGCTCGCCAGCCGCCCGATCTCGCCGAGGTGCGAGAGACGTTGGGGCGCGTCGTTCAGGATGGCCATCGGGCTGGCGCAGTGATTGGAGGAATGCGTGCGCTGCTTAAGAAGACGGCCGCCGTCACGGTGCACCTTGACATGAACACCCTTATCGAAGAYACGATTGGCCTCATCCGGGGAGAGGTAAGCCGCCATCAAGTCCTGCTCCGGACGGAGCTGGCGCCGGACCTGCCGCCGGTTGTGGGTGACCGGGTGCAGTTGCAGCAGGTGCTCCTGAACCTGATGATGAATAGCATCGAGGCAATGAAAGAGGTGGCAGAGCGGCCGCGGGAATTGCTGATTCGGTCAAGCCTCGACGCATCCGGCGCTGTGCTGGTTGCCGTTCAGGATGCTGGCATCGGACTGGAGCCGGAAGATCCGGAGCGGGTTTTCCAGACGTTCTTTACTACCAAGGCCGAAGGTCTGGGCATGGGCCTGGCGATCTGCCGGTTGATCGTCGAGGCACATGGAGGGCGGCTGTGGGCCAGCCCCAACGCGCCTTGCGGGGCCGTGTTTCAGTTCACCCTGCCGCCTCAAGACTAGATGCCGCCCGCCGACGGCGGGCGGCTACAGGGACTCAAAGCAGCGACTCGCAAATGCCGAGCTGCTGTGCCATCAATACAAGCTCGGCAAAGGTGCGCGCCTTCATCTTGCGCATGGCCTGGCCGCGATGAATTTTCACGGTGACCTCGCTGATACTTAGCTCGCTGGCGATCTGCTTGTTCAGCAGACCGGTCACCACCATGCGCATGACCTCGGCCTCACGCGGCGTCAGGCCCTGGTAGCTGGCTCGCAGTTCATCCAGCTTACGCATGCCATGGCGGCGATGCTGATCCTTTTGCAAGGCGGCCGCCACGGCATCGAGCAGGACCTGCTCGCGGAATGGCTTCGCCAAAAAATCCTCAGCACCAGCCTTCATAGCGGCAACGGTCATGGGGATGTCGCCGTAACCAGTCATAAAAATGATTGGGACTTGGATGCCCATTTGGGACAGCCGAGTCTGTAGGTCCAGGCCACTCTGCCCGCGGAGCCTGACATCGAGCAGAAGGCAAGTGGGCGCGTCCGGGAACTCGAATGCTAGCAGTTCGGCAGCGGATGCGAACAGTGCGACGCGCATCCCGACTGATCGGAAGAGGTTCTCCAACGCGCCGCGAAGCATCGCGTCGTCATCAACGATTAGCACCATCGCTTCATCACTCGCACTGGTGTCCGCGGTTACGAAGCTGTTGATTGTCACAGTCAATCTCCAGTGCACTCATCGGTGCGCGGGTCTGGGCAGGCCCACTCACGCCAATTTGGCATGATCCCCGCAAAACTTTGTATTACATCACATTGCCGAGATCCTGAATACTTATACCATGGGGTTAGTTCGGCGTGGCTCTCGGAGCCAGCCCCAGCCAGCCAGCCAGTATGCAGGGTGCAACACATCAGAGTCGCACACAGCCCTATGTCTCCTCACGCCGCAAGGGCCGGGGAAGCTATTCCCGTTTGCTGTGGCACGGCCTAGCGGTGTCGCGATGAAACCAAGGCGCGCACGACTAATACGAATCGACAATGGCCATGGCCGACAGCGCCGACTATTCTTGCGTCAGGTTGCGATCCGGATACAAACGCCAGTCGCGGCCCTTATGCCTAGCCGCCCCGACGCGGCTCTGTCGCGGCGGCTGGTGCCGCGGCAGCCCTACTCTCGCCCCCAACAGGAGCACGCAATGTCCAATCCCAAGCTTGAAGTCCTCACCCCGCAGAACAGCCAGCTGATCTTCATCGACCATCAACCGCAGATGGCTTTCGGCGTCCAGTCGATGGACCGCCAGGCGATGAAGAACAACGTCGTCGGCCTGGCCAAGGCGGCCAAGATCTTCAATATCCCGACGACGATCACCACCGTCGAGAGCGAGTCGTTCTCGGGCTTCACCTATCCGGAACTGCTCGACGTGTTTCCGGACCAGAAGACGCTGGAGCGCACCTCTATGAACTCGTGGGACGACCAGAAGGTGCGCGATGCGTTGAAGGCCAACGGCCGCAACAAGGTGATCGTGGCCGGCCTGTGGACTGAGGTCTGCAACACCACCTTCGCGCTGTGCGCCATGCTCGAAGGCAACTACGAGATCTACATGGTCGCCGACGCTTCGGGAGGCACAAGCAAGGAAGCCCACGATTATGCGATGCAGCGCATGGCCCAGGCCGGCGTGGTGCCGGTGACCTGGCAGCAGGTGCTGCTCGAATGGCAGCGCGACTGGGCCCACCGCGACACGTATGACGCCGTAATGAAGCTGGTGAAGGAACACTCGGGCGCCTACGGCATGGGTGTCGACTACGCGTACACGATGGTCCACAAGGCCGCCCAGCGCACGGCCACGGCGCATGAAGCCATCGCCCCGGTGCCCGCACGCTAAACAGCTGATCAAGAAAAAGACAGTCATCGGCCTACGCACGATTTCCGCGCATAGGCCGATGCAACCAGCGATCTCATTCATCCAGGATTTCGTGCCAACTTTCGGCTAGCCCTGATCATGCAAAAAGAACACACCCAGGACCCAGGTCACAACATCGATGCATCGCGCCGGCAACTGCTGGTAGGCAGCACCGTTGGCGCCGCGGCCGCATCAGTGGCTTCGATTGTCGCACTAACGCCCACGGCCGCGGAAGCCGCGCCAGCCAGCAGCCGCGCCACAAAGCAGGACCACTACGTCACGACCAAAGACGGCACGCGCATCTTCTACAAGGACTGGGGCACGGGCCGCCCGGTGGTGTTCTCCCACGGCTGGCCGCTCCATGCCGACGCCTGGGACGCCCAGATGCTGTTCCTCGTGCAGAAGGGCTTTCGGGTGATCGCCCATGACCGGCGCGGCCATGGCCGTTCGGACCAGCCCGCGCAGGGCAATGACATGGACACCTACGCCGACGACCTGGCCGCGCTGCTGGACGCCCTCGACATCAAGGGCGCAACGCTGGTCGGTCACTCCACCGGCGGCGGCGAGGTGGCGCACTACATCGGCCGTCATGGCACGAAGCGCGTGGCCAAGGCGGTGCTGATCGGCGCGGTGCCGCCTATCATGCTCAAGACCGCGGCCAATCCGAACGGCCTGCCGATGGAGGTGTTCGACGGCATCCGCAAGGGCGTGGCGGAAAACCGCTCGCAATTCTACAAGGACCTGGCCGTGCCGTTCTTCGGTTTCAACCGGCCCGGCGCCAAGGTTTCGCAAGGCACCATCGATGCGTTCTGGGCGCAGGGCATGGCCGGTGGCCTCCTGGGCCAGTACGCCTGCATCAAGGAGTTCTCGGAAGTGGACTACACCGAGGACCTGAAGAAAATCACCGTGCCGACGCTGATCCTGCACGGTGACGACGACCAGATCGTACCTATCGGCAATTCGGGCCGCCTGTCGGCCAAGATCGTCAAGAACGCCACGCTCAAGGTATATCCGGGTGCGTCGCACGGCATGTGCGTGATCAACGCCGACCAGGTCAATGCTGACCTGCTGGCCTTCCTGAACGCATAAGCCGAGATGTCCATTACCCGCCGGCACTTCATCGCCTCGGCTGCCGCCCTCGGTGCGGCAGCCTCTTCGGAGCTACTCGCCATGTCACCGACCCCGACTCCCGACCTCATCCTCGTCAACGGCAAGTTCGCCACGCTCGACCGTACCAACCCGCAGGCCGACGCCGTGGCCATGCGCGATGGCCGCTTCGTCGGCGTCGGCACGCGACAGGACATCATGAAACTGGCCGGGGCGCAGACGAAGGTTGTCGACCTAAACGGCCGGCGGGCCATCCCCGGGCTGATCGACAGCCACATGCACATCATCCGCGGCGGCCTGAACTACAACATGGAGCTGCGTTGGGACGGCGTGCGCTCGCTGGCGGACGCCATGCGCATGCTCAGGGACCAGGTCGCCCGCACGCCCGCCCCGCAATGGGTGCGCGTGGTGGGCGGCTTTACCGAGCACCAGTTCGCAGAAAAGCGCCTGCCGACCATCGAGGAACTGAACGCGGTAGCGCCCGACACGCCGGTGTTCATCCTGCACCTGTATGACCGCGCGATCCTGAACGGCGCGGCGCTGCGCGCGGTGGGCTATACCAAGGACACGCCAAATCCGCCGGGCGGCGAGATCGTGCACGACAAGGCTGGCAATCCCACCGGCCTGCTGCTGGCCAAGCCGAACGCGACGATTCTGTATGCGACGCTCGCCAAGGGGCCGAAGCTGCCGCCCGAATACCAGAAGAACTCCACGCGCCACTTCATGCGAGAGGTGAACCGCCTGGGCGTGACCGGCGTGATCGACGCCGGCGGCGGCTACCAGAACTACCCCGAGGACTACAACATCATCGAGGAGCTGCACAAGGACGGGCAGCTCACGGTGYGGCTGGCGTACAACCTGTTCACGCAGAAGCCGAAGGAAGAACTCAGCGACTTCAAGACGTGGACGTCGACGGTGCAGCCCGGCCAGGGCGATGACCTCTATCGCCACAACGGCGCCGGTGAAATGCTGGTCTACACGGCGGCGGACTTCGAGGACTTCCGCGTCGAGCGCCCCGACATGGCGCCGTCGATGGAAGCCGATCTGGAGCCGGTGATCCGCCTGCTGGCGGAGAAGCGCTGGCCGTGGCGGCTGCATGCCACCTACGACCAGACCATCTCCCGTGCGCTGGATGTCTATGAGAAGGTAGCCAAAGACATCCCGTTCAACGGCCTGAACTGGTTCTTCGACCACGCCGAGACGATTTCCGACCGCAATATCGACCGCATCGCCGCGCTCGGTGGCGGCATCGCGGTGCAGCACCGCATGGCCTACCAGGGCGAGTACTTTGTCGAGCGCTATGGCGCACGCGCTGCCGAAGCCACGCCGCCGGTCAAGAAGATGCTGGAAAGAGGCGTGAAAGTCGGCGCCGGCACCGACGCCACACGCGTGGCCTCGTACAACCCGTGGGTCTCGCTGTACTGGCTGACCACGGGCAAGACCGTCGGCGGCATGTCGATGTATCCACAGGCCAACCTGCTCGATCGCGAAACGGCGCTGCGCCTGTGGACCGAGGCCAACACCTGGTTCTCATCTGAAGTGGGCAAGAAGGGCCAGATCAAGGTGGGCCAGCTGGCCGACCTGGCCGTGCTGTCGGCCGACTACTTCGCCGTGCCGGGCGACGACATCCAGGACATCACGTCTGTGATGACGGTGCTGGGCGGCAAGGTGGTCTATGGCGACAACGAATTCGGCAAGCACTCGCCGGACATTCCGCCGGCGATGCCGGACTGGTCTCCGGCCCGTCATGGCAGCCAGTACCAGCCGCGCCCGACGGCCAAGGCAAAGCAGCTCGCGATGAACACCGCCTGTGGCTGCGCCAGCTCGTGCGGCGTGCATGGTCATGCTCACGCCAAGGCCTGGACATCGAGCGTGCCGACGTCGGACGAAAGCAGCTTCTGGGGGGCGCTGGGCTGCTCGTGCTGGGCGTTCTGAACGTTCCCGGCCGCTAACGCATCTCGCAATCCGTACCGTATTGAAACCGGAGACCCGCCATGCATTCCTCGTCTTCTCCGCTGGTGGCAGCCGGCAATTCCTCCCACCTGCTGCCGCGCTGGGTGCGCTGGATCGCCCTGCTGCTGCTTTGCGCGGCGTACCTGCAAGGCGGGCTGGTCAAGCTGTTTGACTTCTCCAGCGCAGTGACAGAGATGCAGCGCTTCGGCCTGTCGCCCGCCGTGCCGCTGGCTGCGGCGACGATTGCGCTGGAGCTTGGTGCGTCGGCAATGATCCTGACCGGCTTCTGGCGCTGGCTAGGCGCACTGGCGCTGGCGGCGTTCACGCTGATGGCCACGTTCCTGGCCAACCGGTTTTGGAGCGCACCGCCCGAGGCGTAGTTCATGATGGCTAACGCGTTCTTCGAACATCTGGGCCTGGTGGGTGGGTTCCTGCTCGTGGCGTGGGATGACCTTCGCACGCGGAGACAACCATGACGCAATCTGCCACCTCGGCAGCCAGGCCTGCATCGGGGGGCACGTTTGCCCCGCTGGCCCAACCCACGTTTGCGGTACTGTGGGTGGCCACGATCCTCGGTAACATTGGCAGCTTCATGCGCGATGTGGCCAGCGCATGGCTGGCAACCGATCTTTCCACTTCACCGGCGGCGGTCGCCACGATCCAGGCGGCTGCCACGCTGCCAGTATTCCTGCTAGCGATTCCGGCCGGTGTGCTCTCCGACATCCTCGACCGGCGCCGCTTCCTGATCGTGATCCAGATCGGACTGGCCATGGTCAGTGGCACGCTGATGCTGCTGGCGTGGCGCCAGGCGCTGACAATCGAAATCCTGATTGGGCTGGCGTTCGTCGGCGGTGTGGGTGCGGCGATGATGGGGCCGACGTGGCAGTCGATCGTGCCCGAACTCGTGCCGCCGAGCACGCTGCGACAGGCCGTGGCGCTGAACTCGCTGGGCGTGAACGTCGCCCGTGCGATTGGACCGGCTACCGGGGGTCTGCTGCTCGCGGCATTCGGCGCGGCTGCCACGTATAGCGCAGACCTGCTCAGCTATGTGTTCGTCATCGCTGCGCTGATCTGGTGGAAGCGTCCCGAAAAGCCAAGCGATCCGCTGCGCGAACACTTCTTCAGCGCTTTCCGAGCAGGCTTACGCTTCACACGCGCGCACAGCAAGCTGCACGTAGTATTGGCGCGCGCTGCCGTGCATTTTGCCTTCGGCAGCGGCGTATGGGCGTTGTTGCCGCTGGTAGCCCGTCAGCTGCTGCATGGCGGTGCCGGCCTCTATGGCGTGTTGCTGGGCGCAGTGGGCGCTGGCGCGATCCTTGGCGCGCTGACGATGTCCAGGCTGCAGCAGCGGCTCGATGCAGATGGCATGGTGCTATTGTCCGCGATCGTCACGGCGGTCGTCATGGCGGCTCTGTCGAGCGCACCACCCATATGGCTGGCATTGCCGCTGCTATTGCTGCTTGGCGCCGCGTGGATCATGGCGCTGACCACGCTCGGCGGCGCGGCGCAGGCGATCCTGCCGAACTGGGTGCGCGGCCGCGCGCTGGCGGTCTACCAGATGGTGTTCAACGGCGCGCTGGCAGGTGGCAGCCTGGTCTGGGGCTTTGTGGCGCAGGCACTGGGCACACCGCATGCGCTGCTGATCGCCGCGGCGGGGCTGGTCGTTACCGCGCTGATCCTGCACCGCATGCGGCTGCCGCGCGGCGAAGAAGACCTCGGTCCCGCACGTCACTGGCCCGAACCGGAGATGGCCGGCGAGATCGCGCACGACCGTGGTCCGGTGATGATCCTGATCGAATACTGCATCCCGCCCGCCAACCGCGATGCGTTTCTGCATGCGGTGCACAAGCTGTCGGAAGAGCGTTTGCGTGACGGCGCGTTCAGCTGGGGCGTGATGGAAGATCCGGCCAACCCCGAACTGCTGACCGAGTGGTTCCTGGTCGAGTCGTGGGCCGAGCACCTGCGCCAGCACGAGCGCGTACCGCACGCCGATGCCGATGTGCAGCGCGACTTGGCCAGCTTCCACGTGGGCGTCGAGCCGCCCCACGTGAGACACCTGCTCGGCCTGGGCTTGCCGCCGGCGTGACGTCGCACCGATTTCCCCCTCTCCAACCTTGTCACATATGAAACTCTATCTCATCTCCCTTGGCGCCGGCATCCTGGTCGGCATTATCTATGCACTGATGCAGGTCCGCTCGCCTGCGCCGCCCGCAATTGCTTTGATCGGGCTGCTGGGCATGCTGATTGGCGAGCAGGTTGTGCCRCCGGTCAAGCGCATGCTGGCCGGCGAGCCCGTCACCATTGCATGGTTCCGCGGCGAATGCGTCCCGAAGATTACGGGTACACCGCCCAAAGCGGACACGGCCGTTGAACCGTCGGCATCCCTCCCCGCGCGTAGCAAGGAAGGGAACCAATAACAGCATGAGCCGCTCCCGAAAGCAGCCCGAAGCACCTGCCAGCCGCACTAACGCAATCGCGCCCCGGCGCATTCACGTGGCCCTGGCTGCGTCTTTGGCCGCGGCCGCGGCACCTCTGCCGTGGCGGACAACAACGTCGCGATCTATGGCCGGCTGAACACGGCGATCGAGTATGTGACCGTGACCACCGCAACCGACGGCACCAGATTGGGCAATACGGCGCGGCTCACGAATAACCGCTCTGTGTTCGGCTTACGGGGCGAGGAACAGTTGGCCAACGGGATCAAGGCGATCTGGCAAATCGAAAGCGCCCTGTCGATTGACAACGGCACGGGGCAAATCGCCGCGCGAGATACCCGGCTCGGCCTTCAGAGCCCGTACGGCACCCTATTCATGGGCAACTGGGACACACCATACACAAGTGCGACCAAGAGCTACGACCCGTTACCCCACCACTGCGGGTTACATGGCGCTGATAGGCAATGGCGCTGCCTCTACCAGCGACAATGTCCAGAACACCAGCTCATTTGATCGACGGCAGAAGAACTCGTTGTACTACCAGTCGCCGACGTGGCACGGCTTGAGCGGCGCCATCGCCTGGGGATTGCCGGAAGAGAAAACAACGGTGCCGCGCAATCCGGCGCTGTATTCCTTTGCCACCGCCTATGACCACGGCAACCTGAACCTGACGCTCGCCTATGAAATCCACCAGCACTATCAGACCAGCGGACGCAACGACGACGCAATCAAAGCAGGTGTTCGACGACGGCCAGAGGCAGCGGCTGTTCGCGAACATCGCGGTGGCGATGCAGGGCGTGCCCGAGGAGATCGTGCGCGTGCAGATTGAGAATTTCACCAAGGCCGATCCGACCTATGGTGAAGGAATCCGGCGTGCAGTGAACTGCCTAAAGTAAGCTGACCGATTCACCGCTGTCCTGCTCCGGAGGGCAGCGGGAACTTGAGTCGGTACCAGCAAGACTGGCACTTGCCGCGGTCTGCGATCGAGCGGCTGGCGGCACCAAGCCAAGTCTCGTGCCTTCGACGATTTCAGCAAGATAACGCGTCACTGCGGGCAAGCAGGCCGACTGCAGGCTAAGGACGCGACGCTGCTCCGCTACTACAGCAGCATCGACAATCCCAATAGCGCCATCTACCATCAATCATCAATCATCAAACGGTCCCGGGGCCGCCCGCACCCACAAGGACTTTTGAATATGCGGTGCCATTTCGAAGCAACCATGTATGTAATACCTTGGTATGAATCGGACAGAATAGCTGGCCGGCTCACTATCGCGGGGGGACTGATTTTCCTGGCCAGCGTGACTTCATCGCAACGTAGCGTGGGACGTGCACCCGAGGAATCGGCAATACCATCGTATGATAGGGTATGCACCGGTTTGGCGTTACTATTCCAGCAGAGCATTGCCAGCGCTCAACGCGTATACAAGGAGTCAGTGTGATAGCTCGCGCCACGATCGCAATAGTTGACGACGATGTCGCTGTCCGAAATGCCGTGGGCGGGCTGCTGCGTTCGCTCGATCTTGGCGTGCAATTGTTCGGAGGCGGTCAAGAGCTACTGCGGTGCACTTCGCTGCCTTGCCTGTCCTGCGTGATCACAGACGCGAAAATGCCCGGCATGGACGGCTTCGCTTTGATAGAGGCCCTGCGCGCACGCAATCTCGATATGCCTGTCATTTTCATGACTGCATTTGCGCATGAGGGATTCGATCAGCGTGCCATGGCATTGGGTGCGACGTGCGTCCTTTACAAGCCCTTCCAGGATACGGACATGATCCACTGCATTGAAAAAGCGTTGCGTCCTCGCAAGACGGACACTCCTCCATCGTGAGTGTGTCGTGCAGTCCTTACATGACCTTCGTCCTCTGCACGCCGCCCGATGCCGTCCCTACGCTCGGGTTGCGGTTCTAAGCTGTCGAGGCCGCAGCCGGATAGCAGGCTGCTCAGCAGCTTCGGACTTAGAGGGAAGCAGCACGAGACCGAGAGTTTGCGCAAGTAGCACCAGATAAGCGAAACTCCGAGCCCTCATTTTTCGCATTGCCTGGCATCGATGAACTTTGACAGTCACCACGCTGATGCACATGGCGGCGGCAATCTCCTTGTTTGTCAAACCTGATGTGGCATGCGCCATGACCTCACTCTCCCGCAGCGTCAGGGAACGAAAGCAGTCGCGCGCTGCAGCCAGTCGGCACAAATGCTCACGTCGCGAGCCCTCCTTCTGTAGTGCCTCCGTGACGGCATCGAGCAGTTCCTGTTCACGGAACGGCTTGGAAAGAAAGTGTTCTGCTCCCGCCTTCATGGCAGCAACCGTCATCGGAATGTCCCCGTAGCCGGTCATGCGCCATCGCAAACAGCTCGCCGCTCAATTCACGGCCTGGCGCGAATGCACTGAAGTCGCCCAAGATCCGTCAATGTCAGCCGGGAACGGGCTATTATTCCAAGGCACTGCGCGCAGTGTTTTCGCCAGGACAAGCACTGTAGAGAGGTTTCCCAATATGCTAACAAGGAAAGAGGCGATATGGAGATGAAACACTTTGCAGCCACCGTCGCCGTCTTGGCTGCCGGTAGTGCGTATGCCCAGTCCAGCGTGACACTGTATGGCCTGATTGACGTTGGCATCGAGTACCAAAACCACCAACCCGGCGGCGACCATGGCGTGACGCGCATGACCTCCGGCAACCTGGCAGGCAGCCGCTGGGGCCTGCGCGGCGTGGAAGACCTCGGAGGTGGCCTGAAGGGTGTCTTCGTGCTGGAAAACGGCTTCACGGTGGACGACGGCAAGTCATCCTTCGCAGGCCGCCTGTTTGGTCGCCAGGCCTATGTTGGCCTGCAGAACAATTGGAACGCCCTGACCCTGGGCCGGCATCAGACGCCGTTCCATGATTTCAACGTTGACTTCGACCCGATGGCCGTCAGCACCAACTACTCGATCCTGGGGCAGGACGCCGCTTTCGGCAGCCGTGCCGATAACTCGGTCAAGTACATCGGCACCTTCAGTGGCCTGTCCGCCAAGGCGCTGTACAGCTTTGGCGCGAACACCGGCGCCGGCGCCTCTGGTGAAGTCCCTGGCAGCCCGAGGATCGGGCGCGAGTACAGTGCCAGCCTGACCTACGCTGCGGGTCCGTTCGCTGTCGGCGCCATCTACGACTCAACCAATCCCGGCGCGGCCGCGACCGGTCCCCTGACGGAGGCCGAAATCCGCCGCGCCGGCCTGGCCGGCTCGTACTCCATCGGCCCCGCCAAGGCCTACGCCGGATATCGTTGGGCCAAGGCGCTCGGTGGCGCCACGCTCCCGGGTAATCTCGGCGCTAACAACGTCTCTAATCTGTACTGGCTGGGTCTGCGCTATCAGCTGATCCCGGCATTGTCCCTGACCGGCGTTGCCTACTTCCAGGACTTCCGGGGCACCAAGGCGGATCCGTGGAGCTTCGTGGCATCGGCTGACTACGCGCTGTCCAAGCGTACCGATGCCTACTTGAACCTCGGTTACACCAAGAACAAGGATGGCTCGAATTTAGGCCTGACCGCAGGTGGCACCGGCTCCATTCAGGGGACCGGCTTCGGCACGGTTTCCGGCTCGGAAAACCAGTTCGGTGCGGTGCTTGGCATCCGTCACAAGTTCTAGCAGGCTGGCCCGTCAGTCTTGATCAGGGGGCGAGGGTCGCGTCATGGTTGAACGCGCCGCCTCGCAGGTTTTCACGCCAGCACCAGCCTGGCCTGCCACCGCTGGCGGCATAGCGCCGCCAGCAGCAGTACCGGCAGCAGGACACAGCAGAAGCTGACGGCAGCGAACGCCAGCGCGCCCAGCACCGCACCGGCGGCAAAGCCCGCCACAGCGGGCAACATCTTGCGCAAGCGCACGTGGATCGCGCCTGCCTGCTCAGGCCCGGCCGACGACAAATCGACCAGGTCGATCACGATCTGGGTAGTATTACCGGTCATGATCGTGGTAGCGGCCCCTGACCAAGATACGCCCAAGCCGCTATCATAATCCTTCTGGTTATATAAGAAGCGATACTAATTACTTGTGGAAATAAGCAGCAAACTGTCACCTGACCCAGCTAGGCTGGCCGGCCTTTCAGCGATTGTCGAGATCCTGTATGGCCACCGTCGAGCGTACCGCCTACCCGCGTTTCCCGAAGGTCTTTTCCCTCAAGGAATTGCGGGCCTGTTACACACCAAGCGCGGAAGAGCTGGACTGGGCAACCCGGTCCACACGCGGGCAAGAATCCCGACTTGGTCTGCTGGTGCTCCTGAAGGTCTTTCAGCAGTTACACCACTTCCCGGACCTTGACACTATTCCTGCCAGCGTGACGGAGTTGGTGCGCATCAGTGCCGGCCTGAGCCTAGGTACGAAGTTTGGCTACGACCGGAAGGTGTCGCCGACCTTGTTCCGGCACTACAGGGCCGTGCGAGAATTCCTTGGCATCCAGGCCTACCTCGGCACCGCTGCCAACGAGGTTACTATCCGCGCTGCGCGCGACGCCGCCGAAACGATGGACCAGCCGGTAGATATCATCAACGCGACGATCGATGCGCTGGTCCTGCGTCAGATCGTTGCTGACGTTGAATACGCCTATAGGCAATACCTCTCCGCTCGCATTGGCGGCAGTCCAAGGCCGCACTGAGCACTGCCCCAACGTTACGATTCCTCCTCGTCGAAACGGGGGCGCAATGGAGAGCCAGAAACGCGTGGGGTATCACGATTTAAAAGCCTATACGCAGCTCCTGTCCTCTGGGAAGCATCAGGGATTCGTCCTGGTGAAACACCACACACTCGCTGGCATTGTTCAGACGGTCTTTCGAGCGGGAAGATCGATCACGGAGGAAGCTGAGGCGTTTGCACAAGCAGAAGGCAAAATGGAGCATCTAGTCAATATTCTCACGGCTTAAGCAATCGTCGCGGGCCTTGCCACGCGTCGACCGTCTTCCGGTGCCGCGCCGCGCAATCCCCTAGCGCCCCCAGCAGATCCCGCATAACCCATTCCTGCCAGGCGTCATTTCGGCCAGTAACGCGCACGCCCGGACGATGTCGGGCTGGTCGAAGCCTTGATGAATCGCGCAAGCGACGCCTCGACCGCCTTATGCGGATTTGTGCGCTCTTGCGAAGTTCGCAGCGTTGTCCATGACAGGGGGCACGCAGTTCAAGCGGAGCGCGCGTTGGGCTGTGGTGATTTCGGTGCATGGCGCCCATGAGCCTGCGGCCCACTTGCCCCTTCGAATGACTGCTTGAGCATTAGACGCAGTCGTAGAGGCTGCCCCAGGCCGAAGGGCAGCTCTTGCCGACTGACACTGGCGTCGCGGATCTCGGGGTCGATCAGGCGCTTGTCGGCCATCGGGCGTCATTCGTCTGAGCGCCGGACCGGACATTCAAGCGTCTGCCTCGAACAAATAGCGGCCTCTCACCCGTCGTTGATGTTCAGTATGGAGCCGCCTGTAGATTACCGAATGCCGCGGGCCTATTCCGCGCTCCACGCATTGTCGTAGAAGACATGCGCTCCGATACATGCGCATCGGAGCGTTTCGCGCTTTATGTCCGCAAGGGCCTTAATCCTGCGCGCACTTCACTCGCGAAAATCATCGGTTCTTCCCACGCCGCAAAGTGCCCACCTGTTTCAGGTTTATTGAAGTAGATCAGGTTGTGATAGGCCTTTTCGGTCCAGCTCCTCGGCGCCTGGTAATTTTCCCCCGGAAACGCGCTGACGGCAGCCGGCACGTTGACGTCGGCTGCAAGGAAGAAGTTCGAGTGCGATTCCCAGTAGAAACGCGCTGCCGAGATGCCAGTATTGGTCAGCCAATATAGCGTGATGTCGTCAAGCAGGTCGTCTCGCGTCAGCGCGCCGGCGGAATGGCCGTTGACGGGATGACCGAGCACGGCCGCGCTCAACGCCGCGGCGGGCTGGCCGTAACCGTCGCCATGGTCGAGGAGCCAGGAAGCCAGCGCGACGGGCGAGTCGGCGAGTCCATATAGCGTTTGCGGGCGCGTACCCATTTCGAGTGCATATCCGCGCTTTCTCTTGAAGTTTGCGCTCAATTGCTCATACCCATGCTTTTCCTCATCCGACAAGCCAGCGGGCGTCGGATCGCCCGCGACAAGCGACTTGAGAATGTCCGCCGGCACGGACGCAGGGAAGTTCACGTGTATGCCGATCAGTTCAGGTGGCGCCTGCATGGCCATGATGTTGGTCAGAACGCCGCCGAGATCGCCGCCTTGCGAAGCAAATTTGTCGTAGCCAAGGCGCTTCATAAGCACGACCCACGCGCGCGCGGTGCGCTCCGGCCCCCAGCCAGTCGTGGTGGGCCTGGCAGAGAATCCGTAGCCAGGCAAGGACGGAATCACGAGATGGAACGCATCTGAAGCCGGAGCGCCGTACGCGGTCGGATTGACGAGCGGATCAATGATCTTGAACTGTTCGATGACTGATCCAGGCCAGCCGTGCGTCACGATCAACGGCATCGCGTTTTCGTGCTTCGACCGTACATGGATGAAATGGATATCGAGCCCGTCGATCTCGGTCATGAACTGCGGATACGAATTCAGTCGCGCTTCGCATTTGCGCCAGTCATAGCCGGTCGCCCAGTATTGAGCGAGCCCTTGGATGGTTGCGAGCTGAATGCCCTGCGATTCGTCGGGCACGGTCTCACGGTCCGGCCAGCGCGTGGCCTTGATGCGCCGCCGCATGTCGACGAGCTGCGATTCGGGGACGTGAACGCGGAACGGGCGAATCGCGGTCTTGTCGCCGATCGCAGGCTCCGTGATCTTGCCGAATGCCAGGCTTGTGCCTGCGAAGCCGAGCGGGCTCAGCGAGCCGGCGGCGGTCGCTGCGACGGCCGTACCGACAAAGTGCCGGCGCGATGAGGATATGGGAGCGTTGTTTGACATGGGATCGGTCTCCAGCCTTAAACTGTGTGTTGCCTTGCGAGTCAAGTCAGATGTGTGCAGCCTCACGAAGGCTTATATGCTCATTGGCTTGCGGCCCGTGAGCTTGAACAGGTCAATTGTCATGCGGGCGCATCGTCTCTACGCGAACTGGCTTGAAGCCCGCGCGAAGCTCTTCGGAAAAAAGCATCGGCTGCTCCCAGGCCGCAAAGTGCCCGCCCTTGTCGACCTTGTTGTAATAGACGAGATTGGGATACGCCCGCCCCGTCCAACTCCGCGGCGCCTGATATTGCTCGCCGGGGAACACGCTCACGGCCACCGGGATCTTGACGCCTTTGGCATTAAAGAAGCCGCCCTTGTATTCCCAGTAGAGACGAGATGCCGAAACACCAGTATTCGTCAGCCAGTACAGCGTGATGTTGTCGAGGATTTCGTCGCGCGTCAGTTCGCCTGTAGCGCTGCTGGTCCGCTGCAGAGCCGAGGCGACTGCCGCAGCCGGTTGACCATCGGCATCGTTATGGTCGAGGAGCCACGCGGCGAGGCCGACAGGTGAATCGGCAATGCCGTAGAGCGTTTGCGGACGCGAGCCCATCAGCCGGGCGTAGTTCACTTCCTTGAACGTCAGGTCGAGCTGCTCGAAGGCGCGTTTCTCCTCCGCTGACAGGCCGGCTGGCGCCGGGCCGCCGATCTGGAGCACCTTGTCGATGTCGGCTGGAACCGTCGCGGGCATATTGGTGTGGATGCCAAGCAGTCCCTGAGGAGCCTGCAATCCCATTTGATCGACGACAAATGCACCCCAGTCGCCGCCCTGGGCGACATAGCGGGTGTAGCCGAGGCGCTTCATCAAGACTGCCCATGCCTTGGCCATGCGCTCGGGACCCCAGCCGGTGCTCGTCGGCTTGCCTGAAAATCCATAGCCGGGCATTGACGGAATCACCACGTGGAAAGCGTCCGATGCGCTCGCACCGTGGGCTGTGGGATTGGTCAATGGATCGATGATCTTCAGTTGCTCGATGATCGAGCCGGGCCATCCGTGGTTGATGATCAGCGGCAAGGCATTGTCATGCTTCGAACGAACGTGGATGAAGTGAATGTTCAACCCGTCGATTTCGGTTATGAACTGCGGCAGAGCATTCAGCTTCGCCTCGACCTTGCGCCAGTCGTAACCGGTCGCCCAATAGCGCGCGAGTGCCTGAATCGTCGCGAGCTGCACACCTTGGGATTCATCCGAAACAGTTTCCCGCTCAGGCCAATTTGTTTCCCTGATGCGTCGACGCAATTCGACGAGCTTTGATTCCGGAAAATTCACATGAAACGGATGCACGGCAACCCCGTCACTGCCCTGAAGTGGGGCACCTGTAGTCATGGCATTTGCATGCTGTGAGAGATTGAAAATTCCGAGCGATCCCGCGGTAACGCTTGCCGCCGCGGCTGCGGAAAAGCGACGGCGATTGAAATTGGGCTTATCTTGCATATCAAATTTCTCGGCAAGTGGAAGGATTGGGGCGTCGTGGTCGTCAGTGGTGTTACTCCACCGAGTACACAGCTTGTAAATTGATTGACTGGCCGTTTATCGATTGACGCGATATCGGGAATGGTTCCGCCCTCGCTTCGTGGAGGACTTGCGGCAAAGCCGCTGGATGCCCCGTGGCCAGGGCCGTTCGAACGAGCCTTCGTCGCTGTCGGCTGTGTCAGGCAGGAATGCGATACAGAGCGCAGAGCTTGTTGCCATCCGGATCACGCACATAGGCGAGATACAGCGGGCCCGCTTCCGTGTTGCGTACACCAGGCGGATCCTCGACGGATCTGCCGCCGTTGGCGACCGCGGCGGCATGCAGGGCATCCACCTGGTCCATCGACTGGCAGGTGAAGCCAATCGTGCCGCCATTGGCGGGGGTGGCCGGCTGACCATCAAGTGGCCGGGTCACTATCAACAAGCCCTTGTCGGAGAGATAGGCATAGTCGCCGATAGCTCGGAGCAGGCCCTCGCCATAGCCGAGCGTGCCCAGAACGGCGTCGTAGAATTTCCTGGCTCTTTCCAGGTCGTTGGTGCCGACCACTACATGACTGAACATTGCGGGGTCCTTCCTTGGGAAACAGGTTGAGCGCGGCCGGTTCGACAGTCAGAGCCGGCAAAGCGACCGCACGACATGCCACGATTTCAGGATCGAACTCGTGCGGCGGCACGTCTTCATCGGATACGCCTGCCTACCTCTCAGTGGGACTCCACATGCGCACCGTCGGTGTACGGACTGCGTGGTTCCTGCACCGAACGGGCGCTGTCGGTGTACGGGCCACCCGCGCCGTGATGGGACAGTCCGGCTGCCTGCGCCCCGGCAGCGGCGGTAACCAGGGCGATAGTGAGTACGAAGCGCTTGGCGATGTTGCTAGTCATGATCGATTTCCTTGAGGTCATTGAGTAAAAAGTCGCTTCTCGCAGTGGCGCCTGCTGCTTAAGATTGACGGTGCGTGACGTCTCACACATCGGTACGTCTTAGTGTAGCTATGAAAATCATAGTATCAAGAAAAACAAGGCTTTGCGGTGATCTGCTCACAAACGGCAGTTGGCCGAAGGGGCGTCGCGACTACGAAAAGCAACGACAGACGGCGACCGATGAACGGGAGATCAGTGGGTAGCGCCGACGATTAAGGCTGAGACGGTAGCCCGTGGCGGCAAGCTCGCTGTCATCAAAGGAGCGTGCTAGGCGAAGAGGATTCGATAAGGCTGCCCGCAATAGCAGGAGCGACACCGCAGCGGTAGTGCGGCGGATGACCCGCAGTGCGCGCATGCGCTGCGCGTGTTGGAGAGGCGGTCGGGAAGTGTGAAGGTGGCGCGATCAGTCGGAGAGCGCCTCGGCCGAATGCCGACCTCGCAACCGCTTGATCGAGTGGAAGGAGTACCAGGTCTCGGATATCAGAAATCAGCCGGGAACAGGCCGATTCGCTTCTGGACAGCCGTTCGCGCCAGACTAAGGCATGCGCTCAGTGGACAGGCGACATGGGCGCCTCGTGCCGCCATTCGTGATGTCTAGTTATTTCCGCTTGAAGGAAGCACGTCGCGCTGCGCGTTCCGTCGCGAAATCGTTACCCATTGAAGCGTGCAGATCCTTGCGCTCCACCGGTTTCCCGCAGTGCGGGCAGATGCTGGCAAGCCCGACGTCGTCCCCGCATTCGCGATGCACGAAATGCATCGCCAGTTCCCTGTCCTTCTTCTTTGCCCACGTTTCGCCCCAGGCGCGCAGCGCGTAGATCACGGGATAGAACGCCCACCCCTTGTCCGTCAGACGGTATTCATAGCGCAACGGCTTTTCGCTATATGGGTGGCGTTCGACCATGCCGTCCGCTTCAAGCGCCTTCAGTCGGGAGGCCATCATCTGTGGCGTAGCTTCGGTCTGGATCTGTATTTCCTCGAACCGCGTTGCGCCCATGTAGGAGACCGCGCCCGCTACCTCAAACCAACACGTGACGCGTTTCAAGGAAAAAGCGCTGAATCTGCCGTTCTATAGACGGATCGACCATCGCCTCCGGCCGGTTTCCGTTCGGGCAGGCCAGTCGTGGTGTTGTCCCGAACAACCGGCAAATCAACGGGCGCTCAGCATACACTTGACACCCCTTGTTGCCAAGATGAGGGCAACTAAGGTTTGTAAGCGCAGCTTCGTGCTCGGCATCGCTCTTGACGGGAAGCCTCGACATCTCTTCCGTTGAGGTCGTCACCGGTCCACAGCAGTCATGGCATCCAGGGGTGCACTCGAATGAGGGAATCCGTGAGCGAAAGAATCTAATTTTTTGACTAATCATTTGTGCGGCTACCCCCATTGGCCTGTCCGCGTACCTCTGGTCGACCTGCCGGCCTGCTAACGCATCGCGTGCGAAGCACTCACGACTCGCCGCGATAGGCATTCAGGCGTTCGGTGCTCTCGGGCTTCCGTAGCTTTCGCAGGGCCTGGCTTTCCAGTTGCCGAATACGTTCGCGGGTCACGCCGAATTGCAGGCCAATCTCATCCAGCGTGTACTCGGTCGCAGTGCCGATCCCGAAGCGCATCCGCAAAATCTTCGCCTCCCGCGCACCCAGCGTCGACAAGACGGCTTCCAAGTCCCGCTTGAGCCCCGCTTGAACTGCCGCATCAAGAGGAGAGGCGGTGATCTCGTCCGCCAACGTGTCTCCCAGCAACGCATCCCCGCTCTCCCCAACCGGCATATCAAGCGATACCGGCTGCTTGACAACGTTCAAAATGGACTTGATCTTCTTCTCGCTCATCCCCACCTTGGCCGCCAAGATATCCGACGTCGGCATTGCTCCGGTTTCACTGAAGCACTCGCGCGAGGCCCGATTGATCTTTCCAACGACCTCCACGAGGTGCATCGGGATGCCGATGGTGGGTGCCTTGTCAGCAATAGAGCGAGTCACCGCCTGGCGAATCCACCAGGTCGCGTAGGTCGAAAATCGATAACCACGGCGGTAGTCGAATTTATCCGCCGCCCGCATCAGCCCGATGTTGCCCTCTTGAATGAGATCCAACAGTGGCAAGCCACGATTGATGTATTTCTTGGCGATTGAGACGACCAGGCGAAGGTTAGCCTCGATCATCTCGGCTCTTGCTTGGCGAGCCTTGACCTGCGCTCTTGTCACCAGCCGGCCGACTTCCCTCAGATCCTCAAGGGGAATAGCGGCGCGAGATTCTATGGCAAGCAGTTGTTGCTGCAGCGCCTGGATTTCCAGAAGCTGCCGCGGCAGCAAACCGTTGGGGGTAGGACAGTCCGCCCCAAGCGCTTCCGGCCAGTCGAACTGGATTTCACGACCCTTTAAGCGCTGCGCGAACTCATCGCGTGTCATGCCGCATTGACCGATCARGATTCCAGCGAGTCGCCGTTCCGTTTGACGAACGTCCTCAAGATGCACGTTGAGGACTCGGCTGAGCCGCTCAATCGCGATTGGGCTGAAGCGCAGCTTGGCGAGCACACATCGAATCGCTGCCAGCGCCTGCATATCGCGGAGCGTGCCACCTTCATGAGGCCCGTGGGACGCGGTCAATTCGATAACCCGCGCTCGCACGCTGGCGAGCCACTCGAGTACATCCCGCTTCAAGGCGGCAGCTGACGTTGCCTTCGAGGCGGTGTTCGGACTCCGGGCGCAATCATCGGGCTCTCCATCCTCCTCGCCTACGCTGGCGTCGAGCTGTAACCCGGTATCCTTGCCCGGATTGTCAGCGGGCACGGTTTGGGCATCGACGACGTGATCAACGAGTTCATCTACGGACAACTCGTCGCGCTCGACTTGCTCGGCCATGGCTAATATCTCGGAGACGACGGTTGGACACCTCGCCATTGCGTCAACCATTTCCATGATTGCCTCTTCATGGCGGGTCGCGATCTCTACCTCGTTGTCGCGCGTCAGCAACTGGACGGCGCCAATTTCCCGCAGATACATCTGCACGGGATCGGTGGTACGACCGAATCGGTTATCGCTCTGCGTGATGGCGGCGGTAGCTTCCTCCAATGTGGCCTCATCGGAGCTTGAGACCGGCGCGTCCTCGATTAACAGCATCGTGTCAGCAGGCGCTCTATCCACGACCTCAATGCCAAGCTCCGCCAACATCGCCAGAATTCTGTCAGTAATGCTGGCTTGGTCCTTGCCGTCAGGAAGATGGTCGCTGATTTCACCGTGGGTCAGGAATCCGCGCTCCTTGCCGAGCGCGATCAGCATAAGCAGGCTCGTTTGTTGGTTATCGTTCATCTGACACACAAAAGTCGTGCATGGGACGCGCATTCATTCGCAGCACTCCCAAAGCACGTTATCCATGGCTCCACGCCATCACGCTGTTCCCAATTTGGCACCAAGTTGCCCAACCATGGGTACACCACTTCTATTTCGAGCGTTCGAGTCAAACTTGCAGCCGAGCCAGCCAGGCCACCACCACTGCAGCAGCGGCAAGCCAGAGCGCAACAATCACGACGACCGCGACGCGACTGACGGGGCGCTCTGCAGCGAGCGCGGCGGCGGCGCGATGCTGTTCCATCACCTCAGCCGGGATCAACCGGACCACCAGCAACACGCCGAGGGGTACCAGCACCACGTCATCCAGATAGCCCAGGACCGGGATGAAATCCGGAATCAGGTCAATAGGAGATAAGGCATAGGCGGCGACTAACACGGCTAGCGCTTTCGCATACCGAGGCGTGCGAGGGTCGCGCGCTGCCAACCACACCGCGTGGACGTCTCGCTTGACCTCGCGTGCCCATACGCGCGCACGAGCGGCCTGCCGCGGGAGGAAATCCGAGCGCAACATGTGGATCCGCACATCATCCATGACGGGTACCGCACCAAGGGCGAGCAGCAATGTGGCCAATGGAAGGGTGACGCTGAACCCAACATGCCTGAAGCCCACAGCCCCGACTACGCCGCCGGTAAAGAACAGCGCGACCAGCGTCACGAGCACTCGCAGTTTTCTCCGGTCGGCCAGCACAATGGGCTTGGCGGCATCGGCTTTGGCCAGGTTCCAGTAGAACAGCTTACCCAGTTCAATGCCGATGTCGGTGACCATCCCCGTGATATGCGTGGTCCGGATCTCGGCCTTCGAGAGCTTGGTGATCATGGCATTCTGCAACCCCATGATGAAGCAAAGCACCATGACCGTCGCCGGCACGAACAGCCATTCGTGATGCTCGAGATTGCTGCCTAGCAGACCAAAACATACCAGCAACGCCGCCTCCAGCATCAACGGCAGCGCGTATTCGCTGTGCAGGCGCTCGCGCCGCCCCCAGTTGATCAAAATCGCAGAGCAGGCCGCGCCCGCCAGAAACGATAACAAGGCACCGAGGCCGTCCAGAATGAGCCCGACACTGCCGAGCGCTAGATTGTCAGCCATGGCGGACACGATGCCCGACATATGGGAGGTGTACTGCTGCACCGCCAAGAATCCGCCTGCATTGGTGGCGCCCGCCACAAAGGCAAGATAACGCGCCAGTTGCCGGTTGGCTTCTGGACTGCGCTCCCTTCCAGTCAGTCTGCGCAAGTATCGGATCGGCATGGTCGCATCGGTGGGCGTTACCTTCGGTTCAGGCCGTGTCTATCCAACATCGGCCCGCCAGCTCATCAGCCCGTGAGCTTCTGCAAGAATGTGTGATCTGACGCGAGCCGTTTGCCCTGTTTCAGACGACGCGCGGCCGCGCGCAGATTCAGGGGATGCGTGGTTTCCAGTATGCGCGCGCGCATCAGCAGTTCGTCCAGCGAGGGTAGTGCCCGCGCGCTCTTCCAAGCGAGCAGCGTGTAGTTGCAACTGTCCTCGGACAGGGAAATGGAAAATGAGTCGCCGAACACCGAACGAACTTCGTCCAGATAGGAAGGGATATCGGAATCGCTGTCGAGGAAGTTCGCGACCAATACCCCCTCGTCGGCGAGCCGGGCATGGCACGCTGCGTAGAAGTCCGCGCTGCCCAGTTGTGTCGGCATGCCATGAGCGAGAAAACCATCCACCAATATGACTTCCGGCCGCGCGTCCTGATTCTTKACATACTCGGCGCCATCCGCGCAAACCACCTCGAGCCGTTCGTCGTCGGGCGGAATATGAAACGTATCGCGCAATGCAATCACCGCCGGATCGATTTCGATTGCGACCACCTTCGCATTCGGAAGATGCCGATAGCAATACTTGAGTAATGATCCCCCGCCGAGGCCGATCATCGAGATCCTGGTGGGTGCCGGCTGCAGCAGTAAAAACGCCATCATCGTCCGCGTGTAGCCAAGAACAAGCTTGTCGGGGTCGCGTCGCGACATGATGCTTTGGGTAGCCAGCGCATCGAAATGCAGTGAAATTGCAAGTGGGGTTTCCGGTACGGTCGGCGTGCCGTCGTCGGGGGCTTCGGAGAGAAACTTTAAGTAGGCTTCAAAGGAGGTGCGATTGGGGTCCATGTGTGGGGCTCCATCAGGCGTGGTATTCAATTCCTCACTCCGTCAGCAGTGCGGCGATGACTTTCACGGCAGCAACTTCATCCGGGCCGGTGGCCTGAATACGTACCTGAGTTCCCGCCCGCGCTGAGAGTCGCATCACGTCCATCACATTCTTGGCGTTCGCTGTGCAGTCATTGCTGACAAGCAGGATCTCGGACTCGAACTGGGCAGCGGTAAAGGTTAGCCGCGCTGAGCCGCGACCTTGCAAGCCCATGCGGTTGGTCATTTCAATTGTCGCGTCTAGCACATCGCCCTCAAATAAAAAGCGGCCCCTAAGCAACTTCCAGGCGCTTACCCATATGGCTTGCCGCCGGCGGCGGAACATGCTCGTCTGGGTATGCCCGAACCACAGGCTGCACTTGGCCGCTCACTTGTATATAATGATAACGCTATTATCATACAACACTACTCTAAGCTGCATGGAATCCAAGACCGCTCGTTTCACCGTGTTGATCGACCCCGTGAAGAAGAAAGCCTTTGAAACCCTGTGCGCGGCGCAGGATCAGACGCCGTCGCAGGTGGTGCGCCAGTTGATCCGCGACTATTTGGAGCAGCATGGGGTGGCCTATGCCACCCGGCCCCAGGTTGGCGCTACGGTTCTGGCTAAGAATGACCGCGAGTGACCGATGTCCGCATAGCGGACTACCAGCCTCACCCTGCAGGTCGGCCTCGGCATCGCACTGATAATGACCACTGCGAGGCATCCCGAGATGCCTACCGCCCAATCGGGACCTTCCATGCGTGGTGCTGGCCTCAATCTCATACTTGGCTTTACGGCATGCCGAGACCGGAGTCAGGGTCTGGCAACTATCGGGAGGCATCCATGCACAAGCCGGCGGTCACTTATCGCGTCACGCCGCGCGCAAAAGCGCTCGATGACGGTAGCTACCAACCGAAGGTGCTGGTGGCTATCTATCGGGGTGACGCCTTGCTTAGAGATGTCGCGCTTTACGCGAGATGCGACGCTTGTCCGCTGCGCGACACTGCGGCAAGGCTTGCTGAAGCGCTGGCCTTGCGGATTCAGGCGGTACTCAAGGATGTACAAGAGACGGACGACGTCGCCACGGCCGCTATTCAGACACTATTGCGACGCATTGGGCTCAGGACGAGCCTACGATCAGCCACCATGCGTGGTGCTGGCGTCAACTAGCCGGATTCGGCAACAGGCAGGGTGGCGCAGGACCGCAGTCCATGCCCTTCAAGCGGGCAATGTGAATACGTCTCCTCGGCGCTCCGGCGCCCCACTACTCCTCTCCTTGATGCATAAGCGCTGGACCTCAGGCAGCCTGGAGAACCTCAACTACCTTATTGGCTTCGGCTTGCGAGTCGACTGCCACATAGGCGACAAACTGCGTACCGATCACCGAAGCGGAGAACCCGCGGAGGTTCAAATTCGCTTTGGCAAGCTTCTCCGTCAGCGCCGATGCGATGCCCGGTTGGTTAATCCCCATGACACGAACGCAGTGCAGCGTTTGTGTCACGTTGAAGCCAACCAGAGCCGCGGCCACAATCTCTCTATCACCCTGTAGTGGGGTGACAAATACGACGCCGTCACCAGGTTTGTCCGGATTGCGGCGCGCGATGATGAGTTGCAGATCGGCTCCCACATCGCATAGGGGGGCCAACGATCCGGCCAGTCCACCTGGCTTGTCCGGAATCCCTGCCACCCAAACCTCCACCTGTTCCACAAGCAGTTCCATGGTCGCCTCTCCGTCCTCCATACGGCCAGTGGAGATGGTCACTCCCCCGGTCGGTTCGTAGTCCTGTCGCCGCTTGCTTCCAGGCGAATGGACGTCCATGGCATTGCCAGCCCATTGTCGCCAATGCCTCACGCGCTTCGATGCCATGGTATCTAGCGATACACCAGTACAGGGATCTTGCTGTGAGTCAGGACCTTCTGCGTCTCACTGCCAATCACCAGTCCCTGCACGCCGCGCCGCCCATGCGACGCCATCACGATGAGGTCACAGCCCTTATCCTCGGCTGTTTTGATGATGGCTTCGTACGGGTGATCGTTGACCAGATACGTCGTATCACAGGGCACCCCTGCGGCGGCGGCTTCGCTCGCCACGCCTTGTAGATATTTCGTGGCCTCCTCCCAGGATTCCTGCGTGAAACGCTCTCGGGTGTCCGTCAGCATTTCAGTGTGATAGGTCAGAACATGGTAGTTCGGGCCAACCCGAAGCGCCGTAACCCGGGCGTTCATTTGCTGCGCAAGGGCAAGCGCCTTATGGCAGGCGGCATCAGATAGAAAAGAGCCATCGACCGCGAGCAGAAGATGCGCAAACATATCTTTCTCCTTGTCTGCCTGGATTCGAGGCCATCGAAAGAGTCGATCACCGTTCCCTATCGCCCACGCCTCGTCACCCTCAGGCAGATGAGGGTTCTCACAAAATGCCACGTGAGCAAAGGTTCCAAAGACCAGCTAGGGCGCGCCTGCGCACAAGGTCAATCTGGGACGGAATATGTTAATAGGATTAACATGTTGATTACACCGCTACTGCATTACATTAGGTTCTGTAGCATATGCAATCTTCATTCCGTATGCTAGGTTGTCGCAAGCAATTAGCGACCTTTGCCGTCGCTTCATTGACGGTGAACCGCGGCGGCGGCAAGCACTTTTGGGTCGCACGGCGTTCATGTATGATGTGACGCATCTGACCATCGTATTGGCATGTTGAGGCTCCATGGAGATCAAGACTGCTCGGCTGACGCTGCTCATCGATCCCAACAAGAAGGCCGCTTTCGAGCGCCTTTGTGCACAACAGGATCTGACGGCATCGCAAGTGGTGCGCCAGCTCATCCGCGAATACCTCGCTCAACATGGGGTCCAGTACGTGCCCAGCGGGTTGCACGCGGGCAATACCGAGCCTGCTGACGACGGAACACCGCCACAGGAACAGGCACCGGCGCAGGCCGAAGCGCCCCCCCCCACCAGACGGCGCGCCACACGTCGCAAGGCCTAGGCCATGAGCAGCGTGCCCCCCGTCGCTCAATGGCTCCATATCGACTGGGTGCTTGTTGTTGTGGGGGCTTGGTTGTTCGTCGGGGCCGCAGGCGTTGCCGCGCTGCAGCGGCTGACCCTGGTGTCTCGCGTTCTTTTCCCGCTCGGCGGATTGCTTGGGCTGGCGCTTTTCGGCCTGGCACTTGCCGCTGTGCTTGGCACGCCCGAGGTCGCCGTACTAGCCATTGGACTGCCAGCACTGCCCTTCCACATCCGGCTCGACAGCCTCTCCGCCTATTTCCTAATGGTGATCGGTGGTACGGCGGCGGGCATCTCTATATTTGCAGCCGGATATTTCCGCAAGGGTGAGGGCACGCCGCCAGGCTTGCTGTGCCTGGAATATCACCTGTTCCTGGCCAGCATGGCCGGTGTCATCCTGGCCGACGATGCCTACTCGTTCATGGTCATGTGGGAGACCATGGCGCTGTCGTCGTTCTTCCTGGTGACAGCAAACCACCGCATTCGAGAGGTACGCAGCGCCGGCTACCTTTACATCACGATGGCGCGTATCGGCGCGATCGCGATTCTGCTCTGCTTCGGTGTTCTGCAGGCCAACACCGGTGACTACACCTTCGCGAACATGCGTGACCAGGCTCTGACGCCCTTCTGGGCCTCGGTCGGCTTCCTGCTTGCCGTGTTCGGCTTCGGCGCCAAGGCCGGCGTCCTGCCCTTGCATGTCTGGCTGCCGGAGGCACACCCGGCCGCGCCTTCGCCGGTCTCCGCGATGATGAGCGGCGTCATGCTCAATACAGCCATCTACGGGCTGTTGCGCGTGTCCTTCGACCTGCTGTGTATGCGTCTGTGGTGGTGGGGCGCGCTGCTTCTGGCCGTCGGCCTGGCCACTGCCCTGTTCGGCGTCGTCTTTGCCGCGGTGCAGAGCGACATGAAGCGCTTGCTGGCCTATTCGTCCATCGAGAATATGGGCCTGCTGTTCGTCGCCACGGGCCTGACCCTGATCTTCTCGGCCTACGACATGAGGCCGATGGCGGCACTGGCCCTGACCGCGACGCTCTATCACGTCGCAAGCCATGCCTTATTCAAGAGCCTGCTCTTCCTCGGCACGGGCAGCGTACTGCATGCCACCGCCGAGCGAAGTCTCGGCAAGCTGGGCGGGCTGATTCGGTACATGCCTTGGGTTGGCTGGCTTACGCTACTGGGCGCGCTGGCCAGCGCCGGGCTGCCTCCGCTCGGCAGTTTCGTGTCGGAGTGGCTGCTGCTGCAGAGCTTCCTGTTCACGCCAGGCCTGCCCGTGCCGCTGCTGACGATGCTGATCCCGGTGGTCGCTGCGCTAATCGCGCTGGTGGCGGCCCTAGCCGGCTACACGATGGTCAAGTTCTTCGGTGTGATCTTCCTCGGCCAGCCGCGCGAGCACAAACTCGCCCACGCGCATGACGCCGGTCCCTGGGAGCGCGCAGGCATGATATGGCTCGCCCTCGGCTGTGTGACGCTTGGCCTGCTGCCGACGCAGTTCATCCAGCTGATCGACCCGGTAACGAAGCAGCTGGTTGCCGCCGGTTTGGGCGCCCGAGCGGCTACCAGCAGTTGGCTGCTGGCGCCGAGCAGCCTAGGTCAAGCCAGTTACGGGCCGGTGATCTTCCTCCTCGGCATCCTGACTAGCTTTGCGCTCGCCTACTTGCTCGTGCGCTGGCTTTACCATGGCCGGCTGCGCCGCGGCCCACCATGGGCCTGCGGATTTCCCTGGGGCACCGCGCGCATGCAGGATACCGCCGAGGGTTTCGGCCAGCCAATCCGTCAGATCTTCGAACCCTTCTTTTTGATGCAGCGCGACCTGCCGACGCCGTTCGACGAACAGCCGCGCTACCGGGTGACCGTCGAGGACCGCTTCTGGCGTTGGCTGTACCTACCCACTGCCGAATTGGCTTCATACCTGGCGCGACTGGCCAGCCTGATGCAGCAAGGGCGCATCTCGGTATATCTGCTATACAGTTTCCTGACACTAGTTGCCACGCTGCTGGCGGTGATGCGATGAGGCTTCCATGACGGTCTCCGGCTTGCTGTCGCAGTCGCTAGAAATCGCGATTTCGATCGCCCTGGCGCCGCTACTGACGGGTTGGGTCAATCAATGGCGTTCCTGGCTGCAAAACAAATCCGCGCCCAGCCTCTGGCAGCCATATCGCATGTTGCACAAACTGTTCAACAAGGAATCGGTGGTGGCCGACAACGCGTCGCCGCTGTTCCGCGCCACACCCTACGTGGTGTTCGGCTGTATGGCCCTGGCGTGCGCGATCATCCCAACGCTCTCGACCGACCTCCCGCTGGCACCTGCGGCTGATGCGATCGCGCTGGTCGGCCTGTTCGCGCTAGCGCGGGTTTTCATTTCGCTGGCCGCGATGGACATCGGCACGGCCTTCGGCACCCTGGGGGCGCGGCGCGAGATGCTGATCGGGTTTCTTGCCGAACCCGCATTGCTGATGGTGCTGTTCTCGGCCTCGCTAGTCTCCAAGTCGACGTCGCTCACCACCATCGTCGAGACACTCGCCCATCGTGACCTCGCGATCTACCCCGGGCTGGCCTTTTCCGGCGTTGCCTTCACCATGGTGTCGCTGGCGGAGAACGCCCGCGTGCCGGTCGACAACCCCGCCACGCATCTGGAGCTGACGATGATCCATGAGGCACTCCTCCTGGAGTACTCGGGCCGCCACCTGGCACTCATCGAGTGGGCGTCAAGCCTGAAGCTGTTCGCCTACTCCTGTATCGGACTGGCGTTGTTCTTCCCCTGGGGCATCGCAGAGGCCCAGGCGCCGTTGTCCATGCTGCTGGCGCTGCCGGCGCTGCTGTTCAAACTCACCGTGGGCGGCATCCTGCTTGCCACGCTGGAGACAGTGAGTGCCAAGATGCGCATCTTCCGCGTCCCCGAGTTCCTGGCCACTGCCTTCTTGCTGGCGGTGATCGGCATGCTGGTGCATTTGCTGCTTGCCCGCTGACATGAGCACCTTACTGACCCAGTTCGTCAACCTGCTCGGTGCGGTGCTGCTCATCCTCGCCTTCGGGATGATCTCGCAGCGCCGCGTCCTTTCGCTAATCCACCTGTTCACGCTGCAGGGCGCCACCCTGGCATTGGCGACGGCCGTGGTTGGCTACGTGACCCGGCAGCCGGACCTGTACCTGTCGGCCGGCGTGACATTCGTGCTCAAGGTGCTGCTGATCCCCTATCTCCTGCACCGCGTCATCGACCGGCTTGATATCCGCTGGGACGTGGAGACGCTGATCAATATCCCGACCATCATGGTGATCGGCATCCTGGTGGTGATCTTCGCGTTCAACCTGGCCATGCCTATCTCGCGGCTGTCGGTGAAGCTGGCCAGCGGCACGCTCGGCATCGCGCTAGCCTGCATACTGCTGTCGTTCCTGATGATGATCACCCGCTCCAAGGCCATACCGCAGGTCATCGGCTTCCTGGCCATGGAGAATGGGTTGTTCTTTGCCGCCACCTCGGCAACCYACGGCATGCCGATGGTGGTTGAACTTGGCATCGCGCTGGATGTGCTRATCGGCGTGCTGATCCTGGGCGTGTTCATGTTCCAGATCCGTGAGCAGTTCGACAGCCTGGACATCCGCCACCTCGAGAAGCTGAAGGAGGACTGAGTTGATTGCGCTAGCCTTCCTGCTTGCAACCCCGCTCGCCGGCGGGCTGGTGCTGGCGCTGGTGGGCCATCGCGATAGTGCGCGCGATGTCAACGTCGCGTTCAGCCTGGGCACCTTCATCGCGGCCTGCTTGCTCACCGGTCGGATCATCGACGACGGTCCCACGCTCGTGTGGGACCGTGCGTTCTACATAGACGCCTTGAACGTGTTTCTGGTCACTCTGACCGCGTTCGTGGGCCTGACCACGTCGATCTTCTCGCGGCCTTACATGCGCGTGGAGCGCGACCACGGCAAGATGACGCCGCCGCGGCTGCGCCTGTACCACAGCATGTACCAGCTATTCACGTTCACGATGCTGTTGGCACTGACGACCAACAATATGGGCATCGTGTGGGTCGCGATGGAGGCCGCCACGCTGACCACGGTACTGTTGGTCAGCGTCTACCGGACCGCAGCCAGCCTCGAGGCAGCCTGGAAGTACTTCATCCTGTGCGGCGTGGGTATCGCCCAGGCACTCTTTGGCACCGTACTGCTCTACATGGCAGCCGAGCAGGTCATTGGCACCGAGGGCGGCGCGCTGCTGTGGACCAACCTCGATGCGGTCAAGGGTCGGCTGGACCCGAATATCATCACCCTGGCCTTTGCCTTCCTGTTTATCGGCTATGGGACCAAGGTCGGCCTGGTGCCGCTGCACAACTGGCTGCCGGACGCGCATGCCGAGGGGCCGACCCCGGTGTCCGCCGTGCTGTCCGGCCTGCTGCTCAATGTGGCCCTATACGCCATCCTGCGCTGCAAGGTGTTGACGGACGGCGCGCTGAACAACCATCTCACCGGCCACCTGATGATGGGCTTCGGCCTGGTTTCCGTCGTGGCGGCTGTCTTCCTCCTTATCCGCCAGCGGGACGTCAAGCGCATGTTCGCCTATTCGTCCATCGAACATATGGGCATGATGACCTTCGCTTTCGGCATGGGCGGGCCGATCGCCAGCTTCGCCGGACTTCTGCACATGACGGTGCATTCGCTGGTCAAGTCCGCGATCTTCTTCGCCGTCGGCCATGCGGCGCAGAAAGCGGGTACGCAGGTCATGGACGAGATCCGCGGGCTGATCCGCGTCAGCCCCACGGTCGGCTGGGGCCTGATGTTGGGCGTGCTGGCTATCCTGGGAATGCCGCCTTTCGGGGTATTCGCCAGCGAATTCCTGATCGTCACCACCGCGATGCGTGAGCAACCCTGGGCCACGCCCTTCCTGCTGGTCGCGCTCGGCCTGGCTTTTGCGTCGGTATTCAGTCGCGTGCAGCCGATGGTCTTCGGCGAGACCACCCTGAAACCCCTGGCACACCCGCCGGCGCTGATTCCGGTGTTCACACACCTCGTACTTGGATTGATGCTGGGACTTTATATCCCGCCGTATCTGGATGCATGGTACCGCCAGGCGGCTGCCATGCTGGGGAGTTGAGCGCATGGCTCTGCCTGAACTCGGACTCAAGCTGAATGGCCTGCCGGCACCGCTGCCGGTATGGCACGGGCTGGTCAGTCCCGACGCATGGAGCGCGGCAGCGCGCACGGTTAATGACACGGGAGGGCGCCTCATATCGGTGTGGGGTGTCGACCGTAGCGCCGCGGGGGGCGCGTTGGCGGCATGTGCCGCGTATGCCGTACCGGAGGGCCTGGTCTGGCTCGAACTGCGGCTCGACGATCCAGCGCAGGGAGTTCCGGATCTGAGCGCCATATTCCCGTGCGCCGGGCGGATGCAGCGCGCCATGGTTGACCTTTCGGGCATCCATGTGCACGGCAGCCGCGACCGACGCCCTTGGCTGGACCATGGCCTGTGGCAGCCCGAGTCATTTCCCTTGCGACACGGGACGCAGCCGCTGGTCGCCGCGGGCAAGCTGCCGACGGCCTACCCTTTCGTACGCGTCGATGGCGATGGCGTGCATGAGATCGCCGTCGGCCCGGTGCACGCGGGCATCATCGAACCCGGCCACTTCCGCCTCTCCGTCGTCGGAGAGAAGGTGCTGCGGCTGGAAGCCCACCTGGGTTACACGCACAAGGGCATCGAGCGACGCTTCACCGAAGTCGCACCGATTGAAGCCCACCGGCTAGCCGGCCGTGTATCGGGCGACTCGACGGTGGCCTATGCCTGGGCCTACTGCATGGCGCTCGAGTCCGCGTCGGGCAGCGAGATACCGACAAGGGCAGCCTGGCTGCGTGCCATGATGCTGGAGCGCGAACGCGTGGCCAACCACCTGGGCGATCTCGGTGCCTTGGGCAATGATGCCGGATTGGCCTTTGGGTTGGCCCAGTTCTCGCGACTGCGCGAGGACTGGCAGCGCCTGTCTAAGGAGGTATTCGGTCACCGGCTCATGATGGATGCAGTGGTGCCCGGAGGTGTTGCGATCGACCTGACGCCGCCGATGCTGGATTGGCTGCGCAAGCAGTGCGACGGCATCGAGCGCAAGGTCCGCGCACTGCGGATCGTGTATGACGAACATGCCGGCCTGCAGGACCGTTTTCTCACCACGGGGCGGGTGGCGCCACAACTCGCAGCCCAGCTTGGCCTCACGGGGCTCGCCGGGCGCGCCAGCGCGCAAGCGGCGGACCTGCGCTGCGACCACGCATGGCCGCCCTACGATCGGTTAGACGTCAGGATGGCCACGCACCGAAACGGCGATGTCGCCGCACGTGTGGCGATGCGCTTCGACGAGACGCTTGAATCCCTGCGGCTCGTTCGCGCCATCTGCTCGGAGCTGCCGGGTGGCGCGATATGTGGTGACCTCCGGATGCTGAACAAAATCTCCATCGGAGCAGGCTGGGTAGAGGGCTGGCGTGGTGAAGTCCTTGTCGCCCTCGAGATCGCCGGCGACGGCCGGATCTTGCGTTGCCACTGCCATGATCCCTCTTGGCAGAACTGGCCAGTGCTTGAACACGCCGTCATCGGCAATATCGTTCCGGACTTTCCGCTGATCAACAAGTCTTTCAATCTCTCCTATTCGGGGCACGACCTCTGATGTGGCTCCTCCTCAAGCAAATTGCCCGTACCGGCATCGTGACCGAGCCTGCGCCCCAGGCCGTCGATGCCGATGGCGGCGCCGCGATTCAACGCATCCACAAGGACATCCTCGATATTCTCGGTCAGGCGCTGGCGATTAGGGAGGTCGACGCAGGCTCGTGCAACGGCTGTGAACTGGAAATCCACGCGCTCAACAACGCCTACTACAACATCGAAGGGCTTGGCATCAAATTCGTTGCCAGCCCGCGGCATGCTGACATGCTGCTGGTGACCGGACCGGTCTCGCGTCACATGGAAGAGGCTTTGCGGCGTACCTATGACGCGACGCCGGAGCCGAAGCTCGTCGTCGCGGTAGGTGACTGCGGCTGTACGGGTGGTATCTTCGGCGAGAGCTATGCAAGTTGCGGTCGCGTCGCCAACGTCATCCCCGTCGACGTCGCTGTGGCTGGCTGCCCGCCTCCCCCCATCGAGATCCTGCGGGGGATACTAACCGCCGTGCAGCGGCGCAAAAGCTAAGTCATCTAAACGAAAATCCTGGAGGATGACGATAAGGGAAGTGACGTGCCCCGAATCCTTGTCGTTATGGTCGCCTGCAGCTCTTAATTATCCACAGCTTCTGTGGATAATTCTCCCTTCCGGACGCAAAGATGCGCACTGACGGGCACGGGATCTGGTCTGCTGCATATTTAAGCGTGGCATTCCGAGCCCATGTCGCATGCGCAGAAGAAGTTGTGCTGGCCGGGTGGCGTACCGGGGGCAGGCCGCGAGTGCGCAGTTGTTTCTTGCCGTCGAAAACGGGTACTCGTGAATCGAGCTGAGAAATGACGAGAGGCGACTCGAAGGCGCCTCTCGTGGCAGGGAAAGGGATGGCCCGGGCGAAGCGGCTACCCCAGACAAGATGGTTCTGAAATGACTGCCCCCATGCACGATCAGGCGGAAACTGCAGATAGCTACTTTATCGAGGCCACACTCGTCGCTGCGCTCGTGCCAATGGTTCCTTACGAATTCTCGCGCCCAATCAACGCAGTACGACTTCGGGACCTTTCTGCCGACTCGTCGTATTCGACGTCCTCGGGCCCGGCGTAATAGAGAGGCTGGAAGGTCTCATCGGCTTCCCTCGCCTGGCACCCAGCCTCACCCACGGGCATTGGCGCATACTGCACCACTCGCTAACCGTTCGATTTCGCCGAGGGCGAGGACTGCTCAGATCGGCGTAGAGGTACGGCGCCTTCTTGCCCCCTCAGGCGATTTAGAGCCTCTACGCGAGAACTGCGCTGAGGTCCGCGCCTTCAGCGGGAACAACTACTTGCCCCTTTTGTGGCGGCATTTTCGCCCGCACCGCTCGGTAATGTTGCGCCTGGCCGAAGTGCTGAAGTGGCAGTCAACCAGCCAGTCGTGCACCCTACTGGCCGCACTGGCAGTGGTGTTGAAGAATGCGGATCTACACCGCGAATGGCTTTCCGCCGACGTCGATCTGAGCTTCGCCTCGGAGCGCTGGCGCAAGCTCGTATATCGCTCTGACAATCTGGGGCCCGGCATCAATCGGCGCCATCTGGAGCTCTGCGTACTTTCGCATATGGTCGCCGAACTGCGCTCTGGCGACCTCTGTGTCGTCGGCTCAGACGCGTTTGCCGACTACCGGCTGCATCTGTTGTCCTGGCGTGAATGCGAGCGCCGCCTCCCTGACTACTGCGCCAAGCTGGAGATGCCGACCAACGCGCAGGATTTCGTTGCACACCTACGTCAGTGGTTGGCCGCGACGGCACAGAACCTGGACGATAGTTTTCCGGATAAGCGTCAGCACGTCACCATTGGCCGCAACGGCGAGCCGGTACTCCGCCGGACCGTCGCCAAGGAAATCCCCGCCAGCGCGCTTGCGCTTCAGCAGACGCTGATCGGCCACATGCCGAACCGCAACCTGCTGGACGTCCTGGCCAACATCGAGCATTGGACCCACTTCACGCGCCACTTCGGCCCGCTTTCAGGCAGCGATCCCAAGATCCGCCACGCCGCCGAGCGCTACTTGCTGACGATCTTCGCGATGGGCTGCAATCTCGGACCCACGCAAGCAGCTCGCCACATGGGCGAACGGGTGACGCCGCACATGATGTCGTTCGTCAATCGGCGACATATGAGTCTCGAACGGCTTGAAACCGCGCAGCGCGAACTGATCGAGTTGTATCTCCAGCTCGACCTGCCCAAGCATTGGGGGGACGGTAAGACCGTGGCGGCTGACGGCACGCAATACGACTTCTACGACAATAACCTGCTCACGGGCTACCACTTCCGCTACCGCAAGAAGGGCGCGGTGGCTTACCGGCATGTTGCAGACAACTACATCGCCGTATTCCGACACTTCATCCCGCCCGGCGTGTGGGAAGCGGTCTACGTCATCGAGGGCTTGCTTAAGGCAGGCTTGAGCGTGGAGGCAGACACGGTGCATGCCGACACTCAGGGCCAGTCAGCTGCCGTTTTTGCCTTTACCTACCTGCTTGGCATCAACCTGATGCCGCGGATTCGTAACTGGCAGGATCTGAAACTTTACCGAGCCTATCCCACCTCCAAGTATCGTCATATTGAGCGCCTTTTTTCGGGCGCGGTGGATTGGGACCTGATCGCCCTTCACTGGCAGGATCTGATGCAGGTCGCGTTGTCGATCCAGGCCGGAACCATATCCTCTCCCCTACTGCTGCGCCGCTTGGGATCGGATAGTCGCAAGAATCGGCTCCTGCTGGCCGCCCAGGAACTGGGCAAGGTTGTTCGCACCGTGTTTCTGCTGGAGTGGATCGGCAGCCGCGAACTGCGCCAGGAAATCACTGCGACGACCAACAAGATCGAGTCCTACAATGGCTTTGCCAAGTGGTTCTCGTTCGGCGGCGATGTTCTGCCCGTGAACGATCCCGACGAGCAGCAAAAGCGATTGCGCTACAACGATCTGGTCGCCTCCGCAGTGATCCTTCAGAACACCGCCGACATGATGCAGGCGCTTCGTGCCATGGAGAAGGACGGTATCAAGGTCGACGTAGACGACATCAGCTTCCTTAGCCCATATCTCACCAGCAACATCAAGCGCTTTGGCGACTACAAGCTAAACCTTGAGCGGACTCCGGAGGCTTGGATCCGCGACAGTCTTTTCACTACCCCCGCATTCTCCGTTTGGAAACCACGCCATGCCTAACACCCAGACCCCTTATGGCCCGGTTGACACCGATGCCTTGCATCGCCTGCAGGACAGCTTCGACACCAGCGAGATCCTGCGCATTGTGGACCTCGTCGATACGATACGAGCCCGAGTCAGCGAGCCGGCAGGAATTCGCGACGACTTACTCCAGTTACATGGCATGGCCCATACGGTTCTCAATGGTGCCAGTCTCGTCTCAGGAGCAACGGATCCAGCCTTGGTCGAGCAGGCCGAGACCATTGTGGAGGAACTGGAAGACTTGATTCGGGTGCTCCAACGCGCTGTGCAGGCGCTGCGCCCACTAGAACTTCTCCGACCTTCCGGCGACGCGTGACAGGCTTGCTGCATCGATAGGTGCACCGCCCTTCAATAGTCGACCGTCCATCTTGGACTGCCTTCGAGCCATTCTTCCGGCTGAACACCAGACAAGCCCTTGATACGCTTCGAGCGCTCGCCTTATATCGAAGATGTGCAGTTAGACGGATTCATCATAACTGGGAGGATTATGATAGTGGATTGGGCGTATCTTGGTCGCAGGCCAAGATCAGTATCGCGGGCGTGGGCAAGCGCAAGCGCATCTACTGGTATCCGGAGAGCGACAAGCACTAAAACCCAGCATCACGCAGACGTTGGAAGCGGCGAGGCAAACTGCGTATGCGCGCGCAGTGCAAGGCGCGCGGTGGCGCTGGCCCGTCTCGCGCCCGTATGCTCCAACCCCGTCAAGAACGCAAGGTCGGCAACTGCCGCGCGAGTACATCGATCCGACGCTTGCCTTTTCCTTGCGCGCCTGCGTGGCCGCGTGGGGCTGACGCTCGGCGTCCCGCTCGCCGATGGGCGGCCCAGCGTGTCGCGTGAGGCCAAGCCTCTGACAGTCCGCGACACTCTTTGGCTTATCAACCCTACCCTCGCCTACGCCGACTGGCAGCGTCGCGAGGCCGCCGGCGCGGATCGGCGGCCTTTGCCGCCCGCTCGATTGGGCAGCACCAAGCCATGTTCGGGCACTTCCGACGCCATCGACGTGGCGAATCTACGTGGCCCTAATCCGGTTGAAGGTTCGCGTGCTGGCCAGGCTAGGCCAAGCAGCTTGCTCACGTCCTCTTGACTTCGGCCGGCGAGCAGCAGGCGTAGAACTGGTCAGAAGCTGCGTCGCCGCTGAATCAACCAAGTGCCCGCATGCAATCGGCGCATAGTTGCGATCTGCGACCTTCGTTCTCCCCGCAGGTTGGCGATAAGCTGTTTTTCCTGTGCCGCCACCCAATGGCAGGGTCAAACACTAGTACTCAGATCCGACGGGAACTTCGTAATGGGGCTCGGTAACGGCCGTTCTCATTGTGACGAACTCTTCGGCTGCCGTGGGGTGGATGCCGACAGTGTTGTCGAACTGAGCCTTCGAGGCGCCCGCGCGCATTGCCACGGCAAAGCCCTGTACCACTTCACCCGCTTCTTCACCGACCATGTGTACCCCGACCACGCGGTCGGTGTCGGAGTCGACCACAAGCTTCATCAGCGTACGCGTCACCCTGCCACTCAATGTATGCTTTAACGGGCGAAAGGTACTGCGGTAGATTGCTACCCGGTTGAAGCGTGCGCGTGCTTGTGTCTCGCTCAGGCCTGCGGTCGCGATGTTCGGATGGGTGAACACCGCCGTCGGAATGGTGGCRTAGTCCATGTGAAGTGTGCCGCTACCGAACAACCTGTCTATGAGCACGGTCGCTTCCCGCAGCGCGACAGGTGTGAGTTGTACGCGGTCGATCACGTCGCCCACGGCATAGACCGACGGCACGCTCGTCTGAAACCAGGTGTCGACCGCAATGGCGCCGTCGGGTGTTAGGGCGACGCCGATCTCTTCTAGTCCAAGTCCACTCGTGTTCGGCTTTCGGCCGGTCGCGCAGAGAACGGCGTCTGCCACAATCCGCTCGCCGTCACTCAGCGTGACGATGCGATGCCCGGCCTCAGTCTGTACCTCTCGTACGGTAGAGTTGAACCGAAACTCGATACCATCTTTTGCCATCTCTCCTTGCAGGAACTCCCGGACGTCGTCGTCGAAGCCGCTGAGCAGTCCCGCGCCACGGTGTACCAGTATTACCTCGGCGCCAAGCGCACGGTAGATTGAAGCGAATTCGCAAGCGATATAGCCACCGCCGACCACCAGCAATCGTCGGGGCACTTGCGGAAGATCGAACATCGCGTCCGATGTCATCACCAGTTCCCGGCCGGGGATGTCAGGAAGGCTCGCACACGCGCCGGTGGCGACTAGCACATGCTCTGCCGTTATCCGTTGATTTCCGATTACGACCGTGTGCGCATCGGCCAGCCGAGCACGGCCGTGAAGAACCTCGACGCCACCGGTCGCAAGCATATGCTCGTAGATCTCATTGAGGCGAGCGATCTCTGCCGCACGTCGATGCTTGAGTGTGGGCCAATCGAGTCGCTGGCCGGTTGGCAACGCCCAGCCAAAGCCGGTTGCCTCCTCGAAAGCGTGCGCGTAGCTCGCCGCGTAGCTGTAAAGCTTCTTGGGAATGCAACCGGCATTGACGCACGTGCCGCCCATGGCACCTTGCTCCACCAGGGCGACGCGTGCGCCGTGCCCAGCTGCCAGGCGAGCAGCGCGCACACCTCCGCTGCCACCGCCAATCACCAGGATGTCGACGTCGAAGGCCTGCATGTTCTTCTTGATTTGGTTCTGCATAGGAAGCTCCGTGAGCCGGTCAAACCGGCAAGTCCCAGCGAATGAGTACGCGGAATACCGGGCTGACTATCGTCGAAAGCAGACGCATCAGGCAATGCCGTGGGGGTAAAGACGCTGATTAGCGTTTTGAATGACAGCCGCCGCGCAGTGGCTACTTGCAGAACAATGCCGTGTTGACCCCGCGCAACCAGCGGTTACCGGGGTCACCATGTTGGCTACGGTGCCAGTGCTGTTTCACGTCGTAGTGAGGGAAGTCGAAGGGAGGGGCAAGCAGACGCAACTCGGCGTGATCAGCGTAGACCTCGCCGATCGATTGGCTTACGGTGGCAATCAGGTGCGTTGTGGCGATCACGTGCGGAATGCTGAGGAAGTGCGGACAGCATAGCTGCGCATTTCTTTGGATGCCGTTCTCCCGCAGATATCGCTCTACKAGATCATGAGTGCGGCTCTCGGATTGCACCACCGCGTGGGAGGCTCGGCAGTATCGTTCCCGAGTTAGGGTTCTGACAGCGAGTGGGTTGTTCCTTCCAGCAAGGCAGACGAAGCCGTGAGTGAACAGCCGCTGCTGGTACATGTCCGTGCCGGAAAGGTCTGGCAAGTGCCCCATTGCGAGGTCTACTTCGCCGCGCTGCAGCCCCTCGCCGAGTTCGCGCGGGCTCAATGATACGGTCTTGACGCTCACATGGGGCGCCACGCTAGCCAAATGCCGTAGCAGCCGCGGTAGGAACGTCAGCTCACCAATATCCGACATCGCGATAGTGAAGGTCCGTTTGCTCGATGACGGCTCGAACTGCGGTGTGACAAGGATACGCTCCCGTACCCCGGCGAGCATGTCCTGTATGACCGGCGCGATGTCGACCGCCCGGGCTGATGGCTGCATGCCAGCGTGGGCCTTGACGAAAAGCACGTCTCCCACCTGCTCGCGCAAGCGCTTCAGCGCATGCGACAACGCGGGCTGGCTAAGCCCGAGCTCTTCCGCAGCCCTTCCCAGATGGCGGTGACGCCATAAGGCGTCGAAGATACGCATCAGATTAAGGTCGAACTGATCCATGCGCAGAATGAAGCGATCCGTTGCTGAGTCGATGCGCGCCGGTGCGCGCGGAACGGGAGCGTCCGCCAGGCTCGCTACCGTGAATGCCTCATGGTAGCGACGCCATCGGGAGCCGTGCGAAGCTTAACATACCCGCTGTGGCTGAGTAGTGTCATCCCTTTTCTCGGAGTCAGTAGCGACGTGCATACCATCTTCGGCAGCGACGCAATCGGGCGACGCGCGCCATTGCCGCACATATGCCGGCGCGGTGAACAGCCATGCCAGCCGGTCGTAGTATTCGGATGGCGTTCGACCCTCAAAGACCGAATTGCGTACTAGACGCTCGACACCGCCAGCATGGTAGATCCGGTCCAGCATCAGCGATGAAATCTGAACGCGCGCCGACCGCACGATCCGCACATCCTGATACCTCTGAAACGCCTGTTCGCAGGCGCCATCTGCGGCGTCCAGCTCTGTGGCGAGCGAGATCGCATCTTCGAGCGCCATGGCAGCACCCTGTGCAATGTACTGCACCATGGGATGTGCTGCGTCGCCCAGCAGGGTCACACGGCCGGCGGTCCAGTTAGCGACTGGCGCGCGTTGACGGAGCACGTAGCGCTGGAACACCGGGGCCAGCGACAACACGCGCCTGGGTTCCGGGGCCCAATCCGCGAATGCGGCGGCGGCCTCCTCGGGTGACGCCTCGCCTTCTTGCATTTCCCGGCGGTCGGTCCTGACAGTCGCGCCGACATTGAACTGACTCCAGTCTCGTACCGGGTAGTAGATCAAATGCGCATCGGGTCCGGTCCACAAAGTGGGATAGGGATGCTGCAGCTCGGGAGGCATGCGGGATACGGGCACCAGGGCGCGGTAGATCACCGCACCGATTGGCACTGAGTCGCCATCCCCGATCAGTTGCTGCCGGATCCTCGAGTGGACGCCGTCGGCGCCAATAAGCGCGGCTCCACGAAGCGTTGCACCAGCATCCGTGGTGATTGTGACGATATTTCCGTACTGCTCGTATCTGACAATCCTGGTATCAGTCCTCAGTTCGACGAGGGGATGCTGGTCGCACGCCTCCAGCAAGGCGCTGTGCACATCGGCGCGATGTGCTACAGCATAGGGATTGCAAAAGCGCTGCTGAAACTCGCTGCCGCAGGGGATAACACCTACAGGCTCGCCGCTGATGCCATCCATCATCAGCATCTGCTCGATCAACAGCGCCTGTCGTTTGATCTCGGCGCCGACGCCAAGCGCATCCAGCACCGACAAGGCATTCGGCGCGACCTGAAGCCCCGCGCCGACTTGGCCGAAGCGGGGCGCTTGTTCGCATACAAGCACCCGAAACCGCTTCTGAGCTAGCGCCAATGCGCATGCGAGGCCGCCAATACCGCCACCGGAGACGATGATCGGTAGATCGTTCCTGCTCATCTTGGTCATTGAGACTTCCTCCACCTCAGTTCAATCGACTTACTAAGGACCGCCACTCGTGCCGCCTGCCTGAGCCGGCTCGCGGCACGGTTGGCTCAGGCTTCCTGCGGGCGGTAGGCAGCCGCGAACCGCTGGGAGTTGTCGGGAATGGCCTCGCGGTAGGCCGGCCGCTCCTTCGTTCGCGCAATCCAGTCCATCAACGCAGGCTTGGTGGACCAGAGCCCCGACAGGTTCAGCTCTTCGAGCCGATCGATGAACGGAGCCGCCGCAATATCCGCCAACGAGTATTCGCGGCCGCCGAGCCATCGGGTCTCCGTGAGCCGGCTCTCCATGCGTTCCAGAGCACGACTCATATTCAGGCGTGCGGCTTCGACCTTAGCTTCGTCGATCGGCGCGCGTGCTGCGCTAATAAGCTCTTCCGCGCGCGCCTTGTTGGGATGCGCGTCGACCATGGCAACCAGCTCGGCATCCGAGCGCTGCGCCAGGTCGGGACTCATCATCAGCGCGAACGTGGCTGGCCGGATCGCCGGGTGGAGCACATCATCTTCATACTTCACCCAAAAGCGTGCACGGGCGCGTTCGACCGGATCAACTGGCATCAGGCGAACTTCGGGAAATACTTCTTCCAGGTATTCGTTGATGAGCGTGCTTTCGTGGATGGGAACGCCATCATGGACAAGCGTGGGCACAACGCCGTTTGGATTGAGGGCGAGATATTCCGGCCTGGTGTGTTCAAGCTTCATCAGATCGACGAAGTTGCTTTCCCAGGGGAGGCCCTTCTCGGCGAGGCAAAGGCGGACCTTGATTGAACAGAACGAGCGCCAATCGTGATACAGCGTGAGCATGTGAGTCTCCGTGTTCGGTTGAGGTKACCGCAGCGTACGTCCACGCCAATCTTTCGGTCAATCCAAGAGCCCGTGAAAGCGGCATGTGCTCGGAATTTTCAACGCCTCTACAAGCGTGATTCCGGCGTCATTACTGGCCCGCAAGGAGATCATTCGACTTCTGAATAACGGTCTTTCCCGTCGTGCTATTGCCGCACGGTCGCACTTCATCGATCGTGCACCCCACGACGCAGCACAGTGCACAGAACGTCGGTCTATAACTCGATTTTTGAGCATTCTGGAGGATGACTAAGTGATCGCAGATATTCGAAGAACGATAGATGAGTCGCCTATGAGTGAACTTCAGACGATGGCCGTGATCGTCTGCATCGTGCTGAACATGCTCGATGGGTTCGATGTATTGGCAATGGCATTCACAACGGCACGCCTAGCGCGTGACTGGCAACTGAATGGCAAGGAGTTCGGCATGCTGCTTAGCGCGGGGTTGATTGGCATGGGTGCCGGATCAATCTTGATCGCGCCGCTTGGTGATCGATTTGGCCGTCGCAAGCTCATACTGCTCTGCCTCTGCATTGTAGGCAGCGGCATGTTGGTGAGCGCCGCCACCCAAAACGCCATGCAGCTTGCAGCTGTGCGCCTCTACACGGGGCTTGGTATCGGCGGCATGGTTGCGAGCATTACTGTGATCGCCGGCGAGTATGCGTCGAACAAATGGCGTAGTACCTGCATTGTCATGCAGCATACGGGATATGCCGTCGGGGCTGCTGTGGGTGGGGTTATTGCGGGTTACCTGCTGTCAGTCTGGGGATGGCGAAGTGTTTTCGCGTTCGGGGGTCTGGCTACGATTCTGGCCATTCCCATGGCGTTCGCAGTGCTGCCTGAGTCGCTCGACCTCCTGCTGGCCAAGCGCCCTGCCGACGCGCTCGTAAGAATCAATCGCACACTGGCCAGAATGAAGCATCCTCCAATTGCCGCGTTGCCCGCCGCGACCACGGACACCAACGCAGCGAATGCCTGGGAGGGCTGGAGCGCACCGCTCAAGAGGCCATTGCTGGCCCGGACTCTGGCGCTCTGGTCAGCGTTCTGTTTCGTAATTGGCAGCTATTACTTCGTTGCAAGCTGGACCCCCAAGCTTCTGGTGGAGGCGGGCCTGTCAGCCGAGCAAGGTATTACCGGAGGGGTGTTGCTCAATCTTGGAGGCATTGTCGGCTCATCGCTGTTTGGCCTGCTGGCTGCCCGGCTTGGCCTGCGTCAACTGCTCACCATGACGCTGTTGGGCGGCGCCCTGCTCATGGTCGGCTTCGGTGCCAACATCATGTCCCTCAAGATCGGGATGGGGATAGCCGTGCTACTCGGTGCCGCCCTTACGGCCTCCGTTGCTGGACTGTATGCCGTGTCTTTAACGCTCTGGGTTGGCGGAATGATGTCGCCAATCGTGGTTGGGGTGTTGCTGGACATCGGGTGGAGCGTTCCTAGCCTGTACTTCATCTTCCTTCTGCCCATGGCCGGTGCCGCAGTTGCAGTGGTCTTTTTGGATGTACGGCTTCCGGCGCCGCGTGACCAACGCGGTTCGACAGTGTCCTGAAAAGAACGACATCACGAGGAGGAGACCTATGAAGTTCAATGAGCTGGCGCTAGCATGCGCCGCCGCCTTGCCCGCGCTCGCCTGCGCGCAATCCGTCACGCTTTATGGCGTAGTCGATTCCGGCGTCGAATATGTAAATCACATCGGTGCCGCCAATAGCAGTGTGGTCCGCATGAGCTCCCTGTCTGGCACCGTGCCATCCCGCTGGGGTTTGCGCGGCAGCGAAGATGTCGGTGGCGGAATGAAGGCAAACGTCGTGCTTGAATCTGGCTTCGCGCCCGACTCGGGACTCAGCAACCAGGGAGGGCGCCTGTTCGGACGCCAGGCGTGGGTCGGCCTGTCGGGTAGCTGGGGACAGGTATCGCTGGGTCGTCAGTACACCATGCTGTTTTGGGCGATGCTCGACCCGGACATCCTCGGCCCGAATACATTCGGTTCCGGCTCGCTGGATAGCTACATTCCCAACGCGCGCGCTGACAATGCCATTGCCTACAAGGGCAAGTTCGGAGGCCTGACAGTTGGCGCGACATACAGCCTTGGCCGCGACGCAGTGAACGCGGGGCCGAGCCCGGCGGGCACAAACTGTGCCGGCGAGAACTCGGCCGACCATTCTGCCTGCCGCGAGTGGTCTGCATTGGTGCAGTACGAGACCAGGCAGTTCGGCGTGGCTGCTGCCTATGATGTTATCCGCGGCGGATCCGATGCATTCGCGGGACTGAACACCAGTGGGAAATCCGACGAGCGCTTGTCGCTCAGTGCGTATGCACTAATGGACAGAACGAAGGTCGGTGCGGGCTGGCTGCGCCGCGACAACGAAGGCATTCCCACGGGGTTGAGCGACCTTTGGTATGCCGGCGCGTCGCATGACCTGACACCGGCCATCAACGTAGCCGGCCAGGTCTACTACCTGCGCTATCGGTCCAATGGCAACAGGGCAATACTGTACGCGCTGCGTGGCGTCTACAACTTCTCCAAGCGCACAACGATTTACGGCACGGCAGGTTACATCAACAACTACGGCCAGTTGTCGCTTTCCGTCAGCAGCGGATCGGCCGGGGCCAATCCGGGACCAGGTGCCTCGCAGCTGGGGGCGATGGTCGGCATCAAGCACGTCTTCTGAATGCGGCCCAGTCCGCCCCACTGGTCTCGCAGACGGTATCTGCGCAGCGAGACCTACACTCATGGAGTACCACATGACCTTTGTAATTCCGCCCATTCCTGCCGTTACGATTCCCGTGGTTGGCGGCAACGACCAGTTTCCCGTTCGCCGCATCTACTGTGTTGGCCGCAACTACGCCGCGCACGTGCGCGAGATGGGCATGGACCCGAGCCGGGAGC
>NZ_JBFTNF010000041.1:0-60881 GCF_056397345.1 Cupriavidus sp. 05N38
GTCCCCTCGATCTACCGCAAGCAGACCGTCCCCTCGATCTACCGCAAGCAGACCCCCACCCTGCGCGACAAGTACAACTTCACCGACGAAGAAGTCGAGTTCTTCGACCTGCATATCGTCTCCGACGAAATCCACGGCGAGCGCGGCTACCAGATCGTGCTCGAACACGCCGACACCCCCGAACTCCAGCAGCGCTGCCTGAAGATCTGCGAGATCGGCGCACAGATGCGCCTGCTCTATACCACCGCCCTCTATCACGACTACGTCGCGCAGGAAATCCCGCTGCCCGAACTCGAACTCGCCGCTTGAGAGGGCTGCGTCATCGCACGCGGCCGGCATTGCACGCCGGCCGTCCTTGACAGACCACCACGGACCGCTTGCGGAACAGTTGTATGCCGAAAGTCGTATTTCACAAGAATGGCCAGACCTTCGAAGACGAGGTCAAGCCCAGTACCAACCTGGTGGTCCGGGCGGGAATCAAGCAGTTTCCGTATCCGAACCTGCGCTACGAATGCGGCATGGGCAAGTGCTCGAAATGCGCCTGCCGCGTGATCTCGGGCGCCGAGCACCTGCCGCCGCCCAACTGGAAGGAAAAGAAGCAGCTCGGCGAGCGGCTCGAACAGGGCTACCGGCTGACCTGCCAGATCTGGCTGGAGCATGACATCGAGCTGGCCCAGGACGAACTGCCGCCAGAGAGCGTCGCGCCCAAGGCCATGCCAGCCGCAGCGCGGCCGGTGACGGCAACCAGCAATTCGTGAGCCATCGGCAATTCTCCGCACCTGTACCAGCGGCAACAAGCAAGCGGCAAAGTCATGTACGTGATTCTCAGCAGCAAGCCAGGGCAGTTCCATACCGAACTCGTCGAAGGACTGTCGGCCGTGGAGGCCTACGACTACCTCTTCTACGGCCGCATGACGGCGCAGTACGTGATCGCCGAGCTGGCGTATCCGGTCAAGGTGAAGGTGGTAGAGCAAGCCGATGGCGGCACGCAGCCCATCGTCAACTACGTGCCCTCCAAATTCCTGGAGAAGTTCGACACGCTCGAAGGCGCACGCGAGGAACTCAGGCGGCTGGCCAGCTTCGGCAGCATGGATATCGCGCTGGTGAAGCATCCCGACTGAACAACCCCATCCACGACAAACCGAGTATGACCGGCACGGCGCCGGGCAGCCCCCTCATGCAATCGGACTGTTTCCATGATTGAAATCACCTTTGTCACCAACGACAGCAAGGTCGTCACCGCCCCCGAGAACAGCAACCTGCTGCGCGTTTCCCTGCGCGAGAAAGGCGGCATCCCCTTCAAGTGCGGCGGCGGCCTGTGCGGCACCTGCAAGTGCAAGATCGAAAGCGGCCTCGAGTTCACCGACGCCATCAAGCCCAAGGAGCGCAAGCACCTGACCGAGGAGCAGTTCGGCCAGGGCTACCGCATGGCTTGCCAGACCTTTGTGAACGGCGACATCAGCGTGTCCTGGGAAGCGCAGACCAGCGCCGCGGCCAAGGCCGTATCCGTCGCCGGATAAGCGAGCGCCGCTTGTGATGCGGCGTGCTCCCGGCTTGCCGCAGGATAGCTGCGGCGCACCTGCATGCCGCCCCGCCGCGCCAAAGTTTGCCGCTTTGGCACAAGGCCGGCTACGATGCCGCCTCTGCACAGACCGGCGACACCGCCTTCGTCACGCCGGCACAGGAGACAACCCCCAAAATGGATTCACATATCGCCATCGGCGCGGCCCACTGGGTCTACCTCGCCGGCGTGTTCGCCATCGTGCTCACCATGGTGTTCCGCGCCAACGTGGTGGTGCCCTCGATCATCGCCACCTTCCTGGTGACCCTGGCCTGGACCCATAGCCCGGTCAGCGCGCTGGCCAGCATCTTCAACGCCAGCTTCGTGGCGGCGCGCGAACTGTTCAACATCTTCCTGGTGATCGCGCTGATGACAGCGCTGCTCAACGCGCTCAAGGCCCTGCGTTCCGACGTGCGCATGGTGGAGCCCTTCCGTTCGGTGATGAAGAACGGCCACACGGCTTACTTCATGCTGGCCGCCATCACCTATGCCATCTCGCTGTTCTTCTGGCCCACCCCGGCGATCCCGCTGGTGTCCGCCATCCTGCTGCCGGCCGCCATCGCCGCCGGGCTGCCGCCGCTGGCCGGCGCCATGGCCATTGCCATCGCAGGCCAGGGCACCGCGCTGTCGTCCGACTACGTGATCGGCGTGGCGCCGGGCATCAGCGCCAAGGCGGCCGGCGCCGCGGTCAGCGCCGCCATGGTGGCGGACCGCGCGCTGGTGCTGTCGCTGATCACCGGCGGCATCGCGCTGACGCTGGCCTATCTTTCCATCCGCGGCCATATCCGCCCCGCCAGCACCAGCCTGCTGGAGCGCTGGCAGGGCCGCGCGGAAACCGGGATGGACCCCGCCGGTGGCGCCGGCAGCTTCGACAAGAGCGAACTGGCGCGCGGCACCGCGCATGGCGAGCCGCTGGGCACCGACGCCAATATCGCGCGCAGCCTGTCGATGGTGGAGCAGCGCCGCATCAAGTGGTCCAAGGCATTTGCCGTGCTCACGCCGCTGGCCTTCGCGGCGGTGATCGCGCTGATGGTCTCGCCCAAGCTCGGCCTCGGCGTGGCCGAGCTCAAGGGGGGCGAAGCCGCGGCCATGGTGGGGGGCACCGCGGCGCTGCTGATGATCCTTTGCACGCTGGCTGCCGAAGGGCCGCGCAAGATGCTGGACATGAGCGCAGAGCACATCACCGACGGCTTCGTCTTTGCCTTCAAGGCCATGGGCTCCGTGCTGCCGATCGCGGGATTCTTCTTTATCGGCGCGAGCGACACGGCCGGCGCCATCCTGCACGTTGGCACCGGCCACGCGCCCAGCCTGCTGTTCGAGCTGATCCAGGGCGCCGAGCAATGGATTCCAAACAATCACGTACTGGTGGCCTTCGGCGTACTGCTGGTGGGCATGATCACCGGCATCGACGGCTCCGGCTTTGCCGGCCTGCCGCTGACCGGCACGCTGGCCGGCGCGCTGGGGCCCACGGTCGGGCTGGACGCGGCCACGCTGTGCGCGGTGGGCCAGATGGGCGCGGTATGGACCGGCGGCGGGACGCTGATCGCGTGGTCGTCGCTGGTGGCCATTACCGGCTTTGCGCGCGTGCCGGTGCTCGATGCCGTGCGCGCGCTGCTGGTGCCGGTGCTGGCGGGCCTGACCGTCTCGACGATGTGCGCCGTGGTCCTGTGGCGCTGAAACACCGAACCTCAAACCCCTGACAAGCAAGGAGCGACCCGCATGACAACCGCAACCCCGGCCGAAGGCGTGCGCGCCGCGCACTGCATGGTCGCCACCGGCCACCCGCTCGCCGCGCAGGCAGCGCTGCGGGTATTGCGCGAAGGCGGCAGCGCTGTCGACGCGGCGCTCGCGGCCGACGCTATCCTGGGCGTGGTGGAGCCGATGGCCACCGGCATCGGCGGCGACATGCTGGCCATGATCGTCGAGCCCGACGGGCATGCGGTCAGCTACAACGGCACCGGCCGCGCGCCTGCGGCCTTTCCGATGGCGGCACTGGCGGGCCTCCCCGGGCAGCGCATCCCCGAGCGCCACGCGCTTTCGCTGACCACGCCCGGCGCGGTGCGCGGCTGGGAGGATCTGCACCGCCGCTATGGCCGCATGGAGTGGAAGCAATTGTTCGCCCCGGCGATCGCGCTGGCGCGCGACGGCTTCCCGGTCGCACCGGTAGCCGCGCGCGAATGGGCCGTGTTCGATCGCGTGCTGCACCAGGACCCGGTCTGCGCCGCGCTCTATCGCGCCGGCCGCCCGCCGGTCGCCGGCGAGACCTTCAGCAATCCGGAACTGGCGAAGGTGCTGGGCGCCATCGCGGCGGAAGGCGCCGATGCCTATTACCTGGGCGCCCCCGCGCAGGCGGCCGCGACAGCCAGCCGCAATGCCGGCGGCGCGCTGGCGGCCGCGGATTTCGCCGCCCATCGCGGGAATTTCTGCACGCCGGTTTCCACGACCTTCCGCGGCCTGACCGTGCTCGAGTGCCCGCCCAATACGCATGGCGTGGCGATCCTGCACGCGCTGGACGAACTGGGCCGGCTCGACCCTGCCCTGCTGGCGCAGGACGATCCCGCCGCCGTGCTGCGCACCGTGCAAGCCATGGGCCGCGCCATGCAATACGCCAAGCAAACCGTGGCGGACCCGGCCGGCAACACAGTCTGCACCGTGGTGGTGGATCGCGACGGGCTGGCCGTCACGCTGATGACCAGCATCTTCAAGCGCTTCGGCTCCGGCATAGCGGTGCCGGGTTGCGGCTTCGTGCTGCAGAACCGCGGCTTCGGCTTTGCCGGCCCCGGCCATATCAACAGCCCCGCGCCCGGCAAGCGGCCGTACCACACGGTCGTGCCCGGCGCGGCGCTGCGCGACGGCCGCTTCCATGCGGGCTTCGGCGTGGTCGGCGGCCTTATGCAGCCGCAAGGACAATTGCAGTTGCTGGTGCGGCTGGCGGCCTGGCAGCAGCCGCTGCAAGCCGCGCTCGATGCGCCGCGCTGGCGGCTGGAGTCCGACACCGCGCTCGCCATCGAAGCCGGCATGCCGCCGGCCATCGCGCAAGCCCTGCGCGACGCCGGCTACACCGACCCCGCCGGCCTTGGCGAGCTGGGCGACCGCAGCGATTTCGGCGGCGCGCAGATCGTCATGCGCGATGCCTCAGGCGGCCTGCTGGGCGCATCGGACAAACGCAAGGACGGCATCGCGCTGGGCGATTGAAGCGCGCCCCGATTGCCGACACCCATTTCCAACCGCCGGAACCCCACCCGTGACCCTGAAGATCTACGGCATCGCCGCCTCGCGCGCCATCCGCCCCCTGTGGGCGGCGGAAGAACTTGGCCTGGCCTACGAGAACATCCCGCTGCACTACGCCTCGGCGCAAGCCAAGGCACCCGCCTACCTGGCGATCAACCCCAACGGCACCGTGCCCGCCATCGACGACGATGGCCTGGTCATCTATGAGTCGCTGGCCATCACGCTCTACCTGGCGCGCAAGCATGCGGGCCAGGTGCTGTGCGACGGCACCGCCGGACAGGACGCCGGGATCCTGCAATGGACGCTGTGGGCCGCCACCATGGTCGAGCCGCACCTGACGCAGTGGAGCCAGCACACCCGGCTGTTGCCACAGGCGCAACGCGACCCCGCCCAGGCCGCCGCGGCGCTGGCGGCGCTGGCGGCGCTGCGCAAGCCGCTGGCCGTGCTGGACGCGCATTGCGCGCGCCAGCCCTACTTGCTGGGCGACACCTTCACCGTGGCGGATCTGACCGTGGCATCGGTGCTGCACCGTCTGGCCGACATCGATGCCTGCGCCTTCACCAGCTTGACTGCCTGGCACCAGCGCTGCGTGACGCGGCCGGCGGCGCAGCGGGCCTTCGCCTTGCGCCAGCAGGCGGCCTGAGCCAGCGCCACCAGCAGGCCGATGCACGCATCGGCCGCCGCCTGCCCCTGGCGGCAAGGACGCCGCGACGCACCGCAAGGCGGCATGCGGCTAGCGCTTGCCGCCCGCCAGCTTGACGGCATCCGGGTGCCGCCGCAGCCGCCACATGGCGACGCAGCCCAGCGCCGGCCCGATGGCCAGCATGCCGAAGCCCCCGCGCCAGCCGAGATACGCCACGACATCCGGCACCAGGTGGATGCTGACCAGCGTCAGCAGGAAGCCCGCGCAGGTCTGCGCCGTCAGCAGCGTGCCCACCGAGGACGGATCGGCCAGCTCGGTCACGCTGGCGGAGAACTGCGCGGAGTCCGCGATCACGGACAGACCCCACAGCAAGGCCACGGCCACCAGCAGCGCCATCGGCGCGGTGGACAGCCAGCCCATCAGCGCCGCGCACGAGGCGCTGATGCCCATGGCACCGATGGTCACGGCGGTGCGGCCCACGCGGTCGGCCAGCCAGCCGCCCAGCCACGCGCCGAGCGCGCCCACGGCCACCACCACGAAGGTCATCCATTCGGCCCGCGAGCGCGCTTCGGCCACGCCGCGCGCGACCAGCGTCTGCTGCAGGAACAGCGCCAGCCAGGCCCACATCGCGTACAGCTCCCACATATGGCCGAGATAGCCCAGGTTGGCCAGGCGCACTGCCGGGCTGCGCCAGGCCTGCGCCACCTTGCCGATATCGATGCGCGTGGCGCGCCTGATGTTGGGACCGACGCTGGCGAAGCCGATCAGCACCGCCGCTGCCGCGGCACAGGCCGCGGCCACGCCGTAGATGGTGCGCCAGTCCAGCCCGCCGGTGGCGGCCAGCAGGTGCGGGCTGGCCGAGCCGAGCGTGAGCGCGCCCACCAGCAGGCCGATCAGCAGGCCCAGGTCGCGCTGCGCCCAGGTGGCGGCCATCCGCATGCCCACGGGATAGACTCCCGCCATGCACATGCCGGTGACAAAGCGCAGCAGCACCACCACGCCGCCGGTGGGCGGCAGGAACGCCAGCGCGCCGGTGGCCAGCGCCGCCACCAGCGCGGAACCCATGAACAGGCGCCGCAGATCGTAGCGGTCCGGCAGCGACAGCAAGGCCGAGGTAATGGTGCCGGCGACAAAGCCGAACTGCACCGCGCTGGTCAGCAGGGCTTCGTCGAAGGCCGCGATCGCGTGCGCCTGCTTGATAACGGCGATCACCGTGCTCGACGAGAACCACACGCCCATCGCCGCCACCTGTGACAACAGCAGGATGACTAGCGAGGCGGTCTTGCCGGGCAGGTGGGCGGCGGCGGGCATTGCGGGCGTGGAGGACATGACGGGCGCGGCCTGGGCGCGAGCCATCGCGTCAGGTCCCGGCGTCGGCTGGCGCCGCCGCGCCGACCCGGTGGAAATCGCGGCCGAAATAGATCAGCCCGTCGCGGTCGTCCTGCGCGCGCGCGGCCCGGACCGCGCAGAAGAACACCGTGTGCGTGCCGACCTCGGTCACCGATTCGATCTCGCAATCGAGCGCGCTGACCGCGCCGCGCAGCACCGGCGCGCCGGTCTCCATGCGCTCCCACTCTGCACTGGCAAAGCGCTCGCCGATCGAGACGTCCTTGCTGGAAAAGCGCATCGCCACGTCGCGCTGTTCCGCGCTGAGCACATTGACGCACAGCCGGCCGTTCTCGCGCATGGCGGCATTGTTGCGGCTGGCGCGGTTGATGCACACCAGCAGCATGGGCGGCTCGTCGGTCACGCCGCATACGGCGGAAGCGGTGCAGCCGGCCAGGCCCGCCACGCCGTCGGTGGTGATGACGTTGACGGCGGCGCCCAGCCCTGCCATCGCGTCTCGGAAAGTCGTCTTGTCTACCATGCCCTTGTCCGGTGCCTGCGCAGAATGATGATCTCAGGCCTGCGCGCCTGCAACCGCGGCGGCGCCGCGGTAACGGGCGGCAGCGTGCGTGGCCGGCAGGCGGGCGTGGCCGAACAGCTTGTCGCGGTAGGTGCCGTCGCGGTACGCGGTCTTGTAGACGCCGCGCTCCTGCAGGATCGGCACCAGCAGCCCGATCACATCGTCGAAGCACTCCGGCATCACGGTGCGCGAGAGATTGAAGCCGTCCACGCCGGTGTCCTGGCTCCAGCCCTGCATCAGGTCCGCGATGCGCCCGGCGCTGCCCACCCAAGGCGCCTGTCGGCTGCCCAGCACCATCTGCTCGAGCAGCTTGCGGCGGGTCCATTGCGGGCCGGCGCTGCGCGTCATGGCCTCCACATTGGATACGATGGCCTGGCTCTTGCTGGCCTGGATGGGCTCGTCGATGTCATAGCGCGCGAAGTCGATGCCCATCGACGCGGCCGCGTGCACCAGTGCCGCCTCGGAACTGACATAGCGGCGGTATTCCTCGTACTTTTCCTGCGCCTCGGCATCGGTCCTGCCGGTGACGATGGTGGCGCCCATGAACACCTTGACGTCTTCCGCGCGGCGGCCCTGCCGCACCGCCTGGGCGCGGATGTCGCCGACGATCTCCTGCACCCCCTCCTTCTTCTGCCCGTTCACGAACACGCATTCGGCGTGCGTGGCCGCGAACCGGCGCCCGCGCGCGGACGATCCCGCCTGGTACAGCACCGGGGTGCGCTGCGGCGACGGCGCGCACAGGTGCACGGCGTCGACCTTGTACTGCGGGCCGCGATGGTGGACGGCGCGCACCTTGGACGGATCGGCATAGACGCCGCCGGCGCGGTCGTGGACCACGGCGTCGTCGTCCCAGCTGCCTTCCCAGAGCTTGTAGACCAGCGCCATGTATTCGTCGGCGAGGTCGTAGCGGTCGTCGTGCGCCGCCTGCCCTTCGATGCCGATGGCGCGTGCCGCACTGTCGAGATAGCCGGTCACGATATTCCAGCCGATGCGCCCGCCGGTCAGGTGGTCGAGCGTGGACATGCGGCGCGCGAACAGGAACGGCTGCTCGTAGGTCAGGTTGCAGGTCACGCCGAAGCCGAGATGGCGCGTGACCGCCGCCATGGCCGGGATGATCAGCGTCGGGTCGTTCACCGGCACCTGCACCGCGCCGCGCAGCGCGGCGTCCGGACTGCCGCCGTAGACGTCGTACACGCCCACCACGTCGGCGAGGAAGATGCCGTCGAACAGGCCGGCTTCGAGCGTCTTCGCGTAGTCGGTCCAGTACTGCAATTCGCCGAAGCGACTGGATTGATCGCGCGGGTGGGTCCACAGCCCCTGCTGGATGTGGCCCACGCAGTTCATGTCAAAGGCGTTCAGACGAATTTCACGGGGCATGCCGGCTCCAGGTCAGCCATTGGTCCGCCGGGGCCGCTGCTTCGCCGCAAACCGGCCAATGTCTGCCACCCCGCTCATTGCGTTTAATATAGTGGACGGATGACTACCGATAAAAGCGAAATTCGATAAGGGTTAACGCGAGCATGTGAGGCAGCCCGGCGCAATGCCAGATGCCAGATGCCAGATGCCAGATGCCAGATGCGGGAAGCGGGGAAGCGGGAAACAGCGCCGACGCCGGCGCCCGTCAGATGGCCRCCGCCACCGGGCGGTTCGCCTGGCGGCCACGGCGACGCAAGTCAGTCCTCGCCGTCGACCTGGCAAAGTATCCGGTGGGCCAGGCGCAGATGCGGCCGGTCGATCATCGTGTCCCCGAGGCGCACCACGCCGGACGCGCCCACGGTAGAGAACGCGGCCACCACCTGCCTTGCCCAGACCACTTCTTCCTCATTGGGAAGGAAGGCCTGGTTGATCGCGGCGATATGTGCCGGATGCCCCGCCGCCTTGGCTACGAATCCATCGCGGCGCGCCTGCAAGGCCTCTGCCACGATCTGCGCTTCGTCGCCGAGTTTGGTGCTGACGGCATCGATCGCGTCGACGCCCGCCTGGGCGGCCGCAAGCAGGCACATGGTCCGCGCCACGGAGAAGGGCGATGTGAGCTCCCGGCCGGCATGCGACGAGAAAGCGCCCAGATCCGCGGCCAGATCGTCGACGCCCCACATCAGCGCGCGCAGACGCATGGGGGCGTTGCGGTACGACGAGAGACCGAACACGCCCTCCGACGTCTCCGTCGCCATGGCGATGATGCCGGTCTGCTGCTTGCCGCCGAGCAGGATGTGCTCGAACGCGGAAAGAAAATCGCCTAGCCGGTGCACATCGTCGACACTCCGGCATTTTGGTAACACGATGGCATCGGGACGGTGACGCACGACGGTTGCGAGGTCTTCAAGGACGTGCGCCGTGGACAGGCCATTGATCCGCACGAAGAAGCAGGCGGGCATCGATTCCCGGTGCACATCGAGGAAGGCCGAAAGCCGCTTCCTCGCCTCGCCCTTCCCTTCCTCGGGCACGGCATCCTCGAGGTCGAAAACCAGCGCATCGGCGCCGGACCGCAAGGATGCTTCGAGCTTCCTGTCGCTGTCGGCGGGTACGAAAAGCAGAGAGCGCAGATGGCCCGGCGTTCCAATACTCATGGTCTTCTCCTGCCTTGCGGCCATCCAGGCCTGCGATTCCGGTACGCGAGACTCGCGCCCGGGTTCCCGGCGTCCCTGTTGCGACAGGATTCGTCCTGAACCACCGGGTCATTGTCCTGCACGATGCCTGCACCGGGCAACTTCGTCAAACCGCATTCCCGGAAGACCCCTTTAGCCAATTTCGAATACACTGGCCCGGCCACGCCGGCGATACGCGATACGCAATACGCATCGGCATGGGCGGCCGGGAAAAACATGCAGATATCGTCATAGATGGAATGGCCGGCGATGCTCGGGCCGATGGACCGCAAGGACCCCGGCTACAGGCGGCAGGCGCGGGGCGGCACCAGGACGGCGCCTCGTATAATGCGGCGACCATCGCCACGGCCCCGCGCCCGGATTCCAGTCCCATGCAAAACCAGCCTTCCGCCGATCCTACCGTCGCCATCTCCGCCCGCATCAGGACCGAGCGCGAATCGCGCGGCTGGTCGCTGTCGGACCTGGCCGATCGCTCGGGGGTGTCCAAAGCCATGATCAGCAAGATCGAGCGCGGCGAGGCCAGCCCCACCGCCACCGTGCTCGGTCGCCTGTCCGGCGCGTTCGGCCTGCAGCTGTCGATGCTGCTGGCGCTGGCCGAACAGGCTGGCGAGCGCCTCAGCCGGCATGACGACCAGGCGGTCTGGCAGGATCCGGAAACCGGCTACACGCGCCGCGCGGTCTCGCCGCGCAACGGCGGCATGCTGGAATTGCTCGAAGTCATGCTGCCGGCCGGGACCCGCGTCTCCTATCCGCCCGCCGCGTTCACCTTCCAGCACCAGCAGATCTGGATGCGCGAAGGCACGCTGGTCTTCGAGGAAGGCGATCTGGTGCACACGCTGAACGCCGGAGACTGCCTCCAGCTCGGCCCCCCGGTGGCCTGCACGTTCTTCAATCCCGGCGATACGCCGTGCGTGTACGCGATTGCGCTGGTACGCCGCTGACAGGAGCGGGAGCGCCCGGGCCTTGCAACCCGGCCGCGCCACCCGGCGCAGCTAGGCTGCGCAGCTAGGCGGCAGCGGCCTTGCGTTCTTCCTTGCGCCGCCCCCACCAGCCGCCGATCACCAGCAGCAGTGCCACCGCGACGATATCGCCGCCCAGCGCGATGGGCCGCGACGGCCGCCCACCGGCGATGCCATAGGTAAAGCCCTCGATCACCACCGACACCACCGCGCCGAAGACAAAGCAGAACAGGCTATGGCGGCCGATCTGCACCACCGGCCCCATCACCGAGGCCAGCCGCGCCACCCAGCCCGCGCGCACCGCCAGGTAGGCCAGCCATGCCAGGCCCAGGAAGCTCGCCACGCGCAGCGCCGCCAGGCTCTTCTTGGGCAGCGGGAACACCATGGTCGGCAGCCACGCCGGCAGCCACGGCTCATAGACGTGCGGACGCATCCACAGGTAGGCCAGCAACACGCCGGCCAGCGTCATCGCCACCGCCAGCACCGTCACCACCCAGCGCACCAGTTGCTGGCGCGGCAGGATCACGTCAGGCCGCAGGCGCGCCATCAGCCCCAGGCCGAACATCAGTTGCCAGGCAAAGGGATTGAAACTCCAGCCATTGCCGTCGCTGCTCGGCAGCAGCGGCGTGAGCATCGGCGCCATCAGCCACAGCAGCGCGCTGGCGCCGACGAAGGTCAACGGCCGCGCGCGCGCCATGCGGATGCCCAGCGGCGCGAACAGGATGAACACCGCATACATCGGCAGCACGTCCGAGACGAAGGGCTGGCGCGCCACGCTGAACACCTCGACCAGCGTGCTGAACGGATGCGCCATGAAGATCGGCGCCTCGGTGGATACCACCGCCGGTGCCGGCACGCGTGCCAGCGCCAGCAGCAGACCGAACACCAGCATCAGCACGCCGGTCAGCACGAACGCCTTGTAGATCTCCCAGCTGCGCCGCACCAGGCGGCTCTGCGCGGCAGCCGCGCCGTGGCGCGCCTCCATGGCCAGGAAGGCCGAGCTGGCCGAATAGCCGGCCAGGAAGACAAAGATCTCCGCCGCGTCGAAGAACGCGAAATTGCGGATCGTATAGTCAGCCAGCACGCTGCCATTCACGTGGTCGACCACGATGAAGATCAGCGCGACGCCGCGAATCAGGTCAACCTCAGTTCTGCGCTGGGTTTCGTTTGTTGCCAAAAGCATCTCCTGCATTACCCGGCACCGGACGCCCCGACAAAGCGCCCGCGTGCCCCCGGGATCTCCTCGAGCGGAGAACCCGTACCTGTTCAATGTGTAAAAACCAGCACGTTGGACAGGACAGATGCGCAAATGTGCCGCGCCCGAGACGCAACCATGCCCTGGCGACGAACGCGCAGGGCGAGATGATACGGCATACTGGGGATTACCCTAGGATCCTGGGGCGGAGTCTTGCCAGAGGGCGGAAAACAAGAAGGCCGGCGAGCACGGCAAGGAGGCCGAGCCCGCCGGCCCGTGCCGGTTCAGGGGATGTCTTCGCAGCCTTAAGACTGCAATGGCTGGATCTTCGCGCGATGCACGATCGCGCGCCATTTCAGCGTTTCGGCGGAGATCGTCCGTGCGAATGCCTCCGGCGTGCTCGCCACCGGCTCGAGCCCAAGCCCCAGCATCTTCTCGCGCACCTCCGGCTGGCGCAACACCGCGGCCGCATCCGCCTGCCACTTGCGCACCACCGCGTCCGGCGTCCCCTTCGGCGCCACCAGCCCGTACCACGAGGTCACGTCGAAGCCCGGATAGCCCGACTCCGCTACCGTCGGCACGCCCGGCAACTGCGCCAGGCGCTGCGGCCCGGCCACGGCAATCGCCACCAGCTTGCCTGAACGGATATGCTGCAGCACGGTCGACACGCCTGCGAACACCATCTGTACCTGCCCGCCAAGCACATCATTGAGCGCGCTCGCGGTGCCGTTGTAAGGTACGTGCACGGTCTGGATGCCCGCCTCCAGGTTCAGCAGCTCGCCCGCCAGGTGCGCCCCGCTGCCGCTGCCCGGCGAGGCAAAATTCAGTTCACCCGGATGGGCGCGCGCGTAGGCCACCAGCGCCTTGAGCGAATGCGCGGGAAAGCCCGGGCTGACCACCAGCACGTTGGGCGACCTCGCCAGCATCGTCACGGGGACCAGGTCGCGCGTGTCGAAGCCAAGCTTCGGGAAAAGAATCGGGTTCACCGTGAGGTTGCCTGCCGGCGCCAGCGCCAGCGTATAGCCGTCCGCGGGTGCCCGCGCCGCGGCCTCCATGCCGATATTGCCTGCCGCGCCGGGCTTGTTGTCGATCACCACGGCACGGCCCCACTGCTCTGCCAGCTTCTGCCCCACCAGTCGCGGCAAGGCATCGGACACGCCGCCCGGCGCGAACGGCACGATCACCCTCACCGGCTTTGCCGGGAAACCCTCGCCTGCGGCGGGGCCGGCAGCGAACGACGGCAGGCTTGCGCAGGCCAGCACGGCTGCCCCCGCAAAGCGAACGACAGTGGAACTGGCAAGCTGGCGGACAAGACGATTCACCTCGGACTCCGAAAAACGTGGAAAGACAACAAGCGCGCCGGGCATGCGCGCGCTTGTTGTTCAGATCGATGTTATCGAGCCGCCGGTTACTTGTATAGACAACTTTTCAGCTATGGAAAGGCAGTTTTTGCATATGGAACAGGCGCCATATGGGACAGGCGCCGCCGGCCTGGGGCGAAACGGATCTCGACTACCCAATCACCTCACCCGCCAGTTCGCTCTCCAGCCAGGCGCGGAACTGCCGCACGCCGGGCCGCTCCACGCTTGACGTGACGATCTGGTAGGTCAGCCCGTCGGCGGTGTGCTCCGGCACCACCACCTGCAACTGGCCGCTCTTGAGCATCGGCAGCACCATGGGCGTGCGCCCGATGGCAATGCCCGCCTGCTGGACGGCGGCGTTGAGCACGTGCGCGTATTGCGAGAAATACAGGCAGGCCTGCTTGGGCGAGCGCAGCAAGCCCAGGCGCTGGTACCACTGCGTCCACGACATCCAGGCAAAGCGGGCGCCGGGGTCGTGGAAGACCAGCAGGGGCGCATCGAGTATGTGGCGCGGCTCGGTGATGCGCGCGGCGATGGCGGGGGCGGCCACCAGCATCAGGCGTTCCTGCAGCAGCGGGCGGGGACCGCCGGGACCGGGGGCTTGCGCATTGAGGCGGATGGCCAGGTCGATGCCTTCGCGCTCGAGATTGAGCATGGGTTCGGAGGCATCGATGCGGACGTCGATGCCGGGTTCGGCGGCCTGGAAGCGGGCAAGCTTGGGCACCAGCCAGAGGGCGGCGAAGGATGGCGTGGTGGTGACGGCGATGGAAACGCGGTCCACGGCGAGCAGGCGGTCGATGGCGGCGCCGAGCTGGCCGATGGCTTCGCGCGCGGCTTCATAGAGCTGGCGGCCTTCCGGGGTCAAGCTCAGGCCTTTGCCGCCGCGCCGGAACAGCGCGACGCCGAGCACGTCTTCCAGGCTCTTGACCTGCTTGCTGATGGCGGACTGGGTGAGGCAGAGCTCTTCGGCGGCTGCCGTGAAGCTGAGATGGCGCGCGGCGGATTCGAAGCCGCGCAGGGCCTCGAGCGACATGGTGCGCAGCGCGCTGGTGGAGGCTCGGCTCAGGATCGTCATGACGCCCAGGCATACCGCTGATGAAAATCCTTCCGGCCGCTGCGGCCGGTTCCCGGCAAGAATGCAGTCAAGGTTCCCGGCGCCCATCTGGCGCTATCCGACGCTCACCCGATGCATTCGGACGCAAGCCCATGCGGCGGATACAGGGGAAGCGCTTTGCCCGGAGGCTGACATGCGCGCGACGACCACGACCCAGAGCGTTAATCCATCGGCCACGCCAGCTGCCGCGCAAGGCCTCTGGCTGCTCGGCCCGGCCGCGCTGCGGATCCCGCTTGGCTCTGGATCTTACCTGATCTGCACGCAGGGCATGGCATGGCTCACCCAGCAATCGGCCGCGCTCGACGCCGCGCGCCGCGACACCGTGCTGGCCTGCGGCGAGCGCTTCGTCGCGGCCGAGGAGACCGTGGTGTTTGTCTCCGGCTTTCGGGGGCGGCCGGCGTGCATTGCCGTGCGGGACCCCGCCTGAAGAACGCCAGGAAAAAACGTCACGACAAAGGAGAACGACCATGAACGATGCACTCCACGGGCACGCTGCGCRGGACGACGGACACGGCGCCCCCGCCGGTCAAGCCGGTCACGCCAATCAAGCCGATCAAGCCGATATGCTCGTGCAATATGAAGCGCTGGGCGCGCACGCGCTGCTGGTACTGAACCGTCCGGCCAAGCTCAATGCGCTGAGCTATGCGCTGATCGATGCCTTGATGGCAAGGCTGGATGCCATCGAGGCGGATCCGGCCGTGCGCTGCGTGATCCTGACCGGCAGCGGCACGCGCGCGTTCAGCGCGGGCGCAGACATCGCCGGCTTCGCGCCGGATATCGCGGCGTCGCCGGAGCAGGCGCTGCGCCGCTTCCTGCAGCGCGGGCAGGCCATGACGCGGCGCATCGAGTCGTTTCCCAAGCCGGTCATCGCGGCGGTCAACGGCCTGGCCTACGGCGGCGGATGCGAGACCGTGGAAGCATGCAGCCTGGCCATCGCGGCAAGCCATGCCACCTTTGCCAAGCCGGAGATCAAGCTGGGCTTTCCGCCCACCTTCGGCGGCACGCAGCGGCTGCCGCGCCACGTCGGGCGAAAGCGCGCCAACCAGATGATCCTCACCGGCGAGCCGATCGACGCGGCCGGCGCGCTGCGCTTCGGGCTGGTCAACGAGGTGGTGCAGGCGCAAGACCTGATTCCCGCGTGCGTGCGACTGGCCGACAGCATCGCCCGCCATTCCGCGGTGGCGGTAGCGGCCTCGCTGCGCGCGGTGACGCGTGGCATCAACCTGCCGATCGACGAGGGCCTGGCGGTGGAGGCCATGCAGTTCATGGTGGCGGCGGGCTCGCACGATGCGCGTGAAGGCACGCGCGCTTTCGTGGAGAAACGCCCCGCCGTGTTCCGCCACGCCTGAGCCGGCGGCATGGCCGCGCCGGCGCATGGGCGGCGTGTGCGAGTCCCGCGGGCGCCTTCCACGCAGAACTGGCGCTGGCGACTTGCACGGCATATATTGACCTCCACACGCGTGACCGGCACACGCGCGGCCGCCGGGCCGGTCTCTTGCGGGAGGGCGGCGGATGCGCCGCACGCGGTGCCCAAGGAGACTGGCGATGCAAGCGCAAATGGCGGGGACGGCCCTACCCGGGTCCTCGAAGCTCGGTGCCGTACTTCGTGTCACCAGCGGCAATTTCCTCGAGCAGTTCGATTTCTTCCTGTTCGGCTTCTACGCCACCTATATCGCCCAGACATTCTTCCCGGCCAACAGTGAATTCGCCTCGCTGATGCTGACCTTCGCCGTGTTCGGCGCGGGCTTCCTGATGCGCCCCCTGGGCGCCATCATGCTGGGCGCGTATATCGACAAGGTGGGACGGCGCAAGGGCCTGATCGTGACGCTCGCGCTGATGGCCAGCGGCACCATCCTGATCGCCCTGGTGCCAGGCTATGCCACCATCGGCCTGCTGGCCCCCCTGCTGGTGCTGGTCGGCCGCCTGCTACAGGGCTTCTCGGCCGGCGCCGAGCTCGGCGGGGTATCGGTCTATCTGTCGGAAATGGCCACGCCGGGCCACAAGGGCTTCTATACGGCGTGGCAGTCGGCCAGCCAGCAGATCGCCATCGTGGTGGCGGCGGGCCTGGGCTTCGCGCTGAACCAGTGGCTGACGGCCGACGCGCTGCACAGCTGGGGCTGGCGCATCCCGTTCTTCATCGGCTGCCTGATCGTGCCTTTCCTGTTTGTCCTGCGCCGTTCACTACAGGAAACCGAAGCGTTCCGCACGCGGCGCCACCATCCGAGCACGCGCGAGGTGTTCGACTCCATGCTGCGCAACTGGCGCACCGTGCTGGCCGGCATGCTGCTGGTGGCCATGACCACCACCACCTTCTACCTGATCACCGTCTATACCCCCACCTTCGGCAAGACCGTGCTCAAGCTGAGTACGGCCGACAGCCTGGGGGTGACGCTGTGCGTGGGCATCTCGAACTTTATCTGGCTGCCCATCGGCGGCGCGCTGTCCGACCGCATCGGCCGCCGCCCCATCCTGCTGGCGATCTCGCTGATTGCACTGGTCACCGCCTACCCCGCCCTGTCGTGGCTGGCGGCTGCGCCCAGTTTCGAGCGCATGCTGCTGGTGCTGCTGTGGCTGTCCTACCTGTTCGGCATGTACAACGGCGCCATGGTGGTGGCCCTGACCGAGGTGATGCCGGTCGAGGTGCGGGTGGCGGGCTTCTCGCTGGCATACAGCCTGGCTACCGCGCTCTTCGGCGGCTTTACGCCAGCCATTTCCACGTATCTGATCGAGGCCACCAAGGACAAGGCCGCGCCGGGATACTGGATGGCCTTCGCCGCCGCATGCGGGCTGATCGCCACACTCATCCTCTACCGCAAGAACCGCGTCGAGGCGACCGCGTAGCCTGCGCCCGGCCGGCCTGGCAGTGCCGGTGCGGAGGGCATCACAAGCCTCGCTGGGCGCCCGGGCCTGGCTCCCGGGGTGCCCGTGCGCATTTGTGCAACGCACAAAACCTTCCCGCAAGGCTCACTTTCAAAATTCCAAATTGTCGAACCGGCCGGCACGCGCGACACTTTGTCCACTGCGGCTGGCGCCCCCCGGCGCCCCGGACAAAGCATTCCATACAAGTTCGTTGCGGCCCCAATGACAGCTACCGAATTCATTCCCCTTGCCGCCCTGGTCGATGCGCACGGCACACAGCGGCCGCACCATCCCGCCGTGGTGCTGGATGACCGCAGCATCGATTACGCCGGGCTGAACCGGCTGGCCGACCGCGTCGCGGCGGCGCTGCAGCGCGACGGTGTGCCGGCGCAAGGCACGGTCGCCATCTGCGCAGCCACGTCCATCGAATACGTCGCCGCCTTCCTTGGCAGCCTGCGCGCAGGGGTGGCGGTGGCGCCGCTGTCGCCGGCACTGAATCCGGCAACGCTGCGGGGGATGGTGCAGGATTCAGGCGCGTGCCGCTTGTTCATCGACGCCACCACGCGCGAAGCGCTGTCCGGCCTGGGGACGGATCCGGGCGTGCCATGCATCGCGCTGGACGACAGCCATGCCGGGCAGCCGTTCAGCCAGTGGCTGGCCGCCGGGAACGCGCGGCCGGCACCGCCCGCGATCGGGCCGGACTGGGCCTTCAACCTGATCTATTCGTCCGGCACCACCGGTGTGCCCAAGGGCATCATCCAGCCGTTCGGCATGCGCGCCTCGCACGTGCAGCGCGCCGCGCAGGGCGGCTACGGCCCGGACAGCGTCACGCTGCTGTCTACCCCGCTGTATTCCAACACCACGCTGGTCAGCCTGTTCCCCACCCTGGCACTGGGCGGCACCGTGGTGCTGATGCGCAAGTTCGATGCCGGCCAGTACCTGGCGCTGGCCGCCCGCCACCGCGCCACCCATACCATCCTGGTGCCGGTGCAGTACCAGCGCATCCTGGCCCACGCGGACTTCGACGCCACCGACCTGTCCTCCTTCCGCGTCAAGTTCTGCACCAGCGCACCGTTCTCCGCCGCGCTCAAGGCCGAAGCGCTGCAACGCTGGCCGGGCATGCTGATCGAGTACTACGGCATGACCGAAGGCGGCGGGCGCTGCGAACTGCGCGCGCATGAGCATCCCGACAAGCTGCACACGGTGGGACGCCCGTCGGCGGACACCGACATGCGCCTGCTCGACAACCACGGCCGCGAGCTGCCGCCCGACGCGCCGCCCGGCACCCCGGGCGAGATCGTGGGGCATTCGTCGGGGATGATGTCCGGCTACCACAACCAGCCGGCCAAGACCGCCGAGGTGGAGTGGTTCGACGCCGGCGGCAAGCGTTTTATCCGCACCGGCGATGTCGGCTACTTCGACGCCGATGGTTTCCTGGTCCTGATGGACCGCAAGAAGGACATGGTGATTTCCGGCGGCTTCAATCTCTACCCGAGCGATATCGAAGCCGTGCTGATGACGCACGCCGACGTTGCCGACGCGGCCGTGGTGGGCGTGCCGTCCGAGCGCTGGGGCGAGACGCCGGTGGCCTATGTGGTGCTGCGCGCGGGCGCCGCGGCGGGCACGCAAGCATTGCTGGACTGGGCCAACGGCCGGCTGGAGAAGATGCAGCGCCTGGCCGCGCTCGAGTTCACGGACGAACTGCCGCGCAACGCCATCGGCAAGGTGCTCAAGCGCGACCTGCGCGAGCGCTTCGGCCGCGCGCCGTGAGACCGGGGCTCGATCCGGGCACGATCCGGGCGACGCAAGAGCAAGCAATAGACAGGCACATGCAGCCTGCGCGGCCGCAGACAGTACAACTGGTACTTGCCGTGGCCGCGCAACGACACCAGGGTCTTTTGAAACGCCCTCTTAGAGACAGATCCATTCATTCCACGACAAGTACCCGGGACAAACAGGGAGACCTATGAGCATCAACGGCAAGGCATATATCGTCGGGGCCTACGAGCACCCGACCCGCAAGGCTCCGGACAAGAGCGTCGCGCAACTGCACGCGGAGTGCGCACGTGGCGCGCTGGAAGACGCCGGACTCAGCCTGCAGGACGTCGACGGCTACTTCTGCGCGGGTGACGCGCCCGGCCTCGGCATGATCAACATGGTGGACTACCTTGGCCTCAAGGTGCGTCATGTGGACTCCACCGACACCGGCGGCTCGGCCTATATCGCCCACGTCTCGCACGCCGCGCAGGCCATCGCCGCCGGCAAGTGCAACGTGGCGCTGATCACGCTGGCGGGCCGTCCGCGCTCGGAAGGCTCGAGCGGCACGCAGGCGCGCAACTGGGGCGCCAACCTGCCCGACCAGCCCTTCGAGGCGCCCTACAGCGCCGTCACGGTGAACCTGTACGCCATGGTCGCGATGCGGCATATGTTCCAGTACGGCACCACCAGCGAGCAGCTCGCCTGGATCAAGGTGGCGGCCTCGCACCACGCCCAGCACAACCCCAACGCCATGCTGCGCGAGGTGGTGACCGTGGACGACGTGCTGAATTCCCCCATGATCTCCGACCCGCTGCACAAGCTGGACTGCTGCGTGGTCAGCGACGGCGGCGGCGCGCTGATCGTGGCGCGCCCGGAAATCGCGGCCCGGCTCAAGCGCCCCAAGGTCAAGATCATCGGCGCCGGCGAAGCGGTCAAGGGCCAGCTCGGCGGCGAAGTGGACCTGAGCTGGTCCGGCGCGGCCATCTCGGGCCCGATCGCCTTCGAGGAAGCGCGCATCCGCCCGTCCGACATCAAGTACGCCTCGATCTACGACAGCTTCACCATCACGGTGCTGATGCAGCTCGAAGACCTGGGCTTCTGCAAGAAGGGCGAAGGCGGCCGGTTCGTGGCCGACGGCAACCTGATCTCCGGCGTGGGCAAGCTGCCCTTCAATACCGACGGCGGCGGCCTGTGCAACAACCACCCGGCCAATCGCGGCGGCATCACCAAGGTGATCGAGGCGGTGCGCCAGCTGCGCGGCGAAGCGCATCCCGCCGTGCAGGTCAAGAACTGCGACCTGGCCCTGGCCCAGGGCACGGGCGGCTATCTCGGCTCGCGCCACGGCAGCGCCACTGTGATTCTGGAACGGGAGTAACAAGATGAGCACACCTTACACGGCCACGCCGCTCAAGTCGCCGCAGGTGGCACCGGACAACACCGAGTTCTGGGAAGCCGCGCGCGAAGGCCGCCTGCTGGTCAGGCACTGCAAGTCCTGCGGCAAGCCGCACTGGTATCCGCGCACGTTGTGCCCCTTCTGCATGGGCGACACGGAATGGAAGCAGGCTTCGGGCCGCGGCACCATCTATTCGTTCAGCGTCACGCGCCGCGCCGGCCCCACGCCGTTCTGCATCGCTTACGTGAAGCTGGAAGAAGGCGTGACCATGATGACCCATATCGTGGATTGCGACCTGGATACGGTGCGTATCGGGCAGGAAGTGAAGCTCACCTTCACGCCGACCGAGGACGGCCCGCCGGTGCCGACGTTCGCGCCGGTCGGCGCGGGCTGAGCTGACGAGGCAAGGGGGAAGCGGCGCGCCGGCGGCGCCCGCGGTACCCCGGGGGCTTTGCGCCCTTTCCCCTCATGGGGAGAGGGTCTGGGCAAGCGGGGACGACAGCCGGCAAGGCATGGCTGGCTGCGTCAGCCAACCAGATTGCGCAACGCCTCCCCGGCCACCCAGCGCCGCAGGTTGTCCAGGAAGATGCCCGCCACGCGCGCGGCATTGCCGTCGGAAAAACCCGCGCTGTGCGGCGTGGCGATGACGTTGGGCAGGCTCCACAGCGGCGAATCCGCCGGCAGTGGCTCATGCGCAAACACGTCCAGGTAGGCGCCGGCAAGGCGGCCGGACCTCAGCGCTTCGATCAGCGCGCCCTCTTCCACCACTTCGCCGCGCGCCACGTTGACGAGCCTGGCGCCGGCAGGCAGCAAGGCCAGCGCGGCGCCGTCCACCAGCCCGTGCGTCTGCGCGGTCAGCGGACATGCGAGCACCAGCCAGTCGGTACGCGGCAACACCCCGCTCACTGAGTCGAAGCTCACCGTCTCGTAGCCGGCGCCGGCCGGCAAGGCGCGCTGCCGCACCACGATCACGTTCATGCCCAGCGTCTGCAGCAGCTTGCCGAGCAACTGCCCGATCGGGCCCCAGCCCACGATGGTCGCAGTCTGCCCGGCAATGTCGCGCGGCAGGCCAGAGCCGATCAGCGGCGCCCACCGGCGCTCGCGCTGCGCTGCCACCATCTGCGGGAAATGCCGCGCCAGCGCCAGCAGCCCGGCCAGCGCGGTCTGCGCCACCACGCCTGCGTTGGCGCCCGACGAGGTGGTCACCGCCACGCCGCGCGCGCGCAGTTCGCCGAATACCGCGCGGTCCGCGCCGGCCGAATGCGTATGTGCCCAGCGCAGCGCGGTGCTGGCCAGCATGGCATCGTAGAAACGCCGCGTGGCCGGCAGGATCTCATGCTTGGTGGACAGCCCGGTGACGTCGCGCGAGACAAAGGCGATGTCGGCATCCAGCCCGGCAGGCAGGCCGCCCTCCCCGGCCGCCGGCACGACCGGCACGAAGCTGCCGCCCAGTGCGGCCCCGATCTGCGCACCGTACTGCCGTAGCGCCTGTTCCGACAACAGGATGCGCGGGCCCAGCCCGCCGGACGGATGATTCATTGCAGCCTGCATATCGTTCAATCCACCGAAGCGCCCGAATCGCGCACCACCACTTTCCACTTGTCGTACTCCTTGTGCGTGAACTTGCCGAACTGCTCCGGCGAGCCGCCCACCGGATCGGCGCCTTCGCGCACCATCTGCGCCTGCAGCGACGGCAGCGCCTCGTTGATCGCCTGGTTCAGCTTGTCGATGACCGGCTTGGGCGTGCCCCTGGGCGCAAACACGCCGAACCAGGAGCCGGCCTCGAAACCGGGAAAGCCCTTCTCCGCCACCGTCGGCACCTCGGGCAGCGACTGCGAGCGGTGCGCGCTGCTCACTGCAAGCGCCCGCAGCTTGCCGGCCTTGATATGGGCGATGACCGACGGGATGGTGGCAAACATGAACTGTACCCGGCCCGAGAGCAGATCGTTGAGCGCGTCGGCACCCTTGTACGGAATATGGGTGGCCTCGGTGCCGACGCGCTGCGTCAGCATGAAGCTCGACAGCTGGGAGGACGTGCCCACCCCGGTGGAACTGTAGTTGAGCTTGCCCGGATTGGCCTTGGCGTAGGCCACGAACTCCTCGAAGCTCTTCGCCGGCAGCGAGGGATGCACCACCAGCACATTGGGCACGTCGGCGATCTGCACCACCGGCACCAGGTCGGCCAGCGGATCGTAGTTCAGCCGTTTGTACAGCGTCTGGTTGATGGAAATGGGCCCGACCGAATCGACCAGCAGCGTATAGCCGTCCGCCGGTGCGCGCACCACCGCCTCGGTGCCGATATTGCCCCCGGCCCCGGGCCGGTTGTCCACCACGAAGGACTGCCTGAAGCGCTGGGCCAGTACCTGGCTGACGCTGCGCGCCAGGATATCGGTGGTGCCGCCGGCGGTGAAGGCCACCACCACGCGCACCGGCCGGGCCGGGTAGTCGTCGCCGGCGGCGTGGGCGGGGGCCCCGCCGGCGCAGGCCAGCCCGAAGGCAAGGGCGGCCAGCGCCCGGCGCGGCGCATGCATGGGGTGGAACGAGGATAAAGCGGGGGCGAACTTCGGCATGACGGTCTCCTTGGGACGGCCGGCATCGGAACGCGCCCGCGTCCGCCGTTCCCTGTCTGTTTTATGTTCTGGTGTTCGTCGGTGCGGCTTGCGGTACTGCGGCGGGGCTTTCGGGCGCCCGCGCGAGCGCGCCCGGATGTTCGCGCTCCCGGGGCGCCGCGCTCAGTCGCGGAAACCCGGGTCCAGGCGGTCGAGCTTGCGCAGCAGCGCCGGCCACTCCATCACGCCATAGGGCCTGCGCGTGCCGGGCTGGTAGTTGTTCCAGGTCTCCTGCAGCACCTCGGCGCCCACCTCGCGCAGCGGCGTGTTGCAGGACATCGCGCCGATCTGGGCGCGGCAGGCCAGCTCCAGCCGGTGCATCCAGTTGAAGGCCTCACCCACGGTATTGCCCACCGTAAGCGCGCCATGGTTGCGCAGGATCAGCGCCTCGCCGCGGCCCAGGTCTTCGATCAGCGAGGCCTGCTCGGCAGTGTCCAGCACCACGCCCTGGTAGTCGTGGTAGCCGATCTTGAGAAAGCGCATGGCGGTCTGCGTAAGCGGCAGCAGCCCGCAGTCCAGCGACGATACCGCCATCGAGGCCCAGCTATGCGTATGGATCACGCAGGCCACTTCGGGGCGCGCTTCGTGCACGGCGCTGTGGATCACGTAGCCGGCCTTGTTGATGCCGTAGTTGAGCGCGCCGAAATCCGGCTTGGAGAGGAGATTGCCGGCATGGTCCACCTTGATCAGGCTGGAGGCGGTGATTTCCTCGTACATCATGCCGTAGGCATTGATGAGGAAGGCGCCATCCTCGTCCGGCACGCGCGCCGAGATATGGTTGGCCATCATGTCCGCCATGCCGTACAGCTCCACCAGGCGGTAGCAGGCGGCCAGGTCCACGCGCGCCTGCCACTCGGCTTCGCTGCACTGGTCCCGCATCGAGGAAATGGCGAGCACGCCGGGCTTGGTCATGTGGAGTCTCCTTGGGTACGGTGTTCTTGTTCGGGTGTCTGCGGGACCGGTTGCCGCTCAGTCCGAGCCGAGCGCCAGGCCGGCGGGCCGGCGTTTCTCGATATTCCACTTCAGCAGTGCCGCGCTGCGATAGATGCCGTGCGCGAACTTGCCGTAAGGCAGGGTCAGGAACAGCGCCATCACCACGCCCAGGTGCAGGGCCAGCAGCAATGCCATGGCGGCGGAATCGCGCCAGGCCAGCAGCGCCAGGCCGCTCAGGCTGGTGAGGAACAGCAGCGCGATAAAGCCGCGGTCCATCGGCTTCTGGGCGGCGTCGCCCGTGCGCGGGTCACGCTTGAGGTTAAGCCAGAACAGCCCCGCGGTGCCGATCAGCAGCCCGATGCCGCCCGCCGTGCCCAGCAGGACAGGCAGGCTGCCCAGCGCATAGGGCGCGTGCAGATCCAGCAGGTAGTGATACAGGGTGGCAACCGCCGTGGCGGCGAAGCACAACATGAAGCCATAGAACGTGAAATGGTGGAAGCGGCGGCGCCACAGCGTGAAGGCGTCGTCGGCATTGTTGCAGCCCTGGCCGTGGCCGCCGTCGAGGTAGCGCAGGCGTAGCGCATCGTGCGCCGCGCCACCGATGGCCGGGCCTCGGGCCTCGCCTGCCAGCTCGCCCGGGGTGACCTTGCGCCAGAAGCGCATCACGCCCACGCCCAGCGCCACGATGGCAAGGCCGAATACCAGCCCGAACATCGCCGCCAGCAGGTTGTGCGGGAAGATGGCGTAGAAGTTGCCGGCCAGCGGCGCATGCAGCAGGCTGCCCTGCATGGCCAGCGCCATCACCAGGAACAGCGCCAGGCCGCCCGCCAGCGCCAGCGCGGTGGCCAGGCCGGCGCGGCGGTAGAGGCCGCCGAACGCGGCCGGCCAGGCGTAGTCCGAATAGGTTTGCGCCCGTACCTTGGCCATGGCCTGCGGCACGTTCACCGCGAACTCGTGCGGCGGCGCGTACTGGCAGGCGTGGTAGCAGGCGCCGCAGTTGTGGCACAGGTTGGCCAGGTAGTGGATATCTGCCTTGCCGAATTCCAGCCGGCGCGTCATGGCCGGGAACACGGCGCAGAAGCCTTCGCAATAGCGGCAGGCGTTGCAGATCTGCATGACGCGGCCGACCTCGGCCTCGTCGCCGGTCAGCGGCAGCACGCCCTGGGCCAGCGCCGCCGCTTCGCGCGTCAGCGCTTCAAGATGTTGCATGCTGCTCTTCCTGGAGTTCGTTGTGACGGGTCCGCCCGAACGCGGCGGCGGCGGCCCGCGTGCCGGCGATGCGGCCGAAGGCGGTGCCGATGGCCATGCCCACGCCCGCGGTGTAGCCCTTGCCCAGCACGTTGCCGGCCATCATCTCGCCGGCCACGAACAGGTTGGCGCTGGGCTTGCCGCCGAAGTGCACGGCGGCGTGCTCGTCCACCTTCAGGCCGAGATAGGTGAAGGTGATGCCGGGCCGCAGCGCATAGCCGTAGAACGGCGCGGTATCGAGCGGGCGCGCCCAGTGGGTCTTGGCCGGCGCGATGCCTTCGGTATGGCAGTCGTCCAGCACGGTGTGGTCGAAGGTGCCGACGCGGCAGGCCGCGTTGTAGTCCTCGATGGTGCGCACGAAGGTGGCTTCGTCCAGCCCGAGCTGGCGCGCCAGTTCCGGCAGCGTATCGGCGCGCACGCCGGGGAACACCGGCGGCATGAAGCGCCCGACCGCCTTGGCGTCGATGATCGAGTAACCGATCTGCCCAGGCTGCTGGGCCACCAGGCGGCCCCAGATGGCGTAGCGTTTGGGCCAGAAATCCTCGCCTTCGTCATAGAAGCGCTCGGCATTGCGGTTGAGCATCACGCCCAGCGAGACGCAGTCCACGCGGGTGCAGATGCCACCGTCGTACAGCGGCGCGCGCGCGTCGATGGCCACGCAGTGCGATTGCGACGGGTCGCCGATGGCGTCAGCCCCGGCCTCGATCATGTGCTTGAGCAGCACGCCCATATTAAAGCGCGTGCCGCGGATCAGGAAGTTGTCGGCCGGCCATTCGCCGTCGGCGTTCTGGCCCCAGGCCTCGCGCAGCCACTCGCGGTTGGACTCGAAGCCGCCGGCGGCCAGCACGCAGCTGCGCGCCTCGATGCGCTCGCTGCCGATGCGGGCGGCCACGAAGCGGTCGCCGTCGAGCTCGATGGCGTCCACCGGCGCGTCGTAGCGCACCTGCACGCCGAGCGCCTCGGCGCTGCGGAAGTAGGCATTGACCAGGGCCTTGCCGCCGCCCATGAAGAAGGCATTGGTGCGCGCCACGTGCAGCGCGCCGGACAGCGGCGGCTGGAAGTGCACGCCGTGCTTGCGCATCCAGTCGCGGCAGGTGGACGAAGCGCGGATCACCAGGCGGGCCAGGCGTTCGTCGGTCAGGCCGCCGGTGACCTTGAGCAGGTCCTGCCAGTACTCTTCTTCGGGGTAGGCCTCGACCAGCACGTCCTGCGGGGCGTCGTGCATGCAGCGCAGGTTGCGGGTGTGCTGGGAGTTGCCGCCGCGCCACTCGCGCGGTGCCGCTTCGAGCAGCAGCACGCTGGCGCCGGCTTCACGCGCCATCAGGGCGGCGCACAGGGCGGCGTTGCCGCCGCCGATGACCAGGACGTCGATCATGGGCGGGCGCCTCCGGCGAGGCGGTGGGGAGTCGGCGCGAGGCGCTCCCGGATTGGATTGATGAGGAACACGATGCGGCTTCCGGTGGGGTAGACCGCACTGTAGCGGGCTGGCGCCCTCCTGCTAAGCCCGCGGATCGCATGGGGGCATCACGAATCGTGATGCCCCCCCGGGGCGCCTGTCTTCTAGTCGACCAGCAGGCGCGCGCCGCGCCATGCGCCGGAACGTACCAGCTCGCGCGCGCAATCGGCCAGCACCACGCGCAGGGCCAGCGCCGCCGGGGACAATTCGTCGTCGGACAGGCTGCACAGGACATTCTGGCGCCGCACCTTGGGGTCGGCAATCTCGGCCAGGTGGAAGCGCTCCTGCGCGTCCGCATAGCGCCCCACCGCCGCCCACGGCTGCAACGTGGCGCCGAAACCCAGGTCCACGGCGTCCATCAGCATGGCCAGCGAGTCCACCTCCTGCACCACCTGCGGCACGATCTTGACCCGCGCGAAGGCCGCATCGAGCGTGCTGCGCAGGCCGTGCAGGCCGGTCGGCATGATCAGCGGCACGTCCTGCAACTGCGCCATGCGCAGGCGCGCGGGCGCGCCCGCCTCCGAGCCGGCCGGCAGGCTCTTGCGCGAACGGATCAGGAACAGGGTTTCCTCGAGCAGCGGCGTGACGCTCCAGCGGCGCGCCACGTGGGTGTCGAACAGCACCGCCAGGTCGAGCTGGCGCGCGTTGAGCATGGCGCCCAGATGGCCGGACAGGCTTTCCACCATATGCAGGCGCACGTCGGGATAGCGCTCGCGCATGGCGCGCATCAGCGGCACGCCGATCACCGATGCGGTGGTCGGCGCCAGCCCCACGCTGACCGTGCCGGACAGCCGCGCATGCTGGGCTGCGCGCTTGGCCTGCTCGGCATGGCGCAGCGCCAGCTGGGCTTCGCGGAAGAAGGCCAGGCCGGCCTCGGTCGGGGTGACGCCGCGCGTGGTCCGGCGCAGCAGGCGGGTGGACAGCTCGCTCTCCAGCCGGCTGATCTGCTGGCTCATGGCCGACTGCACCATGTCCAGGTCGAGCGCGGCGCGGCTCATGCTGCCGAGCTCGACCACCCGCACGAAGTATTGAAGCTGGCGCAGTTCCATCTGGCTCCCCCGACGCCCGGAAAATTGTCTGGGTTGCTTATACCAGAATCGCGGGCGCCCCCTCCCCAACTGCTGGCAGGGGGCCGCCCGGCGGTTGAAACGCGCGCTCAGGCTTCGTCGAAGCCGCTGTACCAGTCCACGGCCTGGTCGGAGTAGGCCAGGCCCTTCGCCGCGAGCGCCTCGCGCATGCGGTACATGTCCAGGCCCAGCACGCCCGAGGCCAGCGTGGCCCGCTTGGCCAGCTCCGCGGCTTCGCGCTCGGCGGCGAGCCGCGCGGTCTCGGCGGCCCGCGGCCGCGGCACCACCACCACGCCGTCGCCATCGGCCACGATCACGTCGCCGGGGCGCACCTGGGCGCCGGCGCACACCACCGGCACATTGACCGCGCCCACGGTTTCCTTGACCGCGCCCTGCGCGCTGACCGCCCGCGACCAGACCGGGAAGGCCATGGCGTTCAGCGTGGCAACGTCGCGCACGCCGGCGTCGATGACCAGGCCGCGCGCGCCGCGCGCCTTGAGCGACGTGGCCAGCAGGTCGCCGAACAGGCCGTCGGTGCAGTCGCTGACCAGCGCCACCACCAGCACGTCGCCGGGCTGCACCATCTCCACGGCGACGTGGATCATCCAGTTGTCGCCGGGATGCATCAGCACCGTCACCGCGCTGCCGGCAATGGCGGCGCCGGACTGGATCGGCCGCAGATAAGGCTTCATCAGCCCGGTGCGGCGCTGCGCCTCATGCACCGTGGCCACGCCGGCCGCGCCGAGCGCATCGATGGCGGCGGCGTCGGCACGCAGGATGTTGCGATAGGCGATGGTCTTCATGCCAGGCTCTCCACTACTTGCGGGAACACGCGCGCATAGCCTTCGCCGTGCCTGACCTTGCGCTCCGAGTTGCGCGTGGCCTGGGCGCCGCGCTGCAGCGCCACGCGCGTGTAGTACTCCCACAGGTGCTCCTGCGCCGCCATGGTGGCGAAGGCACGCTGCTTCTTTTCCCACACGGACGAAATATCGAGCAGCACGTCGGGCTTCCAGTTGCATTGCTCGGGCTGGTGCGGCTCGAACAGGAACACCGGCGGCGCGCCGATCACCGGCACCTCGGGCTTGTAGCCGTGCGCCTGGGCGATGACGCGCGCTTCCTGCGCCACGTGGGTGGCAAGCGGGTGGTCGAAGTTGTAGATGTCCTCGCGCGAATGGCTCAGGACCAGTTCGGGGCGCAGTTCGCGGTAGATGTCGGCCAGGCGCAGCAGCGCCTCGTCGCTCACCCGCAGGGGATAGTCGCCCAGGTCGAAGCACTCGAGCGTGGCACCGAGGATATCGGCGGCCTGCTGCGCTTCCTCGCGCCGCGCGGCCTTGACCCGCTCCATCGTCATGCCCGGCTGGCGCCACATCTTGGCAGACTCGCCGCGCTCGCCGAACGACAGGCAGACGATCTTCACGTTGTAGCCGCGCTCGGCGTACAGCGCAATGGCGCCGCCGGCGCGCCAGACGAAGTCGGCTGCGTGCGCGCTGACCACCAGCATGGCAGGACGGTCGGTTGCGGCTTGTGCCCCGCTGGGGGCCTGGGCTTGGATTTCGGTCATGGGTGTTACCGTGTGAGATCGATGGCATGGCCACGCCGTGCCGGGCCCCGGGCCCCGCGCGGCGCGGCACGGAAGTCAGTCGGCGGTGATGCCCGCCTTGCGGATCACGCCGTTCCAGGTCGTGGTTTCATTGCGCACGAACTGGCCGAAGGCCTCGGGCGTGCCCGGCAGGATCGTCACGCCCAGCTGGGCGAGCTGCTTGCGCACATCGGCATCGGCAAGCGCGGCGTTGGCGGCGGCGTTGAGTTCGTGGATCACCGCCGGCGGCGTCCTGGCCGGCGCGATCAGGCCCCACCACACCGAGGCGGTAAAGCCAGGCACGCCCTCTTCGCGCGAGGTCGGTACCGCGGGCAGCAGCGGCGTGCGCTGGTCGCTCGCCACCGCGATGGCGCGCAGGGTACCGGCACGGATATGCGTGATGACTTCGAGCGGATTGATCGGCATGTAGGAAATGCGCTCGCCCAGCAGGTCGGTGATGGCCGGTGCGCCACCCTTGTAGGGCACGTGCAGCACATCGATATGCGCCGCTTCCTTGAACAGCTCGCCGGCGAGGTGGCCGGAGCTGCCGTTGCCGGCAGAGGCGTAGCTGAGCTTGCCGGGCTGGGCCTGGGCCTGGGAGATCAGCCCCTTGAGCGAGGTCACGCTGGATTTCGCCGGTACCACCAGCACCAGCGAGGCCTGCCCGATGCGGGCCACCGGCGCGAAGTCCCGGGCCGGGTCGAAGGGCAGCTTGGCGAACAGCGCGGCATTGGTGGCCAGGCTGTTGGAGGCCATCATGATGGTGTAGCCGTCGGGCGCGGCCTTGGCCACGGTGTCCATGCCGATGTTGGTGCTGGCGCCCGGGCGGTTGTCGACGATGACCGGCTGCTTGAGCTGCACGCTCATGCGCTGGCCGACCGCGCGCGCCACGATATCTACGGCGCCGCCCGCCGCGTAAGGCACGACCAGCCGGATCGGCCTGGCCGGATAGGGCTCGGCCCCGCCCGCCGCGGCAACCACGCCCAGTGACAAGGTGGCCGCCAGCAAGGCGGCAAGGTGGGATCGACGCAGCATTCTTGTCTCCGGACAGGTTATCGGTTGTATCGTTTGCGTGCATTCTGCGCAGCGGCCGTGATACTGTCCAATATGTTTTAGACCAGCTTGTTATCTCTGATTGCTATAACCAAACCAGAGCCAAAGCCCCTCACCCTCACCGCAAGCCCATGGATTTCCGGCAACTCCGCTATTTCGTCGCCGTGGCCGAAGCACTGAGCTTCAGCGAAGCCGCGCGCAAGCTGCATATCAGCCAGCCTCCGCTGAGCACCCAGATCAAGGCCCTGGAAGACGAACTCGGCAGCCCCCTGCTCGACCGCTCGCGCCACCACGTGGCGCTGACCCCGGCCGGCAGCCTGTTCCTGGACAAGGCCCGGGCGGCCCTGGGCAACCTGGAGCAGGCCCGCGAAGTGGTCAGGCAGGTCGCCGCGGGCGAGGCCGGCGAGATCCGGGTGGGCTTCACCGCCTCGGTGCCGATGCAGGACGTCTTTCCGCGCGCAGTGCAGCAGTTCCGTCTTGGCCACCGCCGCGCGATGCTGGAGCTGGTGCACATGTCCACCGGCCAGCAATTGCAGGCGCTGGAAAAAAGCGAGATCGACATCGGTTTCCTGCGGCCCTCGCCGCAGTTCCACCCGCCCGCCAGCATCACGGTGCATGAAGTGCTCGCCGACCGGCTGGTCGCCGTGCTGCCGGCCACGCATGCACTGGCCGGGCCGGAGGACGGGGGCACCGCCACGACAGGCGCGCCGCCGCTCGAGATCGGCGCGCTCTCCGGCCAGCCTTTCCTGCTGTTCCCGCGCGGCCTGGGCTGCGGCCTGTTCGACCACGTGACCACGCTCTGCAACCGGGCTGGCTTTGCCCCGCGCATTGCCCAGGAGGCACGCGAGGCCACCACCATCATCGGACTGGTGGCAAGCGGCGCGGGCGTCTCGGTGCTGCCGGAGATCTATGCGCGCACCGGCATCCCCGGCGTGGCCTACCGGCCGCTGGCGGGCCCGGACGCGGCCAGCCGCGTGCTGGTGGCGCATCGCACGGGCGCGCTCTCGCCCATCATGCGCAGGTTCCTGGGGTTTTTCGATGCCGGCGAGGCGGCGACGCTGGCCTGACGAGCACTCGGCCTGCGCGGCCCGCCATGAACGATGGCCTCGTTGATGCGTCAAAAGACGCACATTGCAGTGCATCGCGCACAATGGAGGCTCGCAACGACTCGCGACGACCCGCAACGGCAGAGACTCAGGAGGATTCCACCGCATGACCGTATTCCAGGGGACCGGCGCCCTTTTCACCCTCATCGCCATCTTCGGCGTCATCAACTACCGCTTCATCAAGCTGCCCGACACGCTGGGCATCACCGCCGTGGGCCTGGTGACCTGCCTGAGCGTATCCGTGCTCGGCTTCAATCACCCTGAAATGGTGGCCCAGGCCCGCAAGCTGGTGGCCCAGATCGATTTCTCCGACCTGGTCTTCCACGGCCTGCTCAGCCTGCTGCTGTTCGCCGGCGCGCTGCACGTGGACCTGTCGCGCATGCGTCGCCAGCGGCGCGCCGTGTTGCTGCTCGCCACGGTCGGCGTGGTGATCTCCACGGCCGCGGTGGGCCTCGGTTTCTTCTACGTGGCGCAATGGCTGGGCCATCCCGTCAGCCTGCTGTGGTGCCTGGTGTTCGGCGCACTGATCTCGCCGACCGATCCCATCGCGGTACTCAGCGTGCTCAAGAACGCCGGTGCGCCAGAAAGCCTGGAAACCAAGATCGCCGGCGAATCGCTGTTCAACGACGGCACCGCCGTGGTGGCCTTCCTCACGCTGGTCGGCCTGGCCACCGGCGCCACCGAGTTCTCGGCTTCGCACGTGGCCATGGCGCTGGTGCGCGAGGTACTGGGCGCGCTGGTGCTGGGCGCGGTGCTGGGCTACGGTGCGTCGCTGCTGTTGCGCGGCATCGAGAGCTATCCGGTGGAGATCCTCATCACGCTGGCGCTGGCCACGGGTGGCTACAGCCTGGCCGAACTGGTGCATGTCTCGGCGCCACTGTCGGTGGTCATCATGGGGCTGGTGATCGGCAACCACGGCGCGGCCACTTCGATGTCAGAGAAGACGCGCGAGCATCTGTTCAATTTCTGGGGCTTGCTCGACGAACTGCTCAACCTGGTGCTGTTCGGCCTGATCGGGCTGGAGATCATCGCGCTGTCGCTGCACCTGCATATCGTGTGGCTGGGGCTGGCGGCGATTCCCGTGGTGCTGCTGGCGCGCTGCATCAGCGTGGCGATCCCGCTGCTGGCGCTGCAGAACTTCCGCCGGCTCAACCCGCACTCGGCCACCATCATGACCTGGGGCGGGCTGCGCGGCGGCATTTCGATCGCGCTGGCGCTGTCGCTGCCGGAGTTCCACGGGCGCGAGATGCTGATCGGCGTGACCTACCTGGTGGTGGTGTTCAGCCTGCTGATCCAGGCCACCACGCTGGGACGGCTGGTCAGGCACCTGAACGGGCGCAACGGGCTGAACGCCACGCGCTGATCCCGATAGCAGAAAGGCCCGGAAGCGCTACGCCACCGGGCCTCGCCGGAAACCGGCAGCGGGAGGGCATGCGCGCCCTCCCGCCCTGCTCACGCCACCTTCGGGAAATCCACCACCGTATCGTTGACGCGGTTGACCATATTGGTGAACAGGATCGCGCTGACGGCCTGGATGCTCTCAATGATCTGGCGGTCGCTGTAGCCGGCTTCGCGCACATCGGCCACGGCGCTGGCGGGCAGCGTGCCGCTGGTCTTGACGAGGGTCAGCGCAAAGCGGACCAGCGCGTCGATCTTGCCGTCCTCGGCGTAGGCGCCGGCGCGCAGCGCGCGGGTCTGCTCGGTGCTGTAGCCGGCCATCTTGCCGGTCATGGTGTGCGCGGCCACGCAATAGTCACAACCCGAGGCTTCGCTGACGGCGAGGTTGATGGCTTCGACTTCGCGCGCGCTCAGCGTGGAATTCTTCTGCAGCAGCGCACCAGTCTGCAGCGCGTTGGCCAGCACGGCCGGGGCATTGCTGCCGATGGTCAGGTAGGCGTTGGGTACCTTGCCGATGGCCTTCTTGATGGCGCCGAACAATTCGGCGGTCTGGCCAGTGGCTTCGTCGAGGGCGATGGTGTGAAGACGGGACATGACGGACTCCTTTGCGTTGGTTGATGGACCGCGCGGTGTTTGTTGCGCGGCTTCCATGGACTGAAGTCTAGGCGCCCAAACTGCGCGTTACCGCATATAATGATCGCAATATCTTGCCCAAACGTCTCAAGCAAGCTCACCTCGCCCGGACCCTCTACCCTCCCGAAGCCATGGACAGCCTGACCGAACTCGTCCGCATGCTGGCGCCCGCCGGAACCGTCGACCTGCATTGCCACTTTGCCGGCGTCTGGCGGGTGGACCATGTGCTGGCGCCGCCGGGACACCTGCCCTATCACATCATCCTCGAAGGGCAGGCGATCGCCGAGGCCGGAAAGAAGGAAATGACGCTGGATGCCGGCGATGTGCTGCTGTTTCCGCACGGCAGCGCGCATACGCTGCGCAGCCTGCGGGCCAATACCGGCAAGGGCGGGGACCAGGCCGCCCCGGGCGAGCGGCAGACACACTTCAACGGCATGCTGACCGAGGTGAGGATCCCGGGCGAAGGGCCTGAGCTGGACCTGCTGTGCGGCACCTTCGTGCTGGGCCTGCCGGGCACCATGCTGCTGCGCCACCTGCCGCCGGTGCTGCGCATATCCACCGCGGGGCGCGCCGACTGCGCGTGGCTGGATGCCATGATCGGCATGATGCGCAACGAGGCGCAGGCACCCGAGCCGGGCGGCACCGCGGTGATCGGGCAGCTCTCCACGGCGCTGCTGACCTTGCTGCTGCGCGCCCTGATCGCGCAGGGCGGCGTGACCCACAGCGTGCTGGCGCTGATGGCGGACGCGCGCATGGCGCGGGCCGTGGACGCGGTGCTGAAGGCGCCAGCCGAGCCGTGGTCGGTGGAATCGCTGGCACAGGTGTGCAATGTGTCGCGCGCCACGTTCGCACGGCGCTTCACGCAGCTCAGCGGCGAGACGCCGCTGCAGTTCGTCACCACCTTGCGCATGGAATTGGCGGCCCGCCTGCTGACCCAGGACCGCGAGTCCGCGGCCAATATCGGCGAACAATGCGGCTACGCTTCCGAGGCGGCCTTCGGGCGCGCCTTCAAGGCGTATTTCGGCGTGGGCCCGGGCGCGTTCAGGCTGGCCGCGCGCGAGCGGCGCAGCGCCGCCGTCGCGCAGGCGGCGGCTGCAGCGGGATAGCGGCGCCTCAGGCGGCGGCGTGGGGGGCCTGCCGGGCCTCGTAGACCTGCAGGTGGGCGTAGGCAGTGCGCACCAGCGGCACGGCGTGCCCGAAGCGCTCGGCGCGGCTGGCCATGTCGCCAACGATGTCGCGCGCTTCCAGGCGCGGCGCACCCTGGGCGATATCGCGCATCATCGAGGCCGCCCACGGCGAGTTGGCGTCCAGCAGCCGCTCGACCATCGCCTTGTGCACCGGCTCGGGCAGCGCATGGCCCGACAGCCGCGCCACTGTGGCGCATTCGTCCATGGCCTGCTGCATCAGTGCGCGGCCGTCGTCGGTCTTCACGATCTCGCCCACCGTGCCGCGCATCAGGCAGGTCATCAGCGCGCCCGACGCGATCATCACCCACTTGTTCCACAGCGCCTGGTCGACGTTGGCCGACAGCTCGCGCGTGCCGGGCGTGGCCGCGGCCAGTTCATGGAAAGCGCGGGCCAGGGGCTGCGCGGCCTCGGCGCGCGCGCCCACCACCAGTCTGTCGCCGGCGCCCTGGTGCACCACCGCGCCCCCAGCTTCGAGCGTGGTGGCGATGTAGGAAACGCCGCCCAGCACGCGTTCGCGGCCATAGCGCGCGTCCAGCGTTTCGTAGGCGCGCAGGCCGTTGACCAGCGGCAGTATGGCCGTGCCGTTGCCGCGCTCGTCCAGCGCCGGACCGAGCGCCTGCATGGCGCTTTCGAGGTCGTAGGTCTTGCAGGCCAGCAGCACCAGGTCGTAGTCCGGGCCCACATCGCCGGCCTGCACCGTCTTCACGGCGGTGCGGATATCGCCTAGCTCGCTGCGCACCACCAGGCCATCGCGGGCCAGCACCTCGGCGCGCCGCGGCCGCACCAGGAATGTGACATCCGCGCCAGCCTGCTGCAGGCGGCCGCCGTAATAACCGCCCATGGCGCCCGCGCCCAGGACCAGAATCTTCATGACGTTCCCCGCTTCGATGAAATGAATGAAACAAACGGATGCGGAGGCCCGCGCGGGCACGGTGCGCGGCAGCCGCGCGGCCTGCTAGACCTCCCCTGCAACTTCGTCCGGCGCCTGCTCGGCGCCGGACAAAAAATCCTGCGCGGCGGCGAGCCGCCTGCGCATCCCCTCTTGCGCGGCCGGCCCCGGCACCAGCGCATGTCGCGCAAAGCTCAGGGGCTCGCCGGTGCCGCGGTCCACCAGCACTGGCTCGACCGCCTTGCCGGTGTCCTTGTCGACCAGCTCCACGCTCGGCCCTTCCGGCGCGAAGTGCTTGTTGCCCCAGGCCAGCATGGCCAGCAGCACCGGCAGGAAATCGTGCCCGACCGGGGTCAGCACGTATTCGTAGCGCGGCGGCTTTTCCGAGTACTGGCGCCGCTCGAGCAGCCCCTCGTCCACCAACGCCGTCAGCCGGCGCGTGAGCATATTGGGGGCGATCTCCAGGTTCCTCTGGAAGTCGTCGAAACGCCGCGAGCCGTAGAACGCCTCGCGCATCAGCAGCATGCTCCACCACTCGCCGACCCGTTCCAGGCCACGGGCGATGGGGCATTGCATATCCCTGAAGGTCTTTCTCTGCATGGTCGACGGCTCCGCTGGCATCACGATACTTTCACCATGATAGCCAAAATGGCGGCCGCCTACGGTTTCAGGAAGCCGGCCGGTCGCGCGCCGCCCCCGGCCTGGGCGGCGGCGCGCCGGGCCGGGGCGGCACGCGGCAGTACATATTGTCGGCACGGCTGCAGGCGATGCTGCCGCTTTGCGGCCGGTCCCCGCCGGCGCGCGCCGGGGCCAGGCCGCCGGCAAGCAGCGCCACGCCGGCGAGTGCAATCAGATGGCGTTTGAGCATGGTTGTTGTCCCTTGCATGGATGACGTTGCGCCTGGCCGCGTTCAGTGCGCATCGGCCGACGGCGCCTTGGGCGGCGCCACCTTGTGCATCAGCGGCACCATGGCTGTGGCGATGACGAAGCACACCAGGATGACGATGAAGATATCGGCGAAGGTCTGCGTCTGCGCCTCGCGGTAGGCCAGCGCCCACAACTGCCTGATGGCGGCGGACTGCGCCCCTTGCGCGTCGAAGCCCCACGCAGCCATATTGCTGCTGGCCGACTGCAGCAGCGCGGCCATGGCCTCGTTGCCGGCGTTGAGGTGCTCGGCCAGCCGCAGGAAATGCAGGTTGGTGCGGTCGTTGAGGATGGTGGCGCAGACCGCGATGCCGATCGCGCCGCCCAGGTTGCGCATCAGGTTGAACAGCCCCGAGGCCAGCTTGAGCCGGTCCGGCGGCAGCGCGCCCAGCGTCAGCGTGACCACCGGCGCCACCGCGAACTGCTGCGCCATGCCGCGGAAGGCCTGCGGCAGCAGCAATTGTTCGGCACCCCAGTCGCTGGTGATCGGCGCGAACTGCCACATCGAGAAGGCAAAGCAGGCCAGCCCGACCATCAGCAGCCAGCGCAGGTCCACGCGGTTGGCGAAGAAGGCATAGACCGGGATCGACATGACCTGGAAGACGCCGGTGGAGAACACCGCCAGCCCGATCTGCAGCGCGCTGAAGCCGCGCACGTGCCCCAGGAACAGCGGCGTCAGGTAGATGGTGGCGAAGATGCCCACGCCGGCGATGAAGGAGAAGAAGCAGCCCAGCGCGAAGTTGCGGTCCTTGAGCGCGCGCAGGTCCACCACCGGGTTCGCGTAGGTCAGGCTGCGCCACACGAAGCCGACGCTGGCCAGCGCGGCGATCCACGCCGTGGCGCGGACGGTGTCGTCGCCGAACCAGTCCCAGCGCGGGCCCTCTTCCAGCGTGTACTCCAGGCAGCCGAGGAACAGCGCCATCAGCGTCATGCCGAGGTAGTCGGCGCCGCGCACCAGCGACCAGTTGGGCCGGTCCACGCGCACGAACATCGGCACCGCGATCATGACGAAGATGCCCGGCACGAGGTTGATGAAGAACAGCCAGTGCCAGGAGAAGTGGTCCGTGATCCAGCCGCCCACGGTGGGCCCGAGCGTGGGCGCCAGCGAGGCCAGGCCGCCGATGGTGGCCGCGGCGATCACGCGCTGCTTGCCGGTGAAGAACATGAAGGCGGTGGTGAACACCAGCGGGATCATCGAGCCGCCCAGGAAGCCCTGCATGGCGCGGAAGGCGATCATGCTCTGGATGTTCCAGGCGATGCCGCACAGCAGGCTTGCCACCGTGAAGCCGGCGGCCGACGCCGCGAACAGCCAGCGCGTGGACATCACGCGCGCCAGCCAGCCCGACAGCGGGATGACGATGATCTCCGCGATCAGGTAGCTGGTCTGCACCCACACGGTTTCATCGGTGCCTGCCGACAGCCCGCCGCCAATGTCGCGCAGCGAGGCCGAGACGATCTGGATGTCCAGCAGCGCGATGAACATGCCCACGCACATGGTGGCGAAGGCGAACACCTTGGCGCCGGTGGTCATCGACGCCGGCGAGAAGTCCGGCAACCCTGCGGGCGGGCGGACCGGCGCGGATTGCCCGGCGGCGGCGCCGGGCTGCGCGTCCGCCAGCGCGGCGCCGCTCATTGCTGCACCTGTGCGTCGGCGCGGGAATCGACCTCCGCCACCACGGACAGGCCGGGACGCAGCATGGCCAGCTTGGTGTCGGTCTCGTCGAGCATGATGCGCACCGGCACGCGCTGCACGATCTTGGTGAAGTTGCCGGTGGCGTTTTCCGGGGGCAGCACGCTGAACTGCGCGCCGGTGGCGGGCGCCAGGCTGGTCACGCGGCCATGGAACACCTGCCCGGGCAGCACGTCCGCCTCCACCGTGGCCCGCATGCCCGGGCGCAGCCGGGCCAGCTGGCCTTCCTTGAAGTTGGCATCGACCCACAGGCCGCGCGCCGGCACCAGCGACAGCAGTTGCGTGCCGCTGGCGGCATAGGCGCCGACGCGCGCGCGCCGGTTGCCCACGGTGCCGTCGATGGGCGCGCGCAGCTCGGTGTATCCGAGGTTCAGGCGTGCGATATCGCGCTCGGCAATGGCCTGCGCCAGCGCCGCCTGGGCCTGCTGCTTCTGCGTGGCGATCACGTCCACCTGGCGCTGCGCGGCCAGCAGGCTGGCCTGCGCCTTCTGCGTATTGGCCAGCGACTGCTTGAAATCCGAATCCGCTTTCTGCGAGCTCTGCAACGACACCGCCGACTTGGCCGCCAGGCTCTGGTAGCGCGCCTGGTCCTCGCGGGCGCGCACGGTATCGGCATCCACCGCCGTCACCGCGGCGCGGGCCTGCCCGATCACGGCCTCCTGCAGGGCGCGCGTGGCATCCAGGTTGGCCAGCAGCGCCTGCTGCGCGGCCACCGCGCCTTCGGCCTTGGCCAGCGCGGCGCGGTAGTCGCGGTCGTCGATGCGGGCCAGCAGGTCGCCGGCATGCACCTGCTGGTTGTCCGTCACGCGCACTTCGGCCAGGTAGCCCGCCACCTTGGGCGCGACCACGGTGACCTCGCCGCCGATATAAGCGTCGTCCGTGCTCTGCAGGAAACGCCCCTCGGTCCACCAGTGCTGGCCGTAGACGGCCAGGCCGACACCGGCCGCGACGAGCACGCCGGTCACGACAGCTCGCTTGCGGCTGATGCGGGGTTTCGAGACGGAAACGGGATCCGAGCCGGCACGGTCGGCGGCGATTTCGCTGGTCATGACACTTCCTCTTGCTTGCACGTTCAGATGACGCCCGCGGTCTGCGGGTCGCCGGGGATGGTTGCGGCGCCGGTGGCGGTGCCGGGGCAGGCGGCGGCGCGCGCGCCATCCGACCTCGCCAGGCGGAAGCGCAGGCGCTCGCTCGCGGCCGGTCCGGCCGTGACGAAATGGTCTGCTTCCGTAATGGGGCGCCCGTTGGCGGCGTCCACCAGGATCGGCGTGACGGTGGCGCCGCTGTGGCGGTCCACCAGCACCACGGTCTCGCCTTCGGGCGCGTAGTGACGGTTGCCCCAGTTCAGCAGCGCCAGCAGCACGGGCCAGAATTCGCGGCCGCGCGGCGTCAGCAGGTATTCGAAGCGCGGCGGCCGCTCGCAATACTGGCGCCGCTCCAGCAGGCCTTCGGCCACCAGCGACTCGAGCCGCCGGGACAGCATGTTGGGCGCGATGCCCAGCTGCACCTGGAAATCGTCGAAGCGGCGGGTGCCGTAGAAGGCCTCGCGCAGGATCAGGATGCTCCACGACTCACCCACCCGCGCCAGGCTGCGGGAAATGGGACAAGGGGCGGTATCGAGCGGTGTTTTCCGCATATTCTCGGCCTCCGAAAATCATGTTGCTATCAATATGAAAGTTAGTATAGAGTGGTAGATATCATCATGCAAGTAACTTGTTGATCAAAGTTTGCGAGGCGCCGAAGACGCCGCGCTGCAGATTCGCAGAAGGAGATGGATATGGATCGAACCTCGCCCCGCCCCGGGCTCAAGTCACCCCGGACACCGGCGTTCGGCTACGCCAGGCTGGCAGCGGCCGCCCTGGCCGCTGCAGGTCTCGCGGCCTGCGCCGCGGTGGGGCCGGACTACCGGCAGCCCGCCGTTCCCACCACGGCGGGCTATGCGCAGGCAGACGCGCTCGCCGCGCGTGAAACCAGGCTGCCGGCACCGGCGCTGGATAGCTGGTGGACCGGCTTCGACGATCCCGTGCTGACCCGCATCGTGCAGCGCGCGCTCGACCAGAACCTGGACCTGGCCGCCTCGCTGGCGCGCGTGCAGCAGGCCCGCGCGGCGGCGGCCGAAGCCGGTGCGCAGTTGCTGCCGCAAGGCAGCCTGTCGGCCCAGGCCGTAAAGGAGCGCCAGTCGCTGGAAAGCCCGCTTGGCAAGATCGCCAGTCAGTTCCCCGGCTACAACCGCAATCCCACGCTCTATGACGTCGGTGCCGGCGCGAGCTGGGAGATCGACCTGTTCGGCGGCCTGCGGCGCGGCGCCGAAGCGGCCGACGCCGAAGCCCAGGCCGCGCAGGCGGAGCAACTCGGCGTGCGCGTCTCGGTTGCCGCCGAAGCCGCCGATGCCTATTTCCGCGTGCGCGGCGCGCAGCAGCGCATCGCCATCGCGCAGGAACAAGTCGATACCAACGGCAAGCTGCTCGAACTGGTGCGCCTGCGCCTGAACGACGGCCTGTCCTCCAGCCGCGAAGTCGCGCAGGCCGAAGCGCTAGTGGCGCAGGCGCGCGTCACCATCCCGCCGCTGCGCATCGAGCTGCAGACCCAGCTCAACCGGCTGGATGTGCTGATGGGCGCGCAGCCCGGCACCTACGCCGCGGAACTGGCCGGCCCCGGAGGAAAAGCCAGCCTGGCCGTGCCCGCCATCTCGGTGGCGCAAGGCCCCGCGGACCTGCTGCGCCGCCGTCCCGACGTGATTGCCGCCGAACGCCGGCTGGCGGCCAGCAGCGCGCGCATCGGCGCGGCCACCGCGGAGTACTACCCCAAGCTGTCGCTGTCCGCCCTGCTCGGTTTCGAGAGCCTCAGCACCGGCAAGCTGTTCTCCGCCGCGGCCTTCCAGCCAGCGGCGGTGGCCGGCCTGCGCTGGCGCCTGTTCGATTTCGGGCGGGTCGATGCCGAAGTGGCGCAGGCCAGGGGCGCCAACGCCGAGGCGCTGGTCAACTATCGCAAGGCCATGCTGCGCGCCACCGAAGACGTGGAAAACGCCGTCGTCACGCTCACCGAGCTGGAATCGCAGGGCAAGGAGCTCACCACCGAGATCGACGCCCACGTGCGCGCGCGCGGCGCCTCCGAGGATGCCTACAAGGGCGGCGCGGTGAGCCTGTTCGAAGTGCTGGACGAGGAGCGCCAGCTGCTGGCTGCGCGCGACCAGCAGGCACGCGTGCATGCCGACAATGCGCGTGCCGCGGTGGCCACCTTCCGGGCGCTGGGCGGCGGCTGGTAGGACCTGGCCGCCGCGGGCGCGGGCGCACCATCGGCGTGCACCGCGCCCGCCGATGCATCCCCCGCTGCGCCCGACTGGTGCGCGGCCACATGCAGCGCATGCCATGTTTGCGTACAAAACATGCGCACGGCGCTTGTATATCAGGCTGGCATACCTATTGCATGACAGCCTGGCATGACCTTCTCCACGCCAGTTCTCGACCACGACTCCGCCCTGCCGTCCGCGCTTCGCGGCGGCGGTGGCGATGCGGCCCGCACCGCGTCTTCGGCCGAGATCGCCGAGCGCATCACCCAATCGATCCTGGCCCAGCGCCTGGCACCCGGCACGCGGCTCGGCGAGCAAGCGCTGGCCGGCCTGTTCGGTGTGAGCCGCACGCTGGTGCGTGAAGCGCTCACGCGGCTGGCCGCGCGCGGCATCGTCACGGTGTCGGCCCGGCGCGGCTGGTTCGTGATCGAGCCCTCGCGGCAGGAAGCCCGGCAGGCCTTTGCCGCGCGGCGCGCCATCGAACTCGGCCTGCTGCGCTACGCCCCGCCGCTGACCGCGCAAGCCATCCGCCGCCTGCAGGAACACGTGGCGCAGGAAGAGCGCGCACTGCGCGCCGACGACGCAGCCCTGCGCAGCTACCTGCTGGGCGACTTCCATGTCTGCCTGGGCGAATGCGCGGGCAATGTGCTGCTGGCCGATACGCTGCGCGACCTGACCGCGCGCACCACCCTGATCGCCATGCGCTACCAGTCCAGCCACCAGGCCCATGCCTCGTGCGCGGACCATGCGCAGATCGTGGCGGCACTGGCCCGCGGCGACACCGAACAAGCCATCGCCCTGATGGACGCGCACCTCGGCCACGTGGAGGCCGGGCTGAGCGCGGCCACGCCGGACGACCGGCCCGATCCGCTGCGCCAGGCGCTGCGCCCGCTCGGGCATGGCGCGTGAGCGCCCGCCCTCCGACCGATTTCCGATTTCCTCTTCACCCAACCCAAACGGCAAGCTAGCAAGGACACGCAATGAAGCTCTCCAGAATCCTCCTCGGCCTTGGCGCCACCGCCCTCGCGTTCACCATGCGCGCCGCCAGCGCCGAAGCGCTCGACGACGTGGTCAAGGCCGGCGTGCTCAAGGTTGCGGTGCCGCAGGACTTCCCGCCCTTCGGTTCGGTCAGCGCCGACATGAAGCCGCAAGGCCTGGACATCGACGTGGCCGCGCTGATCGCCAGGAAGATGGGCGTCAAGCTGGAACTGGTACCGGTGACCAGCACCAACCGCGTGCCTTACCTGCAGACCAGGAAGGTGGACCTGGTGATCTCCAGCATGGGCAAGAACCCCGAGCGCGAGAAGGCCATCGACTTCAGCGAGGCCTACGCCCCCTTCTACAACGGCGTGTTCGGCCCGGCCGACCAGAAGGTCGCCAGCGCAGCCGAACTCGCCGGCAAGACCGTGGGCGTGACGCGCGGCGCGGTGGAAGACCTGGAGCTGAGCAAGGTGGCACCGCCCACCGCCACCATCAAACGCTACGAAGACAACAACGGCACCATCAGCGCCTTCCTCTCGGGCCAGGTGCAGCTGGTGGCCACCGGCAACGTGGTGGCCGCCGCCATCCTTGCCAGGAATCCGCCCAAGAAGCCCGAGCCCAAGTTCCTGATCAAGAACTCGCCGTGTTTCATCGGCCTGAACAAGGGCGAGCCGAAGCTGCAGGCCAGGGTCAACGCCATCCTGGGCGAAGCCAAGAAGGACGGCGAGCTCAACACCCTGACCGTGAAGTGGCTCGGCATGCCGCTGCCGGCCACGCTTTGATGTCCTGAAGTCGTGAAACCCTGAAGCCCTGGCGCTCCGGATCCACCGGGGCGCCAGCCAAGCAAGGCCCGCGCTCACGCGCGCCTCCTGGCGGCGCGCCCAACTACGGCATCGCATGTCCTATCAATTCGACTTTCTCTCGGCCTTCGACTACGCCGGCGTGTTCGCGCACGGCGTCGCCGTCACGGCCGAACTCACCGCCGTGGGCGGCCTGCTCGGGGTAGCCCTGGGCATCGGCTGCGCGTGGGCGCGCACCCAGGGACCGGCCTGGCTGGCGGCGATCGCCGGCGGCTATGTGGAACTGATCCGCAACACGCCGTTCCTGATCCAGCTCTTCTTTATCTTCTTCGGCCTGCCCAGCGCCGGCATCCACCTGGGAGAAATGACCTCGGCCATCCTGGCCATGGTGATCAACCTCGGCGCATACAGCGCGGAGATCGTGCGCGCAGGCATTGCCGCCGTGCCGCGCGGGCAGTTCGAAGCCGGCGCCAGCCTTGCCATGGCCCCCTTCCAGGTGTTCCGCCACGTGGTGCTGCTACCCGCCTTGCGCAAGATCTGGCCCGCGCTGTCGAGCCAGGTGGTGATCGTGATGCTCGGCTCCGCGGTCTGCTCCCAGATCGCCGCCGAGGACCTCACCTTCGCCGCCAACTTCGTCCAGGGCCGCAACTTCCGCGCCTTCGAGGTCTACCTGCTGACCACCGGCATCTACCTGCTGCTGGCCATCGGCCTGCGCCAGGTGCTGCGCGGCATCGGCGGCGCGCTGTTCCGGAGAGCCCGATGACCGATTTTTCAACGTGGGACATCCTGCGCAACCTGCTGCTGGCGGCGCGCTGGACCGTGGTGCTGTCGCTGGCGGCCTTTGCCGGCGGCGCCGTGACCGGCCTGCTGGTGCTGCTCATGCGCATCAGCCGGCGCGCGCCGTTGCGCCGCGCCGCCTGGGGCTTCATCGAGGTCTTCCAGGGCACGCCGCTGCTGATGCAGCTCTTCCTCGCCTTCTTCGGGCTGGCGCTGTTCGGCGTGGAGATTCCCGCCTGGCTCGCTGCCGGCCTGGCGCTCTCGCTGTGGTCCGGCGCCTACCTGGCCGAGATCTGGCGCGGCTGCGTCGAAGCCATCCCCAAGGGCCAGTGGGAAGCCGCCGGCTGCCTCTCGCTGGGACATCTGCAGCAGATGCGCTACGTGATCCTGCCGCAGGCGCTGCGCATCGCCATTGCGCCCACCGTCGGCTTCGTCGTGCAGATCGTCAAGGGCACCGCGCTGGCCTCCATCATCGGCTTTGTCGAGCTGTCCAAGGCCGGCACCGTGATCACCAACGCCACCTTCAGCCCCTTCACCGTCTACGCGCTGGTCGCACTGATCTATTTCGCGCTGTGCTGGCCCCTGTCCCGCTACAGCCGTCACCTGGAAAGGAAGCTCAATGTCGCTCATCGCCATTGAAAACGTGAAAAAGCGCTTCGGCGCCAACGAAGTGCTCAAGGGCATCGATCTCAAGATCGATCCGGGCGAGGTCATCGCCATCATCGGCAAGAGCGGCTCGGGCAAAAGCACGCTGCTACGCTGCATCAACGGCCTGGAAAGCATCGACGAAGGCAATATCTCCGTGGCCGGCGCCAAGCTCGGCACGAGCGAGCTCGAGCTGCGCGTGCTGCGCCGCAAGGTCGGCATGATCTTCCAGCAGTTCAACCTGTTCCCGCATCTGAGCGCCGGGCGCAACGTCATGCTGGCCCCCACCGTGGCCGGCGGCGCCAGCGAGTCAGAAGCCCTCGCCCGCGCGCGCGAATGCCTGGCCAAGGTGGCGCTGGCGGAGAAATTCGACAGCTACCCCGACCAGCTCTCCGGCGGACAGCAACAGCGCGTGGCCATCGCGCGCGCGCTGGCGATGCAGCCGCGCGCGCTGCTGTGCGACGAAATCACCTCGGCGCTGGATCCCGAGCTGGTGGTGGAAGTGCTGAACGTGGTGCGGCAACTGGCGCGCGAAGGCATGACGCTGGTGATGGTGACGCACGAGATGCGCTTCGCGCGCGAAGTCTGCAACCGGGTCGTGTTCATGCACCAGGGCCGCGTGCATGAGGCGGGTCCGCCCGAGGAACTCTTCGCCAGGCCGGCCACGCCGGAGCTGCAGCAGTTCCTCGGGATGGCGGCCTGAAACATGCAGGCCGGCCGGCGCCCGGATGCCGGGTTCCGTGTTCGCCATCGTACCGACTGCGCACCGGATCGGTGTCAGTGTCGTTTTGTGAAGCATCGCCAGGACCGTTCGCGGATCCGCGCGGTTTCCCGGCCGGGCTTCTCAATCGCGCCGGCGGGCCATGAGATGCCGGCATGATCGCGCCCGCTGCCGGCTCGCCTTCGATCCGGTGCAAACCAGCTTGCCTGCGAGGTAAAGAATCATGCGCACCGTACTGTACTTCCGGCTTCGCGACGCCGTGGCCGCAAGGAAGATTCAAGCGGGCCTTTGCGAATTGCCCCTTTCCCCCTCGCTCATCAAAGGCCCATGGTTCATCCAGCGTGACGACCAGGCGCTCGAAGGACTGCAGAAAGCCGACGCCACCCAGACCACATACCGCGGCGAATGGGAGATTGCGGGCATCCTGGCCGGCGCCGCGCTGGCGATCTACGGGACCTTGCGCCTGGGGACTTCCGCCGGCACGCTGGCCACCGTGCTGGCCTGCGTGGCGGCAGGCGCCATGGGCGCCCTGGCCGGCTGGTGGCTGGGACGATGGCTGGGCGGGCTGATCCGCCGTGGCGGGATCGCCCGGCAACGCGCCAGCCTGGCGCCAGGCGAGATGCTGCTGGTCACCAGTTGCGCCAGGGCGACCAAGGACACCGTCAAGCGGATGGTCGGTGAACTGGGCGGCGAGAGCATCGAGGAGCGCAATGAGGTCTTGCCGGGCTTGCGCTGGGCCTAGCGTGGCCGCCCCGCCGGGGCGCCGCGAGCGCAGCGGGCCGCGCAAAGGTGCCTGCACGCAGTACCGCCCTTCCGGGCGCCTGAGCCCCCGGCCACCGCGCCGGGGGCTTGCCATCTGATGCCAGCGATTGCCAGCGATTTTTCCGCCTGGCGGGCGCGCTTTGTCCGGCCCCCGATCGGCAAAGTGTTCGCGGCGGCGCCCCGCGCCGGCGCAGGTCAGCTACCCCACCTTCGGCGCGAACGCGCCATCATTGCCAATGCGCTGACATATGTCCCGTCTATATTCCTAGAGGGGGCATGTGTCCGACGTGCCCGCCAGACGATCCGGAGGCCTGCCGCAAGCACACCGGCAGGCCCCGTCCAGCCGGCTTTGGAGGCCTGACATGAGTGCCCAGCACGACCCGAAGGCCAACCGCCTGCTTGCGGTGCTTCCCGAAGCAGACTGGTTGCGCATCGCACCGCACCTCGTGCTGACCGAACTGCCCCTGGGCTATGTCGTCTACGAGTCGGGCGACCAGCTCGGGAATGTGTACTTTCCCACCACGGCGATCGTATCGTTGCTCTATGTGATGGAAGATGGCGCATCTGCCGAGATCGCCATCGTCGGCAATGAGGGTATCGTCGGGATCGCGCTGTTCATGGGCGGCGAAACCACGCCGAGCCGGGCCATCGTGCAAAGCGCGGGTATCGGGTACAAGTTGAATGCAAAGCTGCTGAAGCAGGAATTCGCGCGTGGCGGCCCCGTACAACGCCTGCTGTTGCGCTACACGCAGGCACTGATCACGCAGATGGCCCAGACCGCGGTCTGCAACCGGCATCACTCGATCGAGCAGCAACTCTGCCGCTGGCTGCTGCTCAGCATTGACCGCCTGCCGACCAACGAGCTGACGATGACGCAGGAACTGATCTCCAACATGCTCGGTGTCAGGCGCTCCGGCGTCACCGAGGCGGCGCTCAAGCTGCAGAACGCCGGCCTGATCCGCTACAGCCATGGACATATCGCGGTAATCGACCGGCCGGCGCTCGAAAGACATGCGTGCGAATGCTACGCCGTGGTGAGGAGGGAATTCGATCGCCTGCTGCCGGACTTGCCAGCCGTCTGAGCAACGGTGGCCGGCGCGCCGGGATGTATTCCCGCGCTGCCGGCGCGCCATGGAAGAGATGAGTGCCAGCGGCGGGCGCGTGCCTGTCCGCCATCGTACCGACAACCCGGCCGGAACCCGGCAGCATTCGCCAACAGGTGGGCGAAATGCCCACCGGGCACCGTGCTCCCGACACTTGCATGCGCAGGGCGCGCTTGCGAACACGCCGAGCCCGCAGGAGGACGAGACATGCTACGCAGCATCGAGGAACTGGAAAGCTACCCCGTTCGCGCGACAGACGCCGATATCGGCGCGGTGAAAGACCTCCTCTTCGACGAACAGGCATGGGTGGTCCGCTATCTGCGCGTGGAAGCCGGCAGCAAGCGCTCCAGCCAGCCGGTCATGGTCGCGTCCAAGGCCATCGCACGCTCGGACTGGATGGATGACGTCATCCACCTGACGCTCGCAAGATCGCAGGTGCTGGAGCACAAGCAGGGGGAAGCCGCCGACGCCTCCCTGCGCAGCGCGCAGGCGATGTCGCACTACGGGGTTCACGCCCGGGACGGCGATATCGGCCACATGGACAGCCTGCTCGTCGACGTACACACCTGGGCAATGCGCTACATCATCGCCAGCATCAGTAACTGGCTGCTGGGCGACCGGGTCATCATTCCCGTGAAGGCCATCCAGGGCGTGAACTGGCCGGACGCGATGGTGTCGCTCGACCTCACCCGCGAGACCCTGAAGGGCGCGCCGCGCTATGACGACGAAGTCCGCCTGGACCGCCGACAGGAAGCGGGCATTCACCAGTACTACGGGCACCCCGGCTATTGGCTCGATCCGCCCGCCCACGACGACGCCTCAGCGCGCCGGCACTAGTCGCCGGCGGGGTGATGCGCGAGTGCAGGCGGCACCGGTGCGCGCCGTTGATGTCGTCGCCTGCACACACCGTCGAGTAACACAGTTTGGGGTGGGCCAGCACAAGAGCCTATGATGCAAGCGTGACATAACCACAAGCTCGATTATCGAAAAGGTATCCATGAAGTATGTCTCAGTACCGCCAGCCCCGGCGCGCCCCCCGCACACAGCGGGAAAACGCCGGCCTGAGCAACCCGATGAAGCCCGCCGGACCGCGCAGCCCGGTCAGTTTGATCCGCAAAGCAGACAGATAGCGGATCTTGGCGACGGCAGCTTCAAGCAATAACTTCATCACGCGCCGGCACCAAGGGTGCTTGCGCGCGTGCAGACGGCCCAGGGACGGAACCGCATTCGCCACACCGTCATGGCCTTGCCCCTGCGGGCATCTCGTTCTCCCTGGCCCCTTGGGCGACAAACCTCCGGGCACGCACGTGCCTGGTCAGCCGAGGTGCAATATGGCACTCAGTTTTCCCAACCCGAGCCGCAGCTACGATGCCGCCAAGCATTGTGTGTGGTTCTGGGGCTACGACAACGCACGCGAGATCACATTCCTGGTGGGCGATGCCATGCTCGCCAGCCTGGATCCCGCGATGGGCCAGGCCGAGCGCGAAGTGCTCGCGGCCTTCGACCGGCACCGCGAGCAGATCCTGGAGCTGGCCAGGACCCAGTACGCTGGCGGGCGCCAGAACAGGTACCTGCTCAGCTGAACAATCTCGGCTGAACAAGCTCACCTGGCATCGCTGACATAGCTGCGCACCGGCGTCAGGAACTCAAGCGTGCGCGCGGCCTTCAGCAAGCGCGGCAGCGCCGCCTCATAGGCCTGGCGATAAGGCCGGCTCAGGTGATGCGACTTGAAATAGTGCTCGCTGCAAGCCCATGTCTCGTACAGGACCAGCGTATCCGGATCCTCCACCGAGCGGTGGAGATAGGTATTGATGAAGTCCGGCTCCTTCGACATCTCTTCGAGCACGTGCAGCAGCTTTTCCTCGATTTCTTCGCGGTGCTCTGGCTTGCCCGGCAGATGGACGATGAATGCGGTGACGTCGCTCATGTTTGTCTCGCGTAGGACCGAACCGCGCGCCATGCGCGGCTCGTGCAAGGGATGCGCTCAGGTGAAGACGCTCAGGCGTTGAAGCCGCCGTCGATGGTCAGGCTCGCGCCGGTCACGAAGCCGGCTTCAGGGCTTGCCACGTAAGCCACCATGCCCGCGATTTCGTCGGCGCTGGCGTGGCGTTGCAGCGCCATCAACCCGTGCAGCGCGGCGGCGAAATCGCCGGACTCGGGATTCATGTCGGTGTTGGTCGGGCCCGGCTGCACATTGTTGACCGTGATGCCTTTCGGGCCCAGGTCGCGCGCCAGGCCCTGCACCAGTCCCCGCAATGCCGACTTGCTCATCGCGTAGGCGCTGCCGCCGGCAAACGGCATGCGCTCGGCGTTGCAGCTGCCGATATTGATGATGCGCCCGCCGTCGCCCATATGCGGCAGCACGGCCTTGGCGGCGACGAAGACGGCGCGGACGTTCACATTCAGCGTCTTGTCGAAGTCGTCCAGCGAGAAGCTGTCGAGCGTGCCCATCAGCAGCACGCCGGCGTTGTTCACTAGGATATCGATCTTGCCCAGGCGATGCGCTGCGTCGTTGATGGCGCCGCTCAGCGATGCCGGGTCGGCAACGTCGGCTCTGATCGCGAGCGCGCGGCCGCCCGCGGCTTCGATGCTCGCAACCAGTTCACTCGCGGCGGCCGCCGAGCTTTGATAGGTGAAGGCCACGGTGGCGCCATCGCGCGCCAGGCGGCGCACGACTGCCGCGCCGATGCCGCGCGCACCGCCGGTGACGAAGGCAACCTTGCCGGAGAGGGAAGACGTCATGATTTCTGTTCCGATTCGAAAGTGGGTGTGCAGCAAGTATGGTCACTTTGGCCACCACCTCGGTAGACGGCAATCGGGATCATCACCTTCAACCGTTGGTATGAGCTGACGGCATGGAAGCGCTCAACCTCCTCGAGTCATTCATCCATAGCGCCGAAACCGGCAGTTTCTCCGCTGCGGCACGCCGGCTCGGTGTCGCTGTACTACCCGAACAAGAAGGCACCAGCCCTGCAAGCTATGTGCGCCAGCACACTGAGCGAAGCGCCGAAGCCGTCGATAAAGTACRGGCTCGGGCTGCATGTGACCCATTGCAGCCAGGTGCGTCCGCGCCGGCACCGCGCAGGAGCCGGCTACGCGCCCGGGCCATGTGACGAATGAGCAACCCCTCCCAGGAGCCAAGACACCGTGAGCCGCACCCGTACCTGGCTTCGACGCGGCGGTATTGCTGTGGTCGCATTGGCGATGCTCGCCGGTGTCATCGTGTTCGCCGGCGACTGGCTCGCCGCCCGCAAGATGCAGCGCAGCATCGATGATATTGTGGTCCAGCCGCTGGCTTACCGCGATGACGCGGCAGCCATCGAGCGCGGCCGCTACCTCTACGCTTCGCGCGGCTGCGCCGACTGCCACGGCGCGCAAGGCAACGGGCGCATGTTCGTAAACGACGGCAGGGGCCTGCGCATAGCCGGCCCGAATATCAGCCCCGGCCCCGGCAACGTGGTGTCGCACTACATAGCCGCCGACTGGGTTCTCGCCATCCGCCACGGCGTGAATCCGCAACTCCGCCCGCTCATGGTCATGCCGAGCGAGGACTTCAATCGCCTGACCGACGAAGATCTCGCCGCAGTGATCGCCTATGTCCGTCACATGCCGCCTGCCCCGGGCGGTGCCGCGGTGCTTGAGCTGCCGCTGCCGGTGCGTGTGCTCTATGGCTTCGGGCTGATGCAGGACGCCGCGGCAAAGATCGACCACACGCTCCCGCCCGGACAGCCCGTGCCCGATGGCGTCACGGTCGAACATGGCGCATACGTGGCCAATATGTGCATAGGCTGCCACCGCGCGACGCTGGCTGGCGGCAAGATTCCCGGTGCCCCGCCGGAGTGGCCGGCCGCCCCCAGGCTCGCGCCCGGCGACGGCTCGGTCATGCCCCGCTATCCCGACGCCGGCACCTTCGAACGCATGCTGAGGAGCGGCCAGCGGCCCGATGGCGCAGCCCTGCAGGTCATGCCCTTCGCGTCGCTGCGCCAGCTGAACGACACCGACGTGCGCGCGCTGTATCTCTATCTGACAAGCCTGAAGGGAGAGCGCAAGGGCTGAGCCGTCACGGAACCGGTCACCCGGGACCCGCCCGTCCGCATCCACGGAACGCGGCTTGTCACTTCAGGGAGAAGACCACAAGCTGCGCTGCGTGGGTGGCTACGCGTTCTGGTCCGTTGCCGCGGGTGCGGTCTTGAAATAGTCCGGGAAAGGCCATTCTTCTTTCAATTCGTCTGCCGTGCCGGCATAGCAGTCCCGATCGATGGCATCCATGCCGGGAAACGCGTGAGGAGGTGGCCCCGCATTGCCGTCGGTATATTGCCAGAGGATGAACCGTGGCCACGTATCGATTGGAATCCCGACCGGCAAGTCCTTGTAGCGCGCATACCAGAGGGGGCAGTTCTTGAGGATAGCGTCGGCGCCATGCGCCTGCACGGCATCCCGCAGCATATTGCCGCCATAGATCATCGGCCAGCGGCCCGTCTTCTCCTTGACCCTGGTCACGAAGGCATGGGCTTGCTCCAGCGTCATGTCAGGACCGCTCGAACTGGGCTCGAAGTCGAGGCAGAAAAGCGTCCTGCTGTTGTCTACCGCCGGATCGCCCCACTGCACGGCACCGAGGAAATTGTCCGCCTGCTTGATTGCGGGGCGGGAGCTGGAGAAGTGATAAGCGCCCCACAGCAGCCCTGCCGCCAAGGCCTGGTCGCGGCGCTTCCTGTACTTTGGATCCTGGAAGGTTTCACCCTCGCTAGCCTTGTGAATGACGGCCCTGACGCCGGCATTGAATGCCGTGAGCGCGTCAAAGGGATTGTCGTGGTTGATGTCGACGATGACGTCGATCGTACCCGCGAAGGTTTCCGGCATGGAAGTCTCCAGATTGGAAGGTTCCCGGGAGCGTCGACGAACCCGACTTCAGTGCACGGCAGGCATGGGCAATGCGATGTTGGTGGCGGCGCGTGTGCTGCCAGATCAGCCTGTGCGGCGGCTCTCTTCGGACATGACAGCATCAGCATAGGCATGCGGCACGTGAAGGGATCTCATCCAGAAGTTGGAAATGGCTTTCGAATTATTTACGACAGCTGTTCACAAATTTCACTGGAGCCAGCCGGAAGGCAGGCTGCGGCGGTTGTCGCCTGTCGGGCTGCGGGTTCCGGCCGTCAGGGCTTGCGTAGCGGCCTGAGTCGCGGCCTGAGTCGCTGCCTGAGTCGCGGCTTGAATGATCCTTGACGGCACCAGCGCCTGGCGCACCGATCTGTCAGTCGGCGCGCCGTGACGCCCACTCGCTGAAGCCAGGTCCGCCATGAATGGTCTTGTGTCTCGCCCACTCCACCTCGGCGGCGGTGGCGTATGTGACACCAGGCTCCCACCAGAGCGCGGCTTCCTGCTCAAAGGATGGCCGCTTCTCCATTCGCGCAACCAGCGAGGCGAGCTTTGGGCGATCTGGCGCGCGCCAGGACAGCCGCAACGGGCGGGTCTCGATGAACTGGCAAATACAGGTGAGGAGGATATCCTGCGCAGAGGTCACGCCAGGGACAAAGCCGTCGGCAGCGCCGGCTATCTGCGCCTCGAACCAGTCGAGAAGATGCTGGTTGCGAATGGCGCACCGGGCGGCGTGGCCATTTTCTTCGTGCCGGATGCCGGACCACTGCAATTGCGACACCGTCGTCGTCGACACGCCGAAGGTTTGCAGCGTGGCGAGAACGAGCTTGTCGTGCCATTCCTGCGCCGGGCGCACGTAGTCGGTCGCCAGGGGAGGCATGCCTGCCGGCGCGGCCGCACCCGGATAGCGAGACATGAGGTAGTCAATGATCACGGCCGAGTCCCACAACGTGAGTCCGCCGTCGACAAAGGTGGGAACCTGGAGGGTTGGCGTGATCTTCGCACGCTCCTCCACGCTGGGCGTCGTGAAGGTCTCCACCCGTTCAAAATCCAGGCCCTTTTCCACCAGCACGATGCGCACGGCACGAGCGAAGGGCGATCCCGTGGTGAAAAACAGCTTGCGCATTCCGGCCTCCAAGAACGACAGCGCGCCGCGCGAACCGGCGTTGCGAAGACAAGTGCATCGCCGGTCCTGACATGAACGCACCCTTGCCTTCGCGCTCGCGCATCTGTCGCCGCCTGCTCACGACGCCACGCCGCCACGTCGGCGCCGGGACGTCTAGCTCAGCCCCAGCGTGAACGGCAGCAGCAGGACATTCACGATCAGCAAGCCATAGAAGATCGCCATGGCCGCGGAGATGGCCGGACGCTGTTCGCGCTCTGGCGAGGCACGTCGATCCCGCCTGCGTTTCCACAGGAAACCCGCGCCCATGCTGAAGGCGGCAAAGCCGGTCAGCAAGGCCGGCGAAACCACGGCGGACAAAGCAGGCTTCGGCGCGGCATTCTCCGTTGCCGCCGCCGCCGAGGTCTCGGAGGAAGCGGCTGCCGGCAGCACGGGCACGGCCGGCTCGGCCGGCTTGGCCGGCTGCAGGCTCTCCTGCATGACAGGCGGCCGGGCGGGCGTCTCCCGATCCACCGCCGGCGGTGTCGGCTCCCGCTTTGGCGGCACGGGCACGGGCGCGGCAGCGCTTATGCTTGGCGGGGCCAACGGTTGCGCCGGCTTGCTGCGGGGGCTATCCCGCCACCGCCACCATTGGTGGTAAAGGCTTTCAAGACAAGACGTGGAGTCGCAGGCATCCCGTTTGATGCGCCATGCGTTGACGTCGGCATCGTTGATGACGCCGGTCCGCAGCAGCTTCTGCTGCTCGGCGTACATGCGCTCATAGCGCGTCGCGAGCTGCGCGTTGTCGCAGAGCAGCTGCTGGCTGCGCCGGCGCTCGCCGCTCGCCAGCGCACACCGCGTCCCTTTGCCGTTTTGATCTTCGCAGCGGACCGATCCGCCGCCCGGCGCTGACTTACAGTCGATGTCGGAAGCCTGCGCCACTTCGAAGGCAGACAGGCCCAAGGCAACGAGCACGGCCAGGCGTCCTATGACCCTGTTCATCATCGGCCCCCACGGAAGCGGGCACATCGGCCCAGGGAGTTAACGTAGCCGATGGTCGCATGGGTCCGCAAGCGCGCAGTAGGAAACGGATGTGGTAGTGCACTTTCTCTGGCATCGCAAAACCGAAATGCGCGCGCTCCTTCTCCTGCGCTTCGATATGCGCGCCGCCGGGTGTGCGCTTGCGGCCACGAGGGATCTCGCCCCTCCAGTTTCCATTGCCGCGCGATAAGGTCGATCGGCCTGCGCCTGGTCTTCGGCCGGCGTTATTGCTATCGGGCGGCATGCCCCGCACATGCGTCCCGGCGGTCAAGGCGGACGATGAATCCGCCGGGTATATTGCACACCCTGCATCTGGCAGCGGCCCTTGCCGGATGCAAGGCCGAGCCTATCAGGCGGCGGCGCCGCACCAGCCGGAGTGGCGCGCTTGCTGGCCAGCCCGGCAGTGCGGATACAGCCGCCTCACCTCAACGCGACAACACGCTCCGGATGGTTTCCGCGAGGTCCTTGGCCAGGAACTTAGACACATACGCATCCGCCCCGACCTTGCGCACATGGTCCTCGCTCGCGGTACCCGACAGCGAGGAGTGAATCACCACCGGGATCGACTTGAAGCGGGCGTCGCCCTTGATCTTGCGGGTCAGCGTGAAGCCGTCCATCTCGGGCATTTCCAGGTCGGTCAGCACCAGGGCGATTTCGTCCTGCACGGTGCGGCCGTTGGCGCTGGCGTGCTCGGCGATCTCGCCGAGCTGTTGCCAGGCTTCTTCGCCGGTCTTGGTCATCAGCACGGGCACGCCCATGGCCTTGAGGCCTTGTTCGATCAGGCTGCGGGCAAAAGCGGAGTCATCGGCGGCGAGGATCTTGGTGCCGGGGCGCAGGTTGAGTTGCGGGCCGACAGTCTTGGGGTCGACTTCGGGCTGGCGGGTCGGCAGCACGTCGCGCAGGATCTGTTCGACGTCGAGCACCTGCACCAGGCGCGGGTTGTCGCTGTCGGCTTCGAGCTTGGCGATGCTGGTGACCAGGTCGCCCTTGACGCTGGTTTCGGCGGAGACGACCTGGTTCCATTCGAGCCGCACGATCTCTTCCACGGCTTCGACAGCGAAGCCCTGGGTGGAGCGGGCGTATTCGGTCACCAGCAGGATGTTGAGGCCGCTCTTGGGGCTGCAGCCAACCAGCTTGGGCAGGTCGATGACCGGAATGACCTGGCCGCGGATGTCGGCCATGCCGAGCATGGCGGGACCGCCGCCGACCACGGTGGTGACCTTGGGCATGACCAGGATCTCGCGGACCTTGAAGACGTTGATGCCGAACAGTTCGCTGTGCGCGGACTGGTCGGATTCGCCCAGGCGGAACAACAACAACTCGAACTGGTTGTTATTGGTCAGGTTGGTCCGTTCGTCGATGTCTCTCATCGCGCTGCTCATACGCTTCCTTTGTCCGGCCAAGGCGCGGGCAAGTGCCGCGCGGTGTTGATCGTGTCCCTGGACCCGCCGCAGCGCGGCTCCGGCGGCGCTTTTGGCGCCGGTGCGGAGCGACGACGCTGCAATGACGGGCCACTGTCTTGGCTAACGGCGGCGGCGGCCAGAAATTTAGGGGCGCGAGGCGCACGGACTGGCACCCCGACGCGGGATGTGCCGGATCAGGCTGGCGCAGCCATCGGGCCAGCCCTGTGCCAGCTGCGGCCGTCGCGCGCGAGCAGCGCATCCGCGCAGCGCGGGCCGTCGCTGCCGGCCCGGTACCCTTGCACCTCGGTGGCGCCCTTCCCGGCGTCTTGCCAGGCATCGAGGAAGGGCTGCACGGCGCGCCAGCCGTTTTCGATGTTGTCGGCGCGCTGGAACAGGGTCTGGTCGCCGATCAGGCAATCGTAGATCAGCGTCTCGTAGCCGGTCGACGGCCGCATATTGAAGAAGGTGGAATAGGCAAAGCCCATCTGCACGTTGTCGATCTCCACCGCGGGGCCCGGGCGCTTGGCCTGGAAGTCGAACCACATGCCCTCGTCGGGCTGGATCTGGATGGTGAGGAAGTTGGGCTTGAGGCGGTCCACGCGGGTATCGCGGAACAGCGAGGATGGCGCCTGTTTGAAGCAGATGGCGATCTCGGTGTCGCGCACGGCCATGCGCTTGCCGGTGCGCAGGTAGAACGGCACGCCGTCCCAGCGCCAGTTGTCCACCATCAGCTTGAGCGCGACATAGGTCTCGGTGCGGCTGTCGCGCGACACATCGGGCTCGCTGCGGTAAGCGGGCACCTTGTGCCCCGCCACCGTGCCGCCGCGGTACTGGCCTCGCACGGAACTGGCCAGCGCTTCCTGGCGCGTCTGCGGGCGGATGGCGCCGATCAGCTTGGCCTTCTCGGCGCGCACGGCATCGGCGCCGAAGGCCGCGGGCGGCTCCATGGCGACCAGCCCCATCAGCTGGAACAGGTGGTTGGGCACCATGTCGCGCAGCGCGCCGGTGTGCTCGTAGAAATTCCCGCGCTGCTCCACACCCACGGTTTCCGCGGCGGTGATCTGCACGTGGTCCACGTAATGGTTGTTCCAGAAGGCTTCGAACAGCCCGTTGGCGAAGCGGCTGACCAGGATGTTCTGCACGGTCTCCTTGCCGAGGAAATGGTCGATGCGGTAGACCTGCTCCTCGCGCATGGCGCGCAGCACGCGCGCGTTGAGCGCCTGCGCCGACCTGAGATCGGTGCCGAACGGCTTTTCGATCACCACGCGCCGGAAGGCGCTGGCCGACTCCTTGAGCAGGCCGGCGGCCGCGAGCCGGTCCACCACTTCGCCGAAGAAGCGTGGCGAGGTGGCCAGGTAGAACACCGCGTTGCCCGTGGCGGCGGCCTTGATGCGCGCGGCGATGGCGGCGTAGGTGCGGTCGTCGAGGAAATCGCCTTGCAGGTAGCTGATGCGGCGGGCCTGCGGGTTCCACATCCCGGCGTCAAAGACCTTGGCCGCTGCGCCGCCCTTGTCCTTGTCTTGTGGCCCCCCTTCGCCGCCGGGACGGGCGCGGGCACGGATGCCCTGCGCCAGCCGCGCGCGGAAGGCGGCATCGGTCATGGGATTGTGGTCCACGCCGACCAGGTCCAGGCCATCGCACAGCAAGCCGTCGCGGCGCAGGTTGTAGAGCGCAGGCACCAGCAGGCGTTGCACCAGGTCGCCGCGCGCGCCGAACAGGAACAGCGTGGCCGGCGGCGGCTTGGGGACCTTCTGCATGCCACGCCGGGCGCCGGCGCGGGGCTTCCCGGCGGCCTCCTTCGCGGCGGCCGCCATCACGTCTTCTCCGCGTCGCCGCCGCTGACGTATTCCACGTGGCCGCCGAAGCCGAAGCGCATGGCCGAGAGCAGCTTCTCGCCGTAGGTATGGTCCTGTCGCGAGCGGAAGCGCGCGAACAGCGCGCTGGACAGCACGGGCACCGGCACGGCTTGCTCGACCGCGGCGTCGATGGTCCAGCGGCCCTCGCCGCTGTCGGCCACCTCGCCGGGAAAGCGCGACAGCGCCACGTCGCCGGCAAGCGCCTGCGCGGTCAGGTCGAGCAGCCAGGAGGACACCACGCTGCCGCGCCGCCAGACCTCGGCCACGTCGGCTAGGTCGATCTGGAAGCGCTCGGCTTCGGGCAGGCTCCCGGAGGACCGGGTCTTGAGGATGTCGAAGCCCTCGGCATAGGCCTGCATCAGGCCGTACTCGATGCCGTTGTGGACCATCTTGACGAAATGCCCGGCGCCGGCCGGGCCGGCATGGATATAACCGCGCTCGGCACGGCTCCTGGCCGGATCGCGCCCCGGCGTGCGGGGAATGGTGCCGTAGCCGGGGGCCAGGGCATCGAACAGCGGATCGAGCCGCTCCACCACCTCGGCCGGGCCGCCGATCATCAGGCAGTAGCCCCGCTCCAGCCCCCACACGCCGCCGGAGGTGCCCACATCCATGTAGTGAAGCTGGCGCCCGGCGAGTTCGCCGGCACGCCGGATGTCGTCCTTGTAGAAGGTATTGCCGCCGTCGATGATCACATCGCCGGGCGCCAGCAAGCCGGCCAGCGACGCGATCATCTGCTCGGTGGGCTCGCCGGCCGGCAGCATGACCCAGACGGCGCGCGGCGCCTCGAGCTTGCCGACCAGGTCTTCGATGCTGGAAACGCCGCGGGCGCCCTCGCTCACCAGTTCCTGCACCTTGTCCGCGCTGCGGTTGTACACCACGACCTCGTGCTGCCCGCGCAGCAGCCGCCTTGCGATGTTCGCGCCCATGCGCCCAAGCCCCACGATTCCGAGTTGCATGATCGGTCCTTTCATTGGGTCAGCCATCCACGGAGAAGACACCTTGCACAGCCAGCGGCCATTGTCCGCCTCCCGCGACCTACGTGCACGGGCCGCCGCAATGCGCGCCAGGCAAGAAAAAGATGCTCATGGATAACTTTTTCACCGGACCGGCTCGGGTTCGAGCATGGATGCAACGGTAAATCCCGTTGCCGATTTACACGAACTAAACAGACGCTTAAAATCGCGATACCAGCCCGGCGCGATCGCACATGACCGGGCGGATTCTTTTCACCGGCCCGCATCTGGGGACAAGCGCCGGCCAACCGCCCGCCCTGCCATGTCCTTGCCAGTCCTGAAGCCGCGCCGCCCCCGCCTTGCCGCGTCCACCGCGCGACGCGAGTAGCCGCCGGCAAGCCCAAGCCGCCTTCCCCGCCACAGCCCGTTGCCCGGCCGCCGCCGCGCGATGGACCCGCCTGTGCCGACCCCGTTGTTCCGTCATATCGCCATTCCGCCCCGCATCGCATGTCCGCAAACAGTCCGACGCTCGCCGCCCCGTCCGGGGAACACCGTCAAGGCAGCATCAGCCGGCGCATCGTCGCCATCGTCTTCTTCAACTTCATCGCCTATCTGACCGTCGGGCTGCCGCTGGCGGTGGTGCCCGGCTTCGTGCACGGCGACCTGGGCTACGGCACGGTGGTCGCCGGCCTCGCGGTCAGCATCCAGTACCTGGCCACGCTGCTCAGCCGGGCCTGGGCCGGCAACCTGTGCGACCTGCAAGGCCCGAAGAAATCCGTCACGCTCGGGCTCGCGCTGTGCGCCGGCAGCGGCCTGCTGGTCATGCTGTCCAGCACATTCGCAGGCACGCCATGGCTTAGCCTGGCGTGGCTGTTCGCCGGGCGGCTGGTGCTGGGCGCGGGCGAGAGCCTGGTCACCACCGGCACCATCGCCTGGGGCATCGGCGACGTGGGTCCGCGCTTCACCGGCAAGGTGATCTCGTGGAACGGCATGACCACCTACGGGGCGCTGGGGCTGGGCGCGCCGCTGGGCGTGCTGCTCGACAAACACTGGGGCTTCGCCACGCTGGGCCTGGCCACCACCGCGCTGGCGGCGGCCGCGTTCGCGCTGGCGCGCCGCAAGACGGCGGTGCCCACCGTCAAGGGCGCGCGCATGCCCTTCCGCACCGTGTTCCGCCACATGACGCCGTTCGGCCTGTGCCTGGCGCTGGGCTCGGTGGGCTTCGGCACCATCACGGCCTTCGTCACGCTGTACTACGCCAGCCATGGCTGGGACCATGCCGCGCTTGCGCTGACCAGCCTTGGCGTGAGCTTCATCGTCGCGCGGCTGTTGCTGGCCGACAGCATCGGCCGCTTTGGCGGCTACCGGGTGGCGCTGTGCTCGTTCGCGGTGGAAGCGCTCGGGCTGGCGCTGATCTGGATGGCGGACTCCCCGGCCATGGCGCTGGCCGGCGCGGCCGTTACCGGATTCGGCTTTGCGCTGGTGTTTCCTTCGCTGGGCATGGAAGCGGTCAAGCTGGTGCCGGCCAGCAACCGCGGTTCGGCGCTGGGTGCTTATGCGCTGTTTCTGGATTTGTCGCTGGGGGTGACAGGGCCGGTGGCCGGGGTGATTGCCAGCCATGCGGGTTATAGCTCGGTGTTTTTGTTTTCGGCCTTGTCGGCCGTGGCTGGGCTGGGGCTGAGTCAGGTGTTGGCGGGGCGGGCGCGGGGATAGTGTTTAAGATGGGATGATTGGTGCCTAGGTTTGGGTATTCTGGTGAGTGTCATTTCGTTTTTTCGCGTTGGATTTAAAGGCTTAAATTCAAAGACAAAGTCAAAGGCTAATTCAAAGCCAAAGGCTCATTCAAAGTAAAAGGCTAATTCAAAGTCAAAGGCTAATTCAAAGTCAAATTCAAAGGCTTTCGCTCCCCCGGAGCGACCTACTTTCTTTTCCCCGAAAAGAAAGTAGGCAAAGAAAGCGGGCTGCCTGGCCGGCAGGGGCAGAAACCTTGGGGTTTCTCGTGTTGCTGGTTTCGTCGTGGGGTTCTTGGTTCTGCTTGCATCCTGCCGTTACCGGGGCGGGCGGCCGCGATCTTGCGGGCGACAGTGGTTTCGGGGTCAGACCTATGATGGCGGGCGCACTGCTTGTTCGGCCATCTGCCGTTACCGGCTTAAGCGACCACGACATAGCACCCTCTTGGTTTCGTGGTGGGCGCGGTGGACCGGTGCGCGGGTGT
>NZ_JBFTNF010000042.1:0-60437 GCF_056397345.1 Cupriavidus sp. 05N38
TGGTGGGGCCTGTGGTTCTGCCCGCATCCTGCCGTTACCGGTATTGGCGGTCGCTATCCTGCGAGCGGCGCTGGATTCGTGGTGGCGCTGCATGATGGTGTGGGCCCAGGTAGGTCAAGCTGCTGCCGCGACCGGGGCGGATGGGCACGTCATGGGAACGGCGCTGGTTTCGCGGTGGGCGCGGTGGCCCCTGTGTGAGCTCAGTGAAGTAACCCAGCGCACCCGCGGCCCGGTCCACCAAGCCCACCACGAAACCATGACAGTGCTATGCCGTGGTGGCCAAGGCCGGTAACGGCAGATGGCCGCACAAGCAGTGCGCCCGCCATCATAGGTCTGACCCCGAAACCGACAAGACCCGGAGCTTAGTGGCCGCCCGCACCGGTAACGGCAGGATGCGCGCAGAACCAAGAACCCCACGACGAAACCAGAAACACAAGAAATCCCAATGTTTCTGCCCCTGCCGGCCAGGCAGCCCGCTTTCTTTGCCTACTTTCTTTTCGGGGAAAAGAAAGTAGGTCGCTCCGGGGGAGCGAAAGCCTTTGACTTTGAATTTAAAGCCTTTGAATTTAAAGCCTTTGACTTCGAAGTTAAATAATTAGGCTAGGATATCACCGCATCCAATGCCAAATCCAACACCAAAAATTAAAATCAGTAACCGCCCCCAAGGCGCCCAACCCTACAACAACGAATCCGCCAGCCGGCAAAGATTCTGCCAGGTCCGCCTCCGCAGCGGCCGGCGCTGCCAGACCTCGCGCACCACCTGCGCGCTGTTCGCGAAGTACCGTTCCTGGATCTCCCGCATCCGCGCCACGACCGCGCGGTCGTAGATCACCAGCGCAGCCTCTGCATTCAAGGCAAACGAGCGGATATCCATATTGGTCGACCCCACCATCGCGACCTCGTCGTCGATGGTCACGTGCTTGGCATGCAGGAAGGCCGGCTTGTACAAGTGGATCAGCACCCCCGCATCGAGCAATACGCCGAAGTAGGCCTCCTGCGCGGCCTGCGTGAAGCGCTGGTCGATCCGTTGCGACAGTACCAGGTGCACGGCCACGCCGCGGTAGCAGGCGAGTTGCAGGGCTTGCAGGAAGGCCTCGTCGGGCACGAAGTAGGGGGTGGTGATGACGATCCGTTCGCGCGCGCGATGGACCATGCTCACCAGCGCCATCTGCGCGTTCTGCGTGCCGTAGCCGGGGCCGCTGGGCAGCATCTGGGCTGTGTGCGTGCCCTCGGCGCGCAGGGCGGGAAAGTTCTCGGGCGCGAAGCCGCCGTCCGGGGTCTCGCCGGTCTCCAGGTAGCGGTCGGCCAGGAACAACGCCTGCAGTTGCCCCGCCACCGGGCCGGTCACGCGCGCCACCAGTTCCTCGTTGGGCAGGCCGGGCATGGATTCGGCATCGATCACGTTCTGCGAGCCGATATAGCCGACGCTGCCGTCCACCACCAGGATCTTGCGATGGTTGCGCAGGTCGAAGCGCGCGCTCTTGCCCTTGAGCACGGCGCTCAGCGAGCGCATCGGCAGGGCCTGTATCACCTCCACGCCGCCCTGGCGCAGTTCGTCCGAGAACGCGCGCCAGCCGGCGCGGGCGCCGAGCGCATCCAGCAGCAGGCGGCAGCGCACGCCGCGTGCGCTGGCGCGCAGCAGCGCATCGGTCATGGCGCGCGCGGTGGCGTCGGCGGCGTAGATGTAGACCAGCAGGTGAACCTGGCGCGCGGCGCCGTCGATGTCGGCGATCATGCGGGCCACCACGGCGTCATAGTCGTCCATCAGTTCCACCGCGTTGCCCTGCATGGGCCAGTAGGAGCCCAGCCGCTCGATCAGGGCGGCGGCGTCGGCGGCTACGCCCGCGGGCAGCGGCTGCACCGGCGCGAAGCGCTCCAGCGGGCCGCGCACGCGCTCGATGCCGCGGTTGATGCGCAGCAGCTTCAGGCGGCGCGATTTGGGATAGTAGATGCGGCCGAACAGCGCGTACAGCAGCAGGCCGAGCCATGGCAGGAAGAAGATCAGCAGCAGCCAGGTGCGCGCCGCCGCCGGCGCGCGACGCTGCGGCACATAGACCAGCATGGTCAGGCGGATCAGCCATTCGGCCAGCGTGAACAGCGAGGGCCACCACCACAGGTCGGCGGCGATGCCGCCGGGCAGCGCCGAAAGCCAGCCGGCGGGTACCGCGGGCAAGAGCAGGGCAGGAAGGTCGGTGGACAGGGAGGCTGGCATGAGGCTAGGACTGCAGGCGGGATCGCAGCGTCGGGAAGCGGAGCGCCAACCATACCAGAGCCGTGCGGCGCGAGGATGCGGACACTTCCGCCGCCGTCGCGCCGCGCGCCATGCGGGTCAGCGCAGGCCTACTTCTTCGTCACGTCCTTGTTCGCCTTGTTGCCGGTGGCCTTGTTGTACTGTTCTACGTACTCCTCGAACAGCTTGCGGATCGAGCGGCCGATCTTGRCGTAGTCCGACTCGTTGAGATTGGCCARCGACACGCGTCCGGACGGGTGGCGCGAAAGGTCAGGTTTGGTCATGACTTGCTCCACGGAAAGGCTTGTTGGCGAGGGGCCAGGCCGGGACGGCGCCGTCGCGCCGGCCGCACTGGTCCGGAAACAGAAAACCGGAAACGGAGAACCGGAAACCGAGAACCGGAAACCGAGAACCGGAAACCGAGAACCGGAAACGGAAACGGAAACGGAAGAGGGGAGACGGGCGACAGGCAACAGGCAACAGGAAAGAACGCGAAGGCCGGCGCGCTACACCAGGCCCACCACCAGCGGCCCCAGCAGCGTCAGCAGCACGTTGGCCAGCGCATAGGTGATGGCGAAGGGCACCGTCGGCACCGGGCTTTCGGCCTTGTCGAGGATGCCGCCGAAGGCCGGGTTGGCGCTGCGCGAGCCCGACAGCGCGCCCGCCAGCAGCGCCGCGTTGTCGTACTTGAGCACGTAGCGGCCGAACAGCATGGTCAGGAACAGCGGCAGCAGCGTCACCACCGCGCCCAGCAGGAAGATCGTCAGCCCGCTTTGCTTGAGCGTGGTCACTGCCTGCAGCCCGGAGTTGATGCCCACGATGGCGACGAAGGCCGCCAGCCCGAAATCCTTGAGCAGCTGGCAGGCCGCGGTCGGCATGGCGCCGTACATGGGATGCTTGGAACGCGCCCAGCCGAACACCAGCCCGGAGAGCAGCGCGCCGCCGCCGGAGCCCAGCGTCAGCGGGATCGAACCCACCCGCCACACCAGCAGGCCGATCAGCAGGCCTACCAGCACGCCGGCGCCGAAGTAGACGAAGTCCGTCTTCTCGCTCGGCACCAGTTCATAGCCCGCCGTCCTGGCCGCGCGCGCGGTGTCGGCCGGGGTGCCGTAGAAGGTGATGATGTCGCCGTGCTGCAGCTTCAGCTCGGGCAGGATCGGCAGCGGGTGGTCATAGCGCTCGATATGCTCGATATACACGCCGTGCCGCTGTTCGCGCTCCACCATGCCGATGATCTGCGCGATGGACTTGTTGTTCATGTCCTTGTGGGTAAACACAGCGCGCCGCGTCTGCATCACCACGCCCATGCCCTCGGGCTCGGCCACCTCCTCGCCGACCACCAGCGCAGTGGGCACCATGGCGTCGCGCCGTCCCACCATCAGGACCAGGTCGCCGGGCTGCAGCACCAGCTCCTGCGTGACCTCGACCGCCTTGCCCGCGCGCATCACCTTTTCCACCGTGACCAGGTCCTCGCCCTTGGTCTCGATCTGCGCCACCGTCTTGCCAGCCGCGCCGGTCACGCGGAACACGCGCCCCACCAGGCGCGGCAGCGCGCCGCGCTGGCCGGGGCCGAACTGCGCCACGCCACCGTGCATGGCCGCCTCCACCTTCTTGGCGTCGGTCTTCAGGTCCGTCTTCATGAAGCGCGGCAGGATGTTTACGCACACGATGATCGCGCCCAGCGAGCCGAACACATAGGTCACCGCATAGCCGATCGCCACGTTGGACTGCAGCACCTTCACCTCTTCGGCCGACAGCCCGAGCTTGGTGATGGCGTCGCCCGCGGTGCCGATGATGGCCGACTGCGTCATGCCGCCGGCAGCCAGCCCGGCGGCCAGGCCCTTGTCGAGGTGGAACAGCTTGGCCAGGAYCACSAYCGTKRYCAGGCCCRCCACCGCCATGAASAYCGMCATGGCGATCTCGCGCAGCGAGCTGCGGTTGAGCGAGTTGAAGAACTGCGGCCCGCTCTCGTAGCCCACGGCATAGATGAACACGGCGAACATCACCGCCTTCACGCCGTTGTCGATCTCCACGCCCACCTGGCTGATGACCACCGCCGCCAGCAGCGAGCCGGCCACGCCGCCCAGCTGGAAGCGCCCGAAGGTGATCTTGCCGATTGCGTAGCCGATGGCCAGCGACAGGAACAACGCCGCTTCGGGAGACTTCTGGAAGATGCCGTGCAACCACTCCATGCCTTGCTCCTGCTGCGTGAGAAATCGGTCGGGCCCGCCGCGGCGCGCACTTGCCCGGCCGGCGCGGTCTTCAATGCGCCAGCGAGCCGGCCACCGCCACCGCGATCGGTCCCATCAGCGGCAGCAGCACATTGGAGATCGCATAGGTGATGGTGTAGCCGATCACCGGCGTGCTGTTGCCCGCCGCGCTGGTCAGCGCCATGATGGCCGGCGTGCTGCATTGCTGGCCCGCCACCGCGCCGAGCAGGATCGGCGCCTCGATCTTCAGCCAGCGGCCGATCAGCAGCGACAGCGTCGCCGGGACCAGCGAAATCAGCACGCCCGCCACCGGCAGCGCCAGGCCATAGGTCTTCACCAGCTTGATCGCGTCCGGTCCGGCCGACAGGCCCACCGCCGCAATGAAGGTGGCGAGGCCGAAGTCCTTCAGGATCTCCGCGGCCGGCGAGGGCAGGGAGCCGATCAGCGGCATGCGCGCGCGCAGCCAGCCGAACGCCAGGCCCGAGACCAGGCAGCCGCCGCCGGTGCCCAGCGTCAGGTCCACGCTGCCCAGCTGCACGTCCAGCTTGCCGATCAGGATCCCCAGCAGCACGCCAATGCCGAGGAACACGAAATCGGTCTTGATGGTGGGCACCACGCGGTAGCCCAGCTCCGGCACCACGCGCTCCACCGCCTCGGACGGGCCGCTCAGGCTCAGCACGTCGCCGCGCTCCAGCACCGTGTTGGGCAGGGGCGGAATCGGGCGGCCGACGCGGCTGATGCCGTCGACATAGACGCCGCGGCCCAGGCCCACGTCGGCCATGCGGCGCAGCGCGGCCAGCGTCAGGCCACTGATCTCGCGGCGCGCGAGCAGCACGTCCTGCTCCACCTGCACCACCGTGTCCATGTCCGCGTCGCCGGCCGTGTCGAGGATCTCGGTGCCGGTTTCCTGCACGAAGCGCACCATCGCCTCGCGCCGGCCATAGGCCAGCACCACGTCGCCGATATGCAGGACTTCTTCGGGCGCGGGCTTGAAGGTCACGCCGTTGCGGCGGATGCGCCGGATCGTCACGCCCAGCGATACTGCCTGTTCGGCCTGCAGCACCGTGCGCCCGGCCGCGTCGCGCACCGACAGCAGGCGGCCCACCAGCGCCGGCAGCGCGGCGTACTGGCGCGCGCCCATGTCGCCTTCGCCACCGAGCTTGCGCCACAGCGCGGCGGCCGCCTCGCGCAGGTCGATGCGCATCAGCCACGGTGCGACCTGGCTGGTGAATAGCACGATCGTGATCAGCCCGAACAGGTAGGTGACGCTGTACGCCGTGACGATATTGGTCTGCAGCTCGCGCACGCGGTCGGCGGAGAGGCCCAGCCGGGCAATGGCTTCCGAGGCCGTGCCGATCACCGCCGACTCCGTCGCCGCACCGGCCAGCAGCCCGGCCGCGGTGCCCTGGTCGAGGTTCAGCACCACCACCGCCAGCGACATCAGCGCCAGCACCGAGGCCACCTCCACCAGCGAGAGCAGGCCGATGCGCCAGCTGCGCGCCACGTTGGCAAAGAACTGCGGACCACCGGTGAAGCCCAGCGCGAAGATGAACAGCGCGAAGAACACGTTGCGCACGTCGGCCTCGAGCCGCGCGCCGCTCTGGCCGATCACCAGCGCGGCAATCAAGGTGCCGCAGATGCCGCCGAGCTGGAACGGGCCCACCTTGACCGCACCCACGGCGTGACCCACGGCCAGCGCCAGGAACAGGGCGATCTCGGGTTGCGTTGCGAGCAGACGGACGATGGTTTCCATGAGGCGGCCAGCCGTGCGGAGGGATCACTGGTCCATGGGGCGCCCGCGCAAGGCTGCGCGCGGCACGGATATTCGCCGGGCCCGGCCTCGCCGGCCGGCGGCACGGGATCGGCGTGGGCCATTATCCCTGCCGTCACTTGGCGCGCGTGCTGAAAGCTTTTGTTTGTGATTTAAGCGGCGTCGATGTGCCGCGTGGGGCGCAGGGATCAGCGCATTCCTGCCGGCCGATGGATGGCGGGCGCATCGCGGCATCGCCCGGCGCGTAGGTCGCGCATGCGTGGATCAGGGGGCGTGGAGCAGCCGCGGGCCGGGGGCGCTTGCCGCGAGGCGCGGGCAGCGGTGTGGCTCAGGCCGGCGTTCGGCCTGTCTTGCCGGCGCTGGCGCCGGGCTCCGTGAATCCCGACGCAAAGGCCGGGGAAGCGATGCGGTTGAGTACGCCGCGCAGCGCGCTGGCTTCGGCCTGGCCCAGCGAGGCTTCGAAGCGCGCCTGCGCTTCGCTCCATAGCGCCCGCGACTCCTTCAGCTTGCTCTTGCCGCTCGTCGTCAGGCTGACGCGGCGGCTGCGCCGGTCATTCTCGTCGGGCACCAGTTCGACATAGCCATCGCGCGCCAGCGGCTTGAGCGTATGTCCGAGCGCRGAAAGGTCCATCACCAGCGCATCGGCCAGGGCCCGCATGGTGGGACGGTCGGCGCGGTCGATCTGGGATAGCAGCGCGTGCTGCGTGGCGCGCAGGCCGCTCGGTGCCAGCACGTCGTCGTAGAGCTGGCCCAGCCGGCGCGCGGCCCGGCGCAGTGCGGCGTTGTTGCAGATCGGCTCGCTCGGTGCAGGGGAATTCATGGTGAGGTCAGGCCCGTTCGCGGAGGTGGAAATCGAGTTGTGGCGCAGAGTGCGCTTGACGGCGCCCAAGGGAAAACGCCGGCAGGCCGTCTTGTTGACAGCGGCGGGCACCATCCATATAGTGGCATATGCCTGTAATTAAAACATCCCGGCAATACCCGCAGGGGTGGCCGGAGTGGCAGGGACAGGCTGCCCCCAAGCCGGGAATTCTAGAGGAATTCGCCTGCGCCCGGGCTCGACGCAATGCACGGTTCCCGGACAATACCCATGAATGATCGTCTCGCACAAGCCACTGCTGCCGCAAGCCCCGCCATCCCGGCCCCGCCGGCCGGCGCCAGTGCCGCCCGGCAACGGACCGAGCTGATGCTGCGGGCGCCGGTCCTGCCCACGCTGTTGCGCCTCGCCGCGCCCAACGTCGTGGTGATGCTGGCGCAGGCCACGGCCAATTTCCTTGAAAGCTACTATGTGGGCCGGCTGGGCGTGGAGGCGCTGGCCGGTGCCGCGCTGGTCTTCCCGCTGGTCATGCTGGTGCAGATGATGTCGGCGGGCGGGATCGGCGGCGGCATCTCGTCGGCCATTGCGCGCGCGCTCGGCGCAGGGCGCCAGCAAGACGCGCAGTCGCTCGCCCTGCACGCCGTGGTGATCGCACTGGTGCTGGGACTGGTGTCGACGCTGGTCGTGGTCCTCGGCGGAGCGCAGATCTATACGATGATGGGCGGACGAGGCGAAGCGCTGAAGGCAGCCCTTACCTACTCGAACGCCATCTTCGCGGGCGCGATCTTCCTCTGGCTGCTCAACACGCTGGCAAGCGTGCTGCGCGGCACCGGCAACATGAAGCTGCCGGCGGCAGTACTGACCGGCGGCGTATTCATCCTGCTGGTGTTGTCGCCGGCATTCATTTTCGGCTTTGGCCCGATCCCCGCCATGGGCATCGCGGGCGCGGGGCTGGCACTTGTGGCGTACTACGTCATCGGCACGGTCGTGCTCATGTGGAGCCTGCTGCGCGGCAGGGGCGGCTTCCGCCTGAGTTTCAGGCACCGGCTTCGCTGGTCGCAGTTCGCCGAGATCCTTGGCGTGGGCGGCGCCGCCGCACTGAACAATACGACGGCCAACCTGGCGGTCACGCTGGCGACGGCATTCGTCGCCGCCATGGGCACGAGGGAGCTGGCCGGCTTTGGCCTGGGCATCCGCATCGAATACCTGCAGATCCCGATCGTGTTCGGGGTCGGCTCTGGCATGGTGGCGATGATCGGCATGAACACGGGCGCCGGGCAACTGGAGCGGGCGCGCGAGGTTGCCTGGAAGGGCGCCTGTATCGCCGCGCTGGCCACCGAAGTCGTCGGGCTGGCCGCGGCCGTGTTTCCCACCGCATGGCTGCACCTGTTCTCGACGGATGCGGAGGCGGTCGCCACCGGCACCACGTATCTCAGGATCGTGGCGCCGGCCTATGGCCTGCTTGGCTGCGGGCTGGCCCTGTATTTCGCCTCGCAAGGGGCGAAGCGGATGCGCTGGTCCGTGATCGCCGGCATCGGCCGGGTGGTCGTGATCGCGCTGGGCAGCAGCCTGGTGGTGCAAGTCTTCGGCAGCAGCCTGGCGGCGCTGTGCGCGGTGCTGGTGCTGGCCTTTGCCGTATTCGCACTGCTCAATGCGGTGCCGTGGATGGCGGCGCCGGCGAAGCGATGACAGGTGCGGGGCAAGGCCTGGCGGCCGCGCCGCTGCGACCGGTGCCTTGCGCATGAAGGGAGCCGGCCTGCCCCGGTGCCGCCGCCCGGCGCCGCAAAACAAAAAACCCGCCGTGCTCGAAAGCACTGCGGGTTTTTCGTTGGATCTGGTGCCCGGGGTCGGACTCGAACCGACACGCCTTGCGGCGGGGGATTTTGAGTCCCCTGCGTCTACCTGTTTCACCACCCGGGCGGAGTGGATGCCGGCGGCCTGGACCGGAAACCGGCTTGCCAGCGGCGCACTGAGCCGGGAATTATGCCGCAAATCCCGCGCGCCCACAACCGGACGCCGGGCGGCGGGCAAGCCTAGTCGCCGCGCCTGCTCCGGGTGGCGCGGCTGCGGTCGTAGTATTCGGGCGGCTTGCGGGCGATCCAGCGGATGAAGTCGGCCATGGCGGGGTGGGCGCGCAGGCGGTCCCAGTCATGGTAAGTACGGGCAAGTTCGGCCTCGGTGAATACGGAGTGGATCTTCTGGTGGCAGACGCGGTGCATGGCCACGGCGTCGCGTCCACCCTGGCTGCGTGGCACGAGGTGGTGCAGGTCGATGCTGGGGCCGGGTGCCAGCGGCCGTCCGCACAGGGGGCATGGCGCGGCGGCGGCAGGGGCGCCGGCGGGCGGACCTTGCTGGTGGTCCTGACCGGCGCGCAGATGGCGTTTGACGACCATGAACGGGGCGTGGCTGGAGGGATAGGCGCAAGCGGCCACAACTGGCCGCAACTGGCGGATGTCTCCGTCCGATTCCGGGAATCTTCCGGCTGGAACGCCGCCTGCGAACTCGGATAGCATTATTGCCGCCGCAGCGCCCGCCGGGCTACCGGGATCGTCCCGGATCTGCCCGGCGCGTGCGGTGCAGGCAAATTCTTCCCCCGCAGGCCGCTACGCCAAGACAACAAGAGGCGGCCTCGGTCCAATCGTCCCGGAGACCTATGTCCAACCCTTCGTCCCTCGCCAGCCTCGCAGAGCTGCCGTCGCAGGATCCCGCCTTTTTCGAACGCGAGTACAACAACCGGGCCATGGTGCCGGACAACGCCGCCTACATGGCCCAGTGGGCCGAGCTGTCGCGGCAGGTGCGCGAGCGCGACGGCTGGCTCGAAGATCTGAGCTATGCCGATGCCCCGCCCGGCCCGAACGCAGCGGCCGAGCGGCTGGACTATTTCCCGGCGCACGCCGCCGCATCGAAGGGCAACGCGGGCAATGCCGGCCATGCCGGCCATGCGCCGCCGCTGCTGGTGTTCCTGCATGGCGGCTACTGGCGCGCGCTGGACAAGCGCGACCATAGCCTCGTAGCCAATGCGCTGCCGGGCTGCGGCGTCTCGGTGGCGGTGGTCGGCTACTCGCTGGCACCGGCGGTGGCGGTGCCTGCCATCCTGCTGCAGGCGGCGCGCAGCGTGGCCTGGCTGTACCGGCAGTCGGAGCGGCTCGGGCACGACCGGTCCCGCATCTTCGTCGCGGGGCATTCGGTGGGCGGCAACATGGCGGCGATGATGCTCGCCACGCACTGGCCGGGCCTTGGCGCCGACCTGCCTGCCGACCTGGTCAAGGGCGCGGTGTCGGTCAGCGGCGTGCACGAACTGGAGCCGCTGCGCCGCGCGCCGTTCCTGGCCAACCTGTGCCTGTCGGAGCAGGACGTGGCGCGCATGTCGCCGGCCCGCCTGCTGCCGGCCACGGCGGCGCCGCTGGTGACCGCGGTGGGCGAACTGGAATCCGGCGAATACCAACGCCAGAGCGCGCTGCTGCGGGCCGCCTGGCCAGCCAATGCATCGGTGCCGGGCGCCGTGCATTTACCGATGCCGGGCAAGCACCATTTCAGCGTGGTGAACGATTTCGCCGAGCGGGACAGCCCGCTGCTGCGGGCAGTGCGGCGCATGATCGGGGTGGACTGAGGCGCCTGATCTGCCGAGGCCCCGCAGGCGGGAATGGGGAGCCAGCCGGCGCCGCGTCGATGCCAGATGGCTGCCGCCGCCCTCCCATCGCAGGGGAGAGGGCAGCAAACCTTCGCCATCGGGGTGCGGCTACTTCCCTTTCGCGGGTTCGCTCCAGAGCTGGTCGAGAATCACCTCCAGCGCCGCGGGCAGGTCGCCATCGCCCTGCGCGGGGTAGGCGAGGCCGGCCGCGGGCGCCAGCTCCGGGTTGCCATGCATGGCGAATTCCGCGGGGCGCGAAGCCACGGGCGGTTGCGCCAGCGCACGGTCATAGATCAGATTGCCTTCCTTGAAGGTCTGCAGCACCTTGATGCTGGCCAGGGTGTCGCGCGGCACGCTCAGCGGATTGGCCGACAACACGGCAAAGTCGGCCAGCTTGCCGGGCGTGATGCTGCCCTTGGTGTTTTCCTCGAAGTGCTGGTACGCGGCCCAGATCGTCATGCTCTTGAGCGCGGTCAGCGGATCGAGCCGCTGGCCCGCGCCAAGCACGAAGCCGCTGCGCGTAGTGCGGTTGACCGTGGCCGAGAGCACGCGCATGGAATCGGGCAATGCCACCGGGGCGTCGTGGTGGGAGCTGACCCGCATGCCGGCATCGACCACCCATTTCATCGGCGAGATATTCTCCGCGCGCTGCGGTCCCAGCACCGACTGGCGGTGCCAGTCGCCCCAGTAGTAGGTATGCATGGGGAACAGCGAGGGGAAGACGCCGAGCGCCTTCAGCTCCGGCACCTGGTCCTTGCGCAGCGTCTGCCCGTGGACCAGCACCGGCCGCACGTCCACGCCGGGGTTGGCCTGCTCGGCCTTGCGCATGGCGGTGATCATCTGGTCGATGGCGCGGTCGCCGTTGGCGTGGGTCAGTACCTGCCAGCGGTGCGACAGCGCCTTGTCGTAGACCTCGAAGACCCCGGCGTCCTTCACCACGCCATAGCCGGCATAGTCCGGCTTGTTGCCGGCCGGCACCTTGAAATACGGCCGGCTCAGCCACGCGGTCTTGCCCTGCGGCGAGCCGTCGAGCGTCAGCTTGACGCCGCCGATGCGGAAGTGGCCGGTGTACTGGGGCGGCTCCGTCACCGGATGGAAGAAGGGCGCCTGCATGAGGGCCTCCGCGCCGGGCTTCAGGATGTCCGGGTAGGACACCACGTCGGCCTGCAGCACGCCTTTTTGCGCCGCGGCCATGGTGGCCTTGACCTGGGCCGGGGCGGTGCGCCCGTCCTGGAGCGTGGTGTAGCCATGGCTGACGTAGAGCTTCTGGCCGGCAGCGAGCATGGCGATGGCCTCGGCTTCGCCAAGCCTGGGGAACAGCCTGGCCAGCGCGAGGAAGAAGGCATTCTCCTCCAGCACGCCGTCCGGCTCGCGGCTGCCGGGGCGCCGGCGGATCACGCCGCCGTCGGGATCRTTGCTCGCGGCGCTGATGCCGGCCATCTCCAGCGCGCGGCTGTTGAGCGCGCCGAAATGGCCCGACTGGTGCACCAGCGCGACCGGCATGTCGGTGGCCACGGCGTCGAGGTCCTGCCGGGTCGGATGGCGCTTTTCCCTGAGCTGGGAGTCGTCATAGCCAAAGCCGARCAGGACCTTGAGGTGCGCCGGCATCGGGGACTGGCGGCGAAAGTCGCGCAGCGTCTTCTGCAGCTCGGCAATCGATGCATTCGGGCCGTCGGGCGGCGGCAGCAGGTTGGCGCTCTGTGCCTGGAAGCCGACCATGGTGACATGGCCGTGCGCGTCGACAAAACCGGGGATCAGCGTGCCGCCGTTGAGATCGTTCATGCGCGTGGCGCTGCCGCGGTACTGCATGATTTCGGCGGCGGAGCCCACCGCCAGGATCTTGCCGCCCCTGGACGCCACCGCTTCGGCAGCGGGGATCGCCTCATCGATCGTCACGACTGCCCCGTTGTGCCAGATCGCGTCCGCCACCACCGGCGGCGGTCCGGGCGGGGCGCAGGCGCTGGCGAGCAGGGCGGCGGCCAGGGCCTGCGCGGCCCTGGCGGCGGGATGGGAAGTCTTCATTGCGGGATCCTTGCGGCGGCCAGCGAACGCCCACGGGCGGCTGCGCCATTGTCGGCCGCGAGCGCGCCGAAAGAGCGCCATGCCAGGTCCGGTCGATTTCTTTCATGACGCGCGACGATAACGTTTAATTCTCTCCCGCCCGCCCGCCCGCCCGCCCGCCCTCCCGGCCTTCGGTCCTCAGCCCTCCAGCACGCGTAGCAAGGACGACGTATCGTCCTTGCCCCAGCCCTTCTCCATCAGCGTGGCGAGCTGGCGCGAGGTGGCCTGCATGGCGGGCAGCGCCAGGCCGAGCTGCCCGGCGATCTCCGCCGCCAGCCCGAAATCCTTGTCGTGCAGGCGCGCTTCGATGCCGGCGGCGAAGTCGTGCGCCACCATCTTCGGCCCCATCAGGTCCAGCATGCGGCTGCCCGCCATGCCGGTGGCCATGGCCTGCAGCACGCGGGTGCCGTCGACCTGCTGCGCCTGCGCGAAGCGCATGGCCTCGGCGATGCCTTCGATATTCACCACCTGCGCGATCTGGTTGCACAGCTTGGCCACCTGGCCCGCGCCGCTGTCGCCGATATGGGTGATGGTCTTGCCCAGCAGCGCCAGCAACGGGCGCACGCGCTCCAGCACCTCGGCCTTGCCGCCCGCCATGATGGTCAGGCTGGCCGCCTGCGCGCCGGCGGTGCCGCCGGACACCGGGCAGTCCAGCGCCTCGATGCCGCGCTCGGCCAGCCGCGCGGCGATCTCGCGCGTGACGATGGGCGAGATGGTGCTGTGGTCCACGCAGACGGTGCCCGGCGCCGCGCCCTCGATCACGCCGTGCTCGCCCAGCAGCACCGCGCGCACGTCTTCGGACGAGGTCACGTTGGTGAACACCACCGCCGCGCCGCGCGCGGCCTCGGCCGGCGTGGCGCACGGCACCGCGCCAAGCGCGCGCGCCGCATCGGCGGCCTCGGGGCGGCGCACAAGGGCGCGCACGCCGTGGCCGGCGGCGATCAGGTGGCGCACCATCGGCGTGCCCATGGCGCCCAGGCCGATAAAGCCGAGGGTCAGGGATTCAGGGGGCCGGGAAACTGTATCGGTCATGGCAGGACATCCTTACTTGTCAGACGCGTAGGCAAACTTGCCGTTGCGGATCACGCCCATCACGCGCGAGCGCTGATCGAAGCCCTGGTGGTCCTTCTCGCTCATGTTCATCACGCCGTTGGGAATGGTCAGGTTGGTGGTGTTCTCCAGCGCATCGCGCATGGCATGGCGGAATGCCTTCGTGCCCGGCTGCGCRCCGCCCTTGCCCGCGCGGCGCACCGCATCGTCGAGCAGCATCCACGCGCCCCAGGCGTCGCCGGCGAACTGGGTGATGCTGTCGGTGCCATATCTGGCCTCGTAGCGCGTCAGGAAATCCAGCGCCACCTTCTTCACCGGATGGCTGTCCGGCAGCTGGCGCGCCACCACCACCGGCCCGGTGGGGAACAGCGTGCCTTCCACGTCCTTGCCGCCCATGCGCAGGAAATCCCAGGTGGCGATGCCGTGCGTCTGGTACACGCGGCCCTTGTAGCCGCGCTCGGCCAGCGTCTTCTGCGGCAGCACCGACGGCGTGCCCGCGCCGGCGACCAGGATCGCATCCGGATTGGCGGCCATCAGCTTGAGCACCTGCCCGGTCACCGAGGTATCGTTGCGCGAGAAGCGCTCGCTGGCCACCACCTTGATCTTGCGCAGTTCCGCCAGCCTGGAGAACTCGCGCCACCAGCTCTCGCCATAGGCGTCACTGAAGCCGATGAAGCCCACCGTCGTCACGCCGTGGTTGCTCATGTACTCGGTCAGCACCGTGGCCATGTGCGAATCGTTCTGCGGCATCTTGAAGGCCCAGCGCCGCTTCGGGTCCGACTGCGGCTCGATGATGGCGGCCGATGCCGCCAGCGCCACCATCGGCGTCTCGCCTTCGGCCACCGCGTCCAGCGCGGCGATCGCCGTGGGGGTGATATTGGGGCCTACCACCACGTCGACCTTTTCCTCGGAAATCAGCTTGCGCACGTTGCGCACGGCCGCGGCCGGGTCGGAGCCATCGTCCAGGATCACGTACTGCGCGCGCTRCCCGCCCAGCGTCTGCGGCCACATCAGCACCGTGTTCTTGGACGGGATGCCGATGGAGGCGGCCGGGCCGGTGGTGGACACGTCGATGCCCACGCGGATGTCGGCGCGGGCCGTGCCGGCCGCGAGCGCGGCGACGCCACAGGCGACGGCGGCGGCAAGGCGCAGGGTGGAGGCAGCGGAGGCAGCGGGGGCAGGGCGGCTGGGCAAGGGCATGCGTGTCTTCCTCGTTTTATGTTCTGGCTCGATGTACTACCGCGGGAAACCGTGCGTGGCTGGCCGCCATCGTATCCGGAATCGCCCATGTTGCGAAAGCTGCCCGCCACGGCTCGCGCCGCGCCGCCCGCATCTGGCGACGCGCACCCGCATTCCGTCACGGGCGGCTCCCCGCCGGCGGCGTGCCCCGGCACCATGGCGCATCCCGACGCCTTTCATGCCTTCATACACCGGAGCGCCGCCATGACAGCCAATCTCCTCCAACATACGCCCGCCTGGGTCTGGATCCTGCTGGCCGCACTCGTCGCGCTGGGCCGGGCGCAGGCCGTGCCCCGCCGCATGACCCTGTTGCGCGGCGCCGCCATGCCTGGGGCCATGGCCGTGGTCTCGCTCGTCGGGACCCTCGGCTTCTTCCCGGGGCAGCCGGGCGCGCTGGCCGCCTGGAGCGCCGGCGCCGCCGCCGCGCTGGTGCTGTGCAACATGGCCGGCGCCTGGGGCGGGATCCGCCGGGAGGATGCCGCGCGGCGGCTGTACGTGCCCGGCAGCTGGGTGCCGCTGGGGCTGATCCTGTGCATGTTCGCCATGCGCTTCGGCCTGGGCGCCGGCCACGCCATGCACGCGGCGTGGCTGGCCGATCCGCGCGCCGCGCTGGCGGCCGGCTTTGCTTCCGGCGCGGTTAGCGGTATCTTCCTCGCACGCGGCCTGGCGATGTGGCGGGCGGCCAGGCAGACGCCAGCGGCCGGCGTCATCGGCTGAACGCTTCGATACCGGTTTCCCTCTCCATGCAAGCCACCATTCCACGCCGCCCCTTGCACTGGTTCCTGCGCGAGCTGCGCATCGGCGTGCCCGTGGCATTCGGCGCCGCGCTGTTCTTCAGCACGCTTTACCGCGAGCAGTTCGGCACCAACCTGATCTATTCCATCTGCATCACCGCGCTGATCCAGGCGCTTATCCAGGGCGGGCGCTACGGCATGCTGCGCCTGGGCGTGCAGTCGGAGCGCGCCCCGGGCGGGCGTGCCTGGCCGGACTACCGGCTGATGTTCCCGTGGGTGCTGGTGTCCGGCGTGCTGGGCTATTTCGGCGGCAGTGCCGTGGCCGGCTGGCTGACCGGCTCCTACGGCAGCCCGGCGGAGCTGGCACGCAACCCGCGCGCGCTCGCGCTCAGCACCACCGTGGTCATGGCGCTGGCCGCCGCCATCAGCTACTTCTTCTACACGCGCGGCCGCATGGCCGCCATGGCCGCGCGCGAGCAGGCCGCGCTGCGCAGCGCGGCGGAGAACCAGCTGCGGCTGCTGGAGTCACAGCTCGAGCCGCACATGCTGTTCAACACGCTGGGCAACCTGCGCGCGCTGATCGGCCAGGACCCGCAGCGCGCCCAGCACATGCTCAACCAGCTGATCGCGTTCCTGCGCGCCACGCTGGAGGCATCGCGTTCCGGTCCGCATCCGCTGTCGTCGGAGTTCGCGCGCGTGGCCGACTACCTCGGCCTGATGGAGGTCCGCATGGGCGAGCGCCTGCGCACCGAACTGGACCTGCCGCCCGAACTCGCCGGCCTGCCGGTGCCGCCGCTGCTGCTGCAGCCGCTGGTGGAGAACGCCATCAAGCACGGGCTGGAGCCCAAGCTCGCAGGTGGCGTGATCCGGCTCGCCGCGCGCCGGGATGGCAATGTGCTGGTCCTGACGGTGCGCGACACCGGCATGGGCCTGCGCGTGTCGCCGCTGGCGCCGCCGAAGGACGCCACCTGCTTCGGCACCGCGCAAGTGCGCGAGCGGCTGGCCCAGCTCTTCGGCACCCAGGCCAGCTTCACCCTGGACAAGGCCGGCGATGCCGATGGCGGCACGCTGGCCACCGTACGCATCCCGCTCTCCTGACCCGACGCTCCCGCCGCCACGTCATACCCAATGCAAGCCACCGCCCTCATCGCCGAAGACGAAATCCTGCTCGCCGCCGACCTGCGGGCCGAGCTCTCGCGCTTGTGGCCGGACCTGCGCATCCTCGCCACCGTGGGCGACGGCGCCGCCGCCGTGACGCAGGCGCTGGCGCTGCAACCGGACCTGCTTTTCCTCGATATCCGCATGCCTGGCATGTCCGGACTGGAAGCCGCGCAGGTCCTGGCCGAGGACTGGCCTGCCGGGGGCAAGCCGTTCCCGCTGGTGGTGTTCGTCACCGCGTTCGACAACTATGCGCTGCACGCCTTCGAGCAGGCCGCGGCGGACTACATCCTCAAGCCCGTGCAGCCCGAGCGGCTGGCCAAGGCATGCACGCGCCTGCAGGCCGCGCTGGCGCAGCGCGCGCAGAGCCCCGCGTCCGACGCCACGCTGGCACAGTTGCGCACGCTGCTCGGCGCGGGCTCGCCGCTGGCGCCGGCTTCCGGATCCAGCCAGCCACTCAAGGTCATCCAGGCCAGCGCGGGCAGCACCATCACCATGGTGCCCGTCGCGGAGGTGCTCTACTTCGAGGCCGACGACAAATACGTGCGCGTGGTCACCGCGGGCGGCGGCCAGCACTGGATTCGCCTGTCGCTGCGCGAGTTGCAGGCGCGGCTGGACCCGCAGGTGTTCTGGCAGGTCCACCGCGGCACCATCGTGCGCGCGGACGCCATCGCCACCGCCACGCGCGACGATGCCGGCAAGATCACGCTGACCCTGCGCGGCAGCGACGACAAGGTCGGCGTGAGCCGGCTCTATGCCGACCTGTTCAAGGGGATGTAGGCGCCTGCGCACTTGCTGGCGCGGAACCAGACGCGAAACCAGGCGCGAAACCAGGCGCGAAACCAGGCGCGGATCGCGCGTTCTTGCCGTTTCCGCGCGTCGCGCAATTCACGTTTGTGGTGCGCTCGGCGCTGCAGGCGCCGGCGAAGCCATGACGCATCGGTATGCCAGGTGCCGGGCTGATCGGCGCGGCCGCCCGGTCAGCGTCGGCGGCGGCGCGCCGCTTACCTTGCCCCGAACTGCTGCCCGAGGGTGCGCTCGATTTCGCGAACCGTCTCGATCAGCAGCGGCCTTACCTGTTCGCGCATGCGCTGCGCCGAGAACGTCTGCGCCGGACCGGCGACGCTGATCGCCATCGCGGGCAGGCCGCGTCCGGGGGTGAAGGAGGTGGCGATGCCGTGGACTTCCTTGACCCATTCGCCGAGGGAGGTGACGCAGCCGGTGGTGCGCAATTCCTCCATCGCGCTGGCGATGCCGTGCTCCACGGCAGGCCAGGCGCCTTCATCCAGTGCGCGGATGCGCTCCATGACTTCGGCGCGCTCGCCGGCGGGCAGGCTGGCGAGGTACACGCGGCCGGCGGCGGAGGTGCCGAGCGCGATGCGCGATCCCACGTCGAGGCTGAGGGTGACGATGGACGTGCTGCGGCAGCATTCCAGGTAGAGCATGGAAAGCCGGTCGCGGGTGGACATGGCCACCACGGCGCCGGTGTCGACCGCGAGGCGCTGCATGAACGGGCGCGCGACCTGGCGCACGTCCAGGTTGGAGAGCATGGCGCTGCCCAGCGCGCCGGTGGCGGTGCCGAGGCGGTACTTGCCGCTGTCCGGCACCACATGCAGGTAGCCGAGCTTGGTCAGCGTGTAGGTCAGCCGCGTGACGGTGGACTTGGGCAGGCCGCAGCGCTCGGCGATCTCGTGGTTGGCCAGGAAGGTGTCGCCGCTGCGGAAGGCGCTGAGCACTTCCAGCCCGCGTGCCAGCGCGGTCACGAAGTGGCGGTCCTGCGCGCCTTCGGGGGACGCTTCGTCCTCGCCGTCCTCACGTTCCTCCGCGGTGGAAAGCTCTCGTTCAGCGGAAGTCTCGTTGCGCCTTGCCATCTTGTCCTGTTCCCATCTAGCCGAAAAATCGTGGTGTTGCGCGTGCGCGCCGCCCGGTGGTTGGTGCGCCAGGCCGGTCACCACCGTCCAGCCGCACAAAATAGCATAGATGCCGCCACGCGCCGGATGCCAGGGCTTGCCATGCCGTCATGCCAGGGCGGCGCGCATGGCCTTCTTGTCATACTTCCCCACGCTGGTTCGCGGCAGGCTGGCAACGAAGAGATATCGCTCCGGCACCGCGTACCGGGAAATCGTGCCGCTGGCCACATACGCGTGCAGATGCGCGCGAATGGCATCGGCGCTCACGCTCTCGTCCGCGGGGGACTTGAGCACGACCAGCGCCATCGGGCGTTCGCCCCATTTCTCGTCGCTCACGCCGATCACCGCCGCTTCGCTGACCGAAGGGTGCTGGCAGATGCAGTCTTCCACCGCGTAGGAGGAGATCCATTCGCCGCCGGTCTTGATGACATCCTTGAGCCGGTCGCTGATGCGCAGGTAGCCGCCGGCGTCGATCGTGCCGATGTCGCCGGTGTGCAGGTAGCCGCCGGTCCACAGCTTGCGCGATGCGTCGTCGTCGCCCAGGTAGCCGGGCGTGAGCCACGGTGCGCGCAAGACGATCTCGCCGGCGGATTCGCCGTCGTGCGGCTGGAAGGCCATCTGCGGATCGGCAAGCCTGAGATCGACCAGCGGCAGCGGCCGGCCGGCGGACAGCCGCGCCGGCAGCCACTCGGCCGGTTCGCCCGCCAGCATGGCTTCGTCGACCTGGGCGCTGGTGATGAACGGGCAGGTCTCGGACATGCCGTAGCCGCAGAAGACGTCGATGCCGCGCGCCAGCGCCGCGCCTGCGAGGCTCTTCGACAAGGCGGCGCCGCCCACGATGATCTTCCAGCCGGCCAGGTCGGATTGCGTCTTCTGCGCCTCTGCCAGCAGCATGTGAAGGATGGTCGGCACGCAGTGCGAGAAGGTCACGCCCTCGCGCTGCTGCAGTTGCAATAGCTGGTCGGCCGAGTAGCGCCCCGGGTAGACCTGCTTCACGCCCATCATGGTGGCGGCGTAGGGCATGCCCCAGGCGTGCACGTGGAACATCGGCGTGATCGGCATGTAGACGTCGCCGCGGTGGAAGCGCCCCTGCTGCGCCGGCATGGCAAACATGGCGACGACCGCCAGCGTGTGCAACACGATCTGGCGGTGCGTGTAGTAGACGCCCTTGGGCAGCCCCGTGGTGCCGCTGGTATAGAAGACGGTGGCACGCGTGTTCTCGCTGAAATCCCGGAACGCGAAGTCCGGCGCGGACGCGGCCAGCAGCGCCTCGTAGGCAGGCGCCTGCGAAGCGGCATGCCCGTCGTCGATCACGACCACATGCTCCACCGACGGGAGCTGGTCGCGCATGCCGAGCACCAGGTCGAGGAAATCATGGTGGACCAGCATCACCTTCGGCGCGGCGTGCGCCAGCGTGTAGCGCACGTGCTCGGGGCTCAGCCGTACGTTCACCGTCTGCAGCACGGCGCCCATCATGGGCACGGCAAAGAAGCATTCCAGGTAGCGATGGCTGTCCCAGTCGAGGATGGCCACTGTGTCGCCGTAGCCGACGCCCAGCGAAGCCAGGCCACTGGCAAGGCGGYCGATGCGCTCGCCCAGCGTGCGGTAGGTGTAGCGCGCGGCGTCCCGGTACACGATCTCCTGCCCGGGCGCGTACGAGAGCGGCGATAGCAGGAGCTGCCTGATCAGCAACTGGTAGTCCGGTGCGTGTGCGGTATCTGCATTGTCCGCTTGGTCCGTGGCCGGCATCGTTGGTCTCCTCGTCATGCTTTTGTCGTTGGTCTCCGGGAGCCTGCACTTGCGTGCAAGGCTGCCCGGTGGTCACTGCGGGCCGATGCGCGCAATGCGGCGTTCGATGATGCGTTCGATAAAGCGCTCGATGAAGCGGGCCAGCCGTGCCGGCTGCTCTACCTGGGGCCAGTGTCCGGCGTCGGCCACATGGTCGATCGTGGCGCTGGCGAAGCGCTTCGCCCCGTCTTCCAGCAAGGCGGCGGTGAAGAACTTGTCATCGGTCGTGATGGTCAGGACAGGGGAGCCGACAGCCGACGCATCGGCACCGGCCGGATGCCCGCCGCTCCAGGCGCGCAGCTGTTCCAGCGCGAACGCGCGGCTGGTCCTGGCGGTGGTGGCGGCGAGCACATCCAGCGCGGCGTCGTCGGGATTGATCGTCAACGCGCGCTTGCCGTCCCTGATCTGCGCCAGGTCGGTCAGGCCGGCGCGGGACTGGAATTTCTCCAGCACCGCCGGGGGAAGCGGGTAGCCGCGCAGCGGCGCGGGCGTGATGAGTACCAGGCCCGAGACACCGCCCGCCACCCCCGCCGCCGCGAGTTCGGCAACCTGGCCGCCCATGCTGTGGCCGATCACCACCACCGGTTGCCCGGCGTGGTGGCCGGACGCGGCGACACCCGCGGCCACCTGCGCCGCATAGGCTGCCAGCAGGGCCTGCGAGCTTGCCGAGGCGTCGCCGCTCGCCGCCAGCCGGACGACAAGGTGGCGCCATCCTGGCAGGTGCAGCGCCGCAAGGAGCGGCTGCCAGGTCTCGGGGCCGTCGAGGTAGCCGTGCACGAAGACCAGCAGGCCCTTGCCGGCGCCGGCTTGCGTCGCCTCCGGATGCGTCATTGCAGTGGGATCCATGGGCGCTCCGGACATCATCGTTGCGACAAGTGCTCGGCAAACCAGTCGCGCGCGGCGGTGCTGGAGTGCTCGAACTCGCCCTGGTAGGCGTCGAAGTGACCGCCCTTGATCATCTTGAGCCGCTTGGGTTCCAGCGCGCGTTCGTAGCCGGCGAGCGCGAGGTCCGTCGGCGTGATCACGTCGTTGTCGGCCACCACCATCAGCAGCGGCTTGGGCGCGATGCGGGAGATCCAGTGCCAGGGCTCGTACATCTGCGCCATGCGGGTGGAGCGGATGGTGACGTACTCGCTGTCTTCCACGCCGTCGGGCGTGTGGAATGCATCGTGGAAATCGATCATGTCCTGCGAGCGATAAGCCGCGCGCACGGACATATCGGTGCTGACCACCCGCTGCCGCATGGGCGGCTCGCCGCGCAGCTGCGCGCGGTCGTCGTCGTTGAACAGCGCCTGCTGCGCCGGCCGTATCTCGGCGGACACGCGCCGCAGGCTCTGTTCGTAGCCGCTCATCAGCGGCACCTGTGCCACGACCGTGCGGATGCGCGAATCGGTGGCGCCCAGGACGATGGCATGGCCGCCCGCGTAGCTGGTCCCCCACACGCCGATCCGCGATGTGTCGACGCCAGGCAAGGATTCCAGGTACGAGACGACGCGCCGCCAGTCCGCGATCTGTTGCCACGGATCGATATCGCCGCGCACGGCGCCGCCGCTGAGCGCGAAGTTGCGGTGGTCGTGCACGATGACGATGAATCCCGCCGCGGCGAAGCGCTCGGCGTACTGTTGCAGGCCGCGGTACTTGATGCCCGAGAAGCCGTGGGCCATCGTGATCGCGGGGAACGGGCCGGTGCCCGCGACGGGGCGGAATACCCAGGCGTGGAGATTGACGTCGTCCCCGACCGGGACATAGTGTTCTTCGGGTTGCATGGTGTGCATGGCTTGGACCGGGGGAAGGCTAGGGAAACCTAGGGAAGGCTGTGGAAGGCTGGGGAGGGCGCTCTACTGCCCGCTGAATTCGATGGCGGGGCGCGCGGCACCCGACTCGAAGGCCTGGGTGGCCGACGCCACGCCGCGCCGCACGTCGTCCGTCGTCAACAGCACCGAGACGTGTTCGATCATGGCTTCGTCCGCCGCGCGCACGCCACCGGCCGACCACGCGGCGAGGATCGCCTTGGTGACGGCGTGCGCGCGGGTGGGGCCGGCGGCCAGCTTCGCCGCGCAGTCGAAGGCGGCATCGCTCAGTTCCGCGTCCGGCACGACCCTGGCCACGATGTTCATGGCCTTGGCCTCGCCCGCGCCGATTTCCTCGGACAGGATCACCAGCCGGCTGGCCACCGCGCGGCCGGCGCGCTCGGCGATGCGCTGCACGCCGCCGGCCAGCGGCGCCACGCCCAGCGTGGCTTCGGAGAAGCGGAAGCGCGCGGATTCGGCGGCGATGATGATGTCCGTATGCAGGGCGAGTTCGAAGCCGCCACCGAACGCGCGGCCGTGCACCTGCGTCACCGTCGGGATCGAGAGCGACTCGATCATGTTCAGCACGCCGTTGGAGAAGCCAAAGCGCTCGCGCCGCTCGGCGTGGGTCTTCAGGTCGGGCCATTCGCGGAAATCGCCGCCCTGGCAGAAGTCGTCGCCGTTGCCCCGGAACAGGATGCAGCGGGCGCCTTCGCGCACGCCGCGGCGCACCGCCTGGTCGAGCTGCGTGAACAGGGGCCGCGTCAGGCGGTTCTGCGGCGCGCGGTTGAGCGTCACGATGGCGACGTTCTGCTTCAGTTCGTAGAGAACGATGTCGGATGGTTGCGATGTCATGTCRTGTTCCTTAAGCGGTTTCCCAGATGTCGTCCAGCGCGTCGCGGTCGGTCAGCAGGCTGGCGAGCGCGAGGATGCGCCACCCCTGCGCGGTGCGATGGATCTCGAAATGGACGGCACGCCGCTCGATCTCCGATTCGTCCGCGCGGCGGCGGGACCAGATCACGTCGATGGAGCCTGCGTTGCTGTTGTAGCCGACCACCTTGCGGTCGAGGATCGTCGTGTGGGTATAGTGCTGCGCCTGCAGCGGGTCCTGGTTGGCCCGCAGCAGCCTGATGACGTCGTCGCCGGTCATCAGGCAAGTGGTCATGTTGACGGAGGCCGCATGCAGCGGGTATCCCCAGTAATCGAGGATGCCGTCGACGCTGTCGGAGGGGTTCGCACCCATGCCGATCCAGGCGGGCAGGTAGATGTCGAAGAACCACTCGCTGATTTCCTGTGCCGCGGTTTGCGCGGGAACGGTCTGCGCGATGCGCTGTGCTGTCGTCATGGCTGTCTCGTGTCTGGTCATGGTCATGCGGCGGGATCAGTCGAGCGTTGCGCCGGATTGCTTCACGAGGCCCTTCCACAGCGGAAGCTCGCGCTGGTACGTGGCGGCGAAATCCGCGGGACCGAGGTAGCTGGGCGCCCATCCAAGATCCTTGATGCGCTGCTGCACATCGGGCAGGCTGAGCGCGGCCCGGACTTCGTCGGAGATACGCTGGACGACCGCCTTCGGCGTGGCCGCTGGCGCGGACAGCCCGATCCACCCCACCGCGCGGAAGATCTGGTCGTCGAAGCCGGCCTCGACCAGGGTCGGGATCTTCGGCAGCGAACCGATGCGCGTGGTGCCCGTGACGCCGATCGCCTTCACGCGGCCGGCCGAGATGAATTGCCCCGCCTGCACGGTGGTCGCGAAGGACATCGGCAAGTTGCCGCCGACCAGGTCCTGCAGCATCGGCACTTCGCCGCGATACGCCACGTGCGTCATGTCGGCGCCGACGATCTCGCTCAGATGGCTGGCCGTCAGGTGCGCCACTGTGCCGATGCCCCATGAGCCGTACGACAGCTTGCCCTTGTTCGCCGTCAGGTATTTGCGCAGCTCCGCGCCATTGCTGGCCGGCACGTTGGCATTCACCAGCAGCACGAGGGGCGAGTCCGCGACCTTGGCGACCAGGACCAGGTCCTTCTGCGAGTCGTAGGGCAGCTTCTTGAACAGGTACTGGTTGATCATCAGCTGCGAGCTCAGCGCGAGCGAGAGCGTGTAGCCATCGCCGGGCGACTTGGCGACCGCATCCACGCCGATCGTTCCCGAGCCGCCCGAGCGGTTGTCGACGATGACCGGCTGGCCAAGGCGCGGCGACATCTTCTCGGCCAGCGTGCGCGCGACGATGTCCGCGGCGCCGCCGGCGGCGAATGGCACGATGATCCGGATCGGCTTCTGCGGATAGGTCTGCGCTTGCGCGGGGCACAGCGCGCCGGCGAGCGCGAGTGCCGCCGCGCCGGCGGCGCCCCTGAGGAATTGCGTACGGTGCATGGCTTGTCTCCTTTGTTTTTTTATGGGGTCACATCCAGCTGAGCGTCTGGCCGCCGTCGACCGGGATGACGGCACCGGTGATGTAGCGGCTCGCATCCGACGCCAGCAGCAAGGTGATGCCGTCGAGGTCGTCCATCTCRCCGAAGCGCCGCATGGGAATGCGCTTGCCGATGGCTTCCTCGAAGCCGTGTTCCTGGAACTTGCCGTGCATGTCGGTGCGGAAATTGCCGGGCGCGAGCGCATTGACCCGGACCCCGCGGCTACCGAGTTCGAGCGCCATGATGTGCGTGAGGTGGACCAGCCCGGCCTTGGAGGCACCATAGCTGGCGAGCTGGCCGCTGGCGCGCAGCCCGGCCGAGGAGGTCACGTTGATGATGGAGCCGGTCTTGCGGGCGGCCATCGAGCGGGCAGCTTCCTGCGCCACGAGGAAGGCGCCCTTCAGGTTCGTATCGAAGATGCGCGCCACCTCGGCGGGGTCCTGGTCGACAAAGCGCTCGATGTAGATGATCCCGGCGTTGTTGAAGAGGATGTCGATGGGCTGTCCGAGCGCCGCCTGCGCTTCGGCCCATGCCGGCGCGATGGTCTCGGGCACGGTGACATCCAGGTTCACCGCGCAGCTTCGATGGCCCTGCCCGGCGAGCGCCTTCACGGCGTCCTGCAGCCGGTCGGCACGCCGTGCCCCCAAGGCGACGGCGGCGCCCGCCGCGGCGAGCACCTGGGCGACATGCAGCCCGATGCCGCTCGAAGCCCCGGCGACAAATGCTGCCTTCCCGCTCAGATCGAACATGACTGGTACGTTGTTCATTTCCACACCTCGATTCGAATAGTCCGGCACCAACGGTGGCGCCGTGTCTCCTGTCGCCCCGCCGGAACAGGCACGGCAGCGAGCGCTTCGCCGGAACCTGGCCTGCGTGCCAAATCCAGAGCAACTGCGGAACAATGTACTGCACAGCAGTTTTCATATCAAGAAAAAGACTGTGTTTGCGGAACAAAGTTTAAAAGCGTTTCGCTATGCAGTTCAAATTGAGTTAAGAGTGATGATAATGCCGCTTTTATGGGCAATGTCCGCCGATCCGGTGGCGGGCAGGCGGACAGGAGGGGGCGTGATCTGTTTTCTTGCGGCGCGGGCGTGGCGCGTGCCCGTCCGCACGGCGGCGGGGGCCCGGGAGACGTCAGGAGATATCCGGGCTAGTGCGGCCTGATGCGGGCTGGCGTGGGGTTGTGCGGGGGGAGTGCGCGTGGCGAGTGCGCGGGATGGTGCGGAAGGTGGTGCGGAAGGTGGTGCGGAAGGTAGGGCGGAGAGTAGCGCGGGGGCGTACGGAAACCGGCGCCATGGCGCGCGGGATGTCCCATCCCACGCGCCATGGCCGGCCAGGGGGTATGGCTTACCTGGGCTGCTCGACCACCCTCAGATAGGGCTTGAGCGTCTTGAACCCTTGCGGGTACTTCTTCTTGGCGTCTTCGTCCGACACCGAGGTGGGGATGATGACGTCCTCGCCCGGCTTCCAGTTCACCGGCGTGGCCACCGTGTGCTTGGCGTTGAGCTGGACCGAATCCAGCAGCCGCATGACCTCGTCGAAGTTGCGCCCGGAGCTCATCGGGTAGATCAGCATCGCCTTGACCTTCTTGTCCGGGCCGATGATGAAGACCGAGCGCACGGTGGCATTGTCCACCGCGGTGCGCGGCGCGGCGCCGCTGGCATTCGGGTGGATCATGTCGTACAGCTTGGCCACGTTGAGGTCGGCGTCGCCGATGACGGGATAGTTGAGCGCGTGCCCCTGGGTTTCTTCGATGTCCTTGGCCCAGGCGTGGTGATCGCTGACAGGATCCACGCTCAGGCCGACGACCTTGGTGTTGCGCTTGTCGAACTCGGGTTTCAGCTTTGCGAGGTAGCCCAGTTCGGTGGTGCAGACAGGGGTGAAGTCCTTCGGGTGGGAGAAGAGGATGGCCCAACCGTCACCAATCCACTCGTGAAAAGTGAGTTTCCCTTCGGTGGTGTCCGCGGTGAAATCGGGCGCCACGTCACCAATGCGAATCGACATGCTGAGCCTCCGTATCTTTGGGTTTGGGGAATCCGCCAGGCCGTCATGGCCAGGTGAGCGCAGTGCAGATGAAATTCATGGCGGAACCTGCACGGGAAATATATGCGTTCCGGAGCGATCCACAAAGGGTTCGCTGTGGCCCATGCGATATTGGCCGGTCTGGCTGGGGGCGCGCGGGGCGGGGGCGCGCGGCCTTGCCGCATGCCGTTGTTTCAAGATTGGAACAGCAAGGGGGGAGGGCCTGCGGGCTGGCATGGGTCGCGGCCGGTGCGTGAGCGGATGTGATGGGGGCTTTGCAATCGCCGGCGCGGTGGCGCCGGCTTTCCTGTCGGGCGCGTGGCGAGCGCGTCGCGCCTGCGGCGCCGGTCGCAGGCGAGGCCGCCTGCCGGCGGCATCGGCTTCCCTGCCTCAGGCGTCCACCAGCACCTCGAAGCCGCCAAAGATCATCCGCTTGCCATCGAACGGCATCTCGCCCTGCATCTTCAGGCGCGGGTCTTCCATGGCGGCTTTCATGCCGGCGTCGCGGGTCTTGCGGTCGGGCCACGTGATCCAGGAGAAGACGACGGCTTCGTCGTCCTTGCGCTGGACGGCCATGCTGAACGAAGTGACCTTCCCTTCGGGCACGTCGTCGCCCCAGCATTCGACCAGGGACAGCGCGCCGTTTTCCTTGAAGACCACGCCGGCCGCCTGGGCCATCTTCTTGTAGGTCTCGCGGTTGGCGATGGGGACGGGAACGACAAATCCATCGATGTATGCCATGTCTGATCTCCTTTGGTCGTCGAAAAGGGGGGCGGGCGCGTTGCGCGCCGCTACCAGGACGACGATTCAGTCTGGCCGGGATCGACGGCGGTCGCGGGATTTTTTTTGGGCGCGCGGCCTCGGGTGGCGCGAACGGCATGTTGCGTTTTCCAGGCTTGCGCTCATGGGCCGTGACAGGCACGCCACTGCGCGAGCCGCTTAGCCAAGCGGCAGCAGGTCGCGGAACGAATTCTCGATATGCGTGACCAGGGAAGGGCTGGCCATGCCGCCCAGCACCTGCCGGAAGTCTTCGAATGCCTGCTCGACGGCGGCGCGATCCGTGGCTTCGACAAGCCGGGTGCGGATGGGATGGTCCATGGTGCCGAAGCTGCGCGCCATGACGTCCATCAGGTACATCCGCGCCGCCGCAAGCGAGCGCTTTGCGCCGGCTTCGGCGGGAGGCGCGGCGGGCGATGGCGCGGGCTCTTGCATTGGCGCTTGTACCGGCGCTTGCTCTGGCGCTTGCTCTGGCGCCGGCGCCCCTCGTGCCGCGCCGGCGACCGCGGCCGCGACCTGGATCAGGCCGCCTTCGAGCAGTTGCGTGACGGCGCTGGCTTCGAGCCCGAGCTGCGCGGCCCGGCTGACCATGTCGGCCATGCTGGTGCGGCCATCGACCATGATCAGCAGCGCGCGGCTGCGCCGGTCGAGCGGCCCGCTTCGTTGTCCGATCGCTTCGCGACCTGCCTGCGTTTTTTCCAGCAGCCCAACCAGACCTTGCATGGCTCGTCCTCCCCGGGGTCGGGCCGAGCCTAGTGCGGCCAGGTTACAGCAGCATGACAGCACGGCGGCATGCGCCGCGTGCCTCGCCGCCGGCCGGCCGCACGAGGGAGCGTGACTTCCGGGGGCGTGGCAGGTCAGCCGGCGCTCAGCGCGTGCCCAGGCGCCACAAGGAGGTCACCTCGGCCGCGCGTGCCGTATGCAGCGCATCTGCCTGGTCGGTGGTCTTCGGGTGGCGCGGCTTGACTTCCAGGCGGCCCAGCATCTTCAGCCCGGCCTCATCGATCCAGCCCAGCAGCGTTTCGCGCGTGCGCAGGCCCAGGTGCTCGGCCAGGTCGGAAAGCAGCAGCCAGCCTTCGCCGCCGGGTTCGAGGTGGTCGGCCAGGCCGGCCAGGAAGCCCTTGAGCATCTGGCTGTCCGGGTCGTACACGGCATGTTCGATCGGCGAGTTGGCGCGCGCCGGGACCCAGGGCGGGTTGCAGACCACCAGCGGGGCGCGCCCTTCGGGGAAGAGGTCGGCCTTGACGATCTCCACCTGGCGGTCCAGGCGCAGGCGCTGGATGTTCTCGCTGGCGCAGGCCAGGGCGCGCGGGTCCTGGTCGGTGGCAATCACGCGCTTGACGCCGCGCTGGGCCAGCAGGGCGGCCAGCACGCCGGTGCCGGTGCCGATGTCGAAGGCGAGTTCGGTGGCCTTGGCCGGGAGCTGGGCCTTGGCGACCAGGTCGATGTACTCGCCGCGCACCGGGGAGAACACGCCGTAGTAGGGGTAGATGCGCTCGCCCAGGGCGGGGATCTCTACGCCCTTCTTGCRCCATTCGTGCGCGCCGATCAGGCCGAGCAGTTCGCGCATGGTGGCCACGTAGGGGGCATCGACCTCGCCGTGGGCTTCGCGGCAGGCCTCGGTCACGTCGGGTGCGCGGCGCAGGGGCACGCTGTGGTCGGCCTCGAAGGGCAGCAGCAGCATGCCGAGCGTGCGGGCGCGCTGCGACTGGGCCTGGCGGTGCAGGTGGAAGGCCTCGGTGGGGGTGGGCTTGGCCTGGGCTTTGGCGTTCCGGTGCGCCTTCTTGGGCTTGTCGGCGCGGCGGGCCAGGGCTTGCAGCAACTGGCGCGCGTTCTGGAAGTCGCCGCGCCAGAGCAGGCCGGTGCCCTCGCAGGCCAGGCGGTAGGCGGTGTCGGCGGAGGTGGTGTCGTCGGCGATGACCACGCGCTTGGGCGGGGGCATATTGGATTCGGAGCGCCAGTTGGCACTGCGTTCTTCGCCGTCTTCGRTCCAGTGGATCTTGCTTTGTTCTTGGTTCGTCATATTGGTTTCAGGCCAGTTCAGTGGGCCGGCTCCGCATGGCGGGCGGGCAGGGCGCGCCAGGCCGGGGCGCGCCGTCGGCATCGGACAGGCCGATGCCTTGTAAAAAATCAGAGTTCGTAGGCTTCGTGGTCGCCGGACATGGCCTGTTCCACCAGCTTGCGGTTCAGCGTGGGGGAGAACAGTTCAATAAAGGTATACACAAAGCTGCGCAGGTAGGCACCCTGCTTGACTGCCAGATGCGTCACATTGGTGCCGAACAGATGGCCGGCGGGGATGCCGCGCAGGTTGCGGTCGCGCTCGGCATCGTAGGCCAGCCCGGCCACGATGCCCACGCCCAGGCCGATCTCGACATAGGTCTTGATGACGTCGGCGTCGATGGCTTCGAGCACGATGTCCGGCTGCAGGTGGCGCAGCTCGAAGGCCTTGTTGATCTTGGGGCGGCCGGCGAAGTTGAGGTCGTAGGTGATGATGGGGTAGGCCATCAGGTCTTCCAGCGCCAGGTGCTTCTTTTCCAGCAACGGATGGTCAGGTGGCGTCACCACCACATGTTGCCATTGGTGACCGGGCAGCGAGACCAGGTTCTTGTCCTCGGAGATCCCCTCGGTGGCGATGCCGATGTCGGCCTGGTCGTGCAGCACCATGTCGGCAATCTGGCTGGGATTGCCCTGTTGTATGGAAAGGCGCACTTTCGGGTAGCGCTTGGTAAACTCGGCGATCACCCGCGGCAGGGCGTAGCGCGCCTGGGTATGGGTGGTGGCGATGGTGAAGTTGCCCTGGTCCTGCGCGGCGTAGTCCTTGCCCACCCGCTTGAGGCTCTCCACCTCCTGCAGGATCTTCTCCACTGACTCCAGGATGCGGCGGCCGGGCTCCGTCAGGCTGCGGATGCGCTTGCCGTGGCGGGTAAAGATATCCACCCCGAGTTCTTCCTCGAGCTCGATGATGGCCTTGGAAACACCTGGTTGTGATGTGTAGAGCGCTTTTGCGGCTTCGGTCAGGTTGTAGTTCTGACGTACTGCCTCACGCACAAAGCGGAACTGGTGCAGATTCATATAACTGGGTTCGTATAAACAAACAACTTCTTATTAGTTTGAGATATGAGGCCAGTTTATTACGATTCTCGAACTTTGTTAATGAACGGTCGGATTCTCCGCGCGTGGGCCTGCTTCCTGGCTCCCCCCGGAATACCGGCCGGCACGTGAGTCCTCCATGTCCCTTGCCTATACCGTTTCCGGTCTGCTAGTAGGCGTCCTCGTCGGTCTGACGGGCGTGGGCGGGGGCTCGCTCATGACGCCGCTGCTGACGCTGCTGTTCGGCTTCTCGCCGGCCACGGCGGTCGGTACCGACCTGGCCTTCGCCGCCATCACCAAGGGGTTCGGCACGCTGGCGCATCGCGCCCACGGCCACGTGCAGTGGCAGGTGGTGCGCCGCCTGTGCATCGGCAGCCTGYCGGCCGCGGTGGCGGCCATCCTGGTGCTCAAGAGCGCCGGCGAACTCGACGCGCAGTGGCTGCACGCGATCCGCCTGACGATCGGCGTGTCGGTGATCCTGACGGTGCTGTCGCTGCTGTTCCGCAAGCAGATGCTGGGCTGGCTGGCCCGCAACCCGCGCTTCCAGCTCGAAGGCCGCGCCCAGGCCATCGCCACCGTGCTGGTGGGCGCCGTGATCGGCGTGCTGGTGACGGTGTCCTCGATCGGCGCCGGCGCCGTGGGCGCCACGCTGATCCTGCTGCTCTACCCCAAGATGAAGCCGGCCGAAGTGGCGGGCACCGATATCGCCTACGCCGTGCCGCTGACGGCGCTGGCCGGGCTGGGCCATGTGTGGCTCGGCACCGTGAACTGGACCCTCTTGCTGTCGCTGCTGGTGGGCTCGATCCCCGGCATCTGGCTGGGCGCGCAATTGTCGCGGGCGCTGCCCGAACGGCTGGTGCGCGCCGCGCTGGCAACCACGCTGACGCTGGTCGCCATCAAGCTCGTCTCCTGAATTCAACGCATACCGAATACTGAACGGACCCACACCATGTATCAGTACGACCAATACGACCAGCGCATCGTCAACGAACGCGTCGCCCAGTTCCGTGACCAGGTGCGCCGCCGCCTGTCCGACGAACTGACCGAGGAAGAATTCCTGCCGCTGCGCCTGCAGAACGGCCTGTACATGCAGCGCCATGCCTACATGCTGCGCGTGGCGATTCCGTACGGCCTGCTGTCGAGCAAGCAGATGCGCATGCTGGGCCATATCGCGCGGACCTATGACCGCGGCTACGGCCACTTCTCCACCCGCCAGAACATCCAGTACAACTGGATGGAGCTCGAGCGCGTGCCCGACGTGCTGGCCGACCTGGCCAGCGTGGAAATGCACGGCATCCAGACTTCCGGCAACTGCGTGCGCAATATCACCACCGACCACTTCGCCGGCGTGGCGCCGGACGAATCGGTGGACCCGCGCGTGCTGGCCGAGCTGCTGCGCCAGTGGAGCACGTTCCAGCCGGAATTCGCCTTCCTGCCGCGCAAGTTCAAGATCGCCATCTCGGCTTCGGCCGACGACCGCGCCGTGGTGCAGATGCACGATATCGRCATCTACGCCTACCGCAATGCCGAAGGACAGACGCGCCTGCGCATCCTGGCCGGCGGCGGCCTGGGCCGCACCCCGATCCTGGGTTCGGTGATCAAGGAAGACCTGCCCTGGCAGCACCTGCTGTCGTACGTGGAATCGGCCATTCGCGTGTACAACCGCTATGGCCGCCGCGACAACAAGTACAAGGCGCGCATCAAGATCCTGGTGAAGGCCATCGGCGCGGAGAAGTTCGCGCAGGAAGTCGAGGAAGAATGGCAGCACAGCAAGGATGGTCCCGCCACCATCACGCAGGCCGAGTTCGACCGCGTGGCGCAGTACTTCGCGCCGCCCGCCTATGACAAGCTGGCCGACACCGATGCTTCGTACGAGAAGCACCTGCTGGAAGACAAGGCCTTCGCCCGCTGGGTGAGCCGCAGCGTGCATGCGCACAAGGTGCCGGGCTACGCCGCGGTGACCCTGTCGACCAAGCCGGGCCCGGTGTCCCCCCCGGGAGACGCCACCGATGCGCAGATCGACCTGGTGGCCGATCTGGCCGACCGTTACGGCTACGGCGAACTGCGCGTGGCGCACGAGCAGAACCTGGTGCTGCCGGACGTGCGCAAGCGCGACCTGTTCGCGCTCTGGCAGGAAGCCAGGAAGGCTGGCCTGGCCACCGCCAACATCGGCCTGCTGACCGACATCATCGCCTGCCCGGGCGGGGATTTCTGCTCGCTGGCCAACGCCAAGTCGATCCCCATCGCGCTGGCCATCCAGGAGCGCTTCGACGACCTGGACTACGTGCACGACCTGGGCGAAGTCACGCTGAACATCTCGGGCTGCATCAACGCCTGCGGCCACCACCACGTTGGCAATATCGGCGTGCTCGGCGTGGATAAGGACGGCGAGGAGTGGTACCAGGTGACCCTCGGCGGCGCGCAAGGCAACAAGAGCGCCATCGGCAAGGTGATCGGCCCGTCGTTCAAGGCCGAGGAAATGCCCGACGTGGTGTCGCGCATCATCGACACCTTCGTGGCCAACCGCCATGAGGACGAACGCTTTATCGACGTGCTGGGCCGCATCGGCATCGCACCGTTCAAGGAACGGGTGTACGCCGACAAGCAGCGCGAACGCGCCGAAGCCTGAGCACCGGAGAAACAAGACATGGCAAAGATCATTCAACTGCAACGCGGCGAGCAAGGCGCCAACCCCACGCCGGTCATCATCGACGATGCCTGGACCGTGCTGCGCGGCGCCGAGGGCCAGCCCGTGACCGACGAGCAGGTCGCTGCCGCCGCCCAGGGCAAGGACGCGGTGCTGTTCCCGCTGACCGCCTGGCTGGCGCACAAGGACGGCGTGCTGGCCGGCCGCGCGGCCGGCATCACCGGCGTCTGGCTGGCGCCCGAAGACGAGCCGGCCGATGCGCAGGCAGCCTTCGACAACGTGTCCGTGGTGGCGGTGGACTTCCCCGTGTTCCGCGATGGCCGTGGCTTCTCCACCGCCTACCTGCTGCGCACGCGCTACCACTGGGCCGGCCAGCTGCGCGCCATCGGCGACGTGCTGCGCGACCAGCTCAACTTCATGAAGCGCTGCGGCTTCGATACCTTCGCCGTGCGCGCCGACAAGAACATCGAGGACGCCATCAAGGGCTTCACGGAATTCACCGTGGCGTACCAGGCATCGGTGGACGAGCCGCTGCCGCTGTTCCGTCGCAACCGTGCCGAAGCGCTGGGCAGGGAAACGGCATGAGCGAGATCTCCATTGCCAGCGTGCCGGTGACCGTGCTGTCGCCGCTCGCCGCCGCGCCCGACGCGCCGGTCTCCGGACTGCGCCCGCCGGCGCTGTGGACGGCGCCGGAATACACCGGCAGCGTGGCCGATCTCGAGGCCAAGGAACGCGAGCTGGGCCTGCGCCTGGCCGGCATTGCCGGGCGTTTCTTCCGCGCGCGCTTTGCCTCCAGCCTGGCTGCCGAGGACATGGTGGTGACCGACGCGATCCTGCGCGGCTCCGAAGCCGTGCGCGCCGGCATCCGCGTGTTCACGCTGCAGACCGGCCGCCTGCACGCCGAGACGCTGGCGGTGCTGGATGCGGTCAAGGCGCACTATGGCTACGACATCGAACAGTTCACGCCGGACCCCGAGGCCATTGCGAACTACCTGAAGAACCACGGGCTGAACGCTTTCTACGACAGCGTGGACCTGCGCAAGAGCTGCTGCGGCATCCGCAAGGTGGAGCCGCTGAACCGAGCGCTGTCCCATGCCGATGCCTGGCTCACGGGCCAGCGCCGCGAACAGGCGGCGACGCGCTCGGAGCTGCCCTTCGAGGAAACCGACGAAGCACGCGGCATCCCCAAGTTCAACCCGCTGGCCGACTGGTCCGAAGCCGAGGTGTGGGCTTACCTGAAGCGCCACGACGTGCCGGTCAACGCGCTGCATGCCAAGGGCTACCCCAGCATCGGCTGCGAGCCTTGTACGCGTGCGGTGCGCGCTGGCGAGGACGTGCGTGCGGGACGGTGGTGGTGGGAGAGCAAGGACTCGAAAGAGTGCGGGCTTCACGAACAGAACATCAAGCATTGAGGCCAAGAACGACATGGGCATCATGAACGAACTGAAGGGCGCGCCGGACGTGGCCCACCTGCTGCAAGTGCAGAACGACCACCTCGACAAGCTCGAGGCGGAATCCATCTACATCATCCGCGAGGTGGTGGCCGAGTGCCGCAACCCGGCCCTGCTGTTCTCGGGCGGCAAGGACTCCATCGTCATGCTGCACCTGGCGCTCAAGGCCTTCCGCCTGGGCGACCGCAAGACCGAGCTGCCGTTCCCGCTGGTGCATATCGACACCGGCCACAACTACCCGGAAGTCATCAGCTTCCGCGACCAGCGCGTGGCCGAGCTCGGCGCGCGCCTGGTGGTGGGCCATGTGGAAGACTCCATCAAGCGCGGCACGGTGCGCCTGCGCAAGGAAACCGACTCGCGCAACGCGGCCCAGGCCGTGACGCTGCTGGAAACCATCGAGGCGCACAAGTATGACGCGCTGATGGGCGGCGCCCGCCGCGACGAAGAGAAGGCGCGCGCCAAGGAACGCATCTTCTCGTTCCGCGACGAGTTCGGCCAGTGGGACCCGAAGGCCCAGCGCCCCGAACTGTGGAGCCTGTACAACGCCCGCATGGCGGCCGGCGAACAGATGCGCGTGTTCCCCATCTCCAACTGGACCGAGCTGGACGTGTGGCAGTACATCGCCCGCGAAGAGCTGGCGCTGCCGCCGATCTACTACGCGCACGAGCGCGAAGTGGTGCGCAAGAACGGCCTGCTGGTGCCGGTCACGCCGATCACCCCGAAGCAGGCTGGCGACGTGAGCGAAGTGCTCTCCGTGCGCTTCCGCACCGTCGGCGACATCAGCTGCACCTGCCCGGTGGCCAGCGTGGCGGCCTCGCCGATCGAGATCATTGCCGAGACGGCGGTGACCGAGATCACCGAGCGCGGCGCCACCCGCATGGACGACCAGACGAGCGAAGCCTCGATGGAGCGCCGCAAGAAGGAAGGCTACTTCTGACACCGGACGCCTATGCGGGCACATCGCGTCGTAGCGCGGGTGCTCGTGTACCGATGTACACGTCGCCCCCGCGCGCCAAGCGCTGCCTCCCGCATCTGCGCCGGAGCGAGCGCCCCGGGGGAACAAAGGATCTGATTATGAGCACCCAAGCATCACACCAAGGCCTGCTGCGCTTCATCACCGCCGGTTCGGTCGACGATGGCAAGAGCACGCTGATCGGCCGCCTGCTGTACGACAGCAAGGCGGTATTGTCGGACCAGCTGACCGCGCTGACCCGCGCCAAGAACAAGCGCACCGCTGGCGAGCAGATCGATTTCTCGCTGCTGACCGACGGCCTCGAGGCCGAGCGTGAGCAGGGCATCACCATCGACGTGGCGTACCGCTACTTCTCCACCGCGCGCCGCAAGTTCATCATCGCGGATACGCCGGGGCACGAGCAGTACACCCGCAACATGGTGACCGGCGCGTCCACCGCGCATGCCGCCATCGTGCTGGTCGACGCCACCCGCGTGACCGTGAACGACGGCCGCGCCGAGCTGCTGGCCCAGACCAAGCGCCATTCGGCCATCCTCAAGCTGCTGGAGATCCAGCACGTGATCGTGGCCATCAACAAGATGGACCTGGTCGAGTTCAGCGAGCAGCGTTTCGACGAGATCCGCAACGCCTACACCGAGCTGGCTGGCCAGCTGGGCCTGAAGGACGTGCGCTACGTGCCGGTGTCGGCCCTGCGCGGCGACAATATCGTGCACGCCAGCCAGGCCATGCCGTGGTACGCGGGCGAGCCGCTGCTGCCGCTGCTCGAAGCGCTGCCGGTGGAAGAACCCGCGCCCGAAGGCGACGCCGCGCTGCGTTTCCCGGTGCAACTGGTGATCCGCCAGGATGGCGCCCAGGCCGACGATTTCCGCGGCTACGCGGGCCGTGTCGAGGCCGRCACCGTGCGCGTGGGCCAGAAGCTGCGTGTGCTGCCGGTCAACCGCGAAGCGGTGGTGGCCGAGGTGCTGACGCCCAATGGCGTGGCCGAATCGGCCAGTGTGGGCGAGACCGTCACGGTGCGCCTGACCGAAGACGTGGATGTATCACGCGGTGATATGTTCGTCGCCGCCACCGCGGACAGCGTATCGGCCAAGAAGCTGACCGCCGACCTGTGCTGGTTCGACGACGAATCGCTCAATCCGGCGCGCAAGTACGTGCTCAAGCACACCACGGCCAGCGTGTTCGCGCGCGTGTCGTCGGTGGACCGCGTGCTGGACGTGCACACGCTGTCGCACGAGACCGGCCGCCACGACATTCGCCTCAACGATATCGGCTCCGTGCAGCTCTCGCTGCAGAAGCCCATCGTCTGCGATGTCTACGGCGACAACCCAGCCACCGGCGCCTTCGTGCTGATCGACGAGGCGACCAACCACACCGTCGCCGCTGGCATGATCCGTGCATTCGCCTGAGGCGTATGCAACAAGCGAGCGAAGGCTAAGGAGCAAGGCATGGGCAAGGTCTACCTGATCGGCGCGGGTCCCGGCGCTGCGGACCTCATAACGGTGCGCGGTGCACGACTTTTGGGCGAAGCCCAGGTGGTGCTGCACGATGCGCTGGTGTCGCCCGAGATGCTGGCGTGGTGCCCGCAGGCCCAGCTTGTCGAAGTGGGCAAGCGCTGCGGCCAGCGTTCCACCGCGCAGTTGTTCATCAACCGCCAGATCGTCGACATGGCCGGCAAGCATGAGCGCGTGGTGCGCCTCAAGGGCGGCGACCCCATGCTGTTCGGCCGTGCCGACGAGGAACTGCAGGCGCTCGAAGCCGCCGGCATCGAGTACGAGATCGTGCCCGGCATCACCGCCGCGCTGGCGGCGGCCTCCGCCATCCGCAAGCCGCTGACCAAGCGTGGCGTGGCGCGCAGCGTCGCCTTCGCCACCCAGAGCAAGGCCGCCGATACGATCGACGTGGAAGCCGATGTGAAGGCCGATACGCTCGTGTATTACATGGGGCGCGACCAGGCGGCATCGATTGCCGCCCAATTGATCGCCCACGGCAAGCCGGCTTCGACGCCTGCCTGGGTGGTCGAGGCCGCAACGTCCGCACGCCAGCGTAGCCGTGAATTCACCCTGCGCCAGATGGCGGCGGGCGAAGCGGCGGCCTGGATCGACCCGGCACAGCCTAGTCTGTTGATGATCGGGGAAGCGCTGGGAGCGCGGCGGACCGAAGGATTGCCGGCTGAGGCTGTTGAAGGGATGACGCGGGCGGCATGAGGGGGATGGGTTATGTTTGAGTGTGAATCAACTTCAAAAGCTTGAATTTAACGTCAAAGTCGGCTTCGACGACAAAGTCAAAGTCAAAGTCAAAGACAGAGTCAACATCAAAGTCAAAGGCTTTCGCGCCCCCGGCGCGACCTACTTTCTTTTGTCCGAAAAGAAAGTAGGCCAAGAAAGCGGACTCCTGGCCGGAGGGGCAGAAGAATCCAGGGGTGACGGGATTTGCGGATTCGTGGTGGGCGTGTCGGTTCTGCTGGGATCTGCCGGTACCGGCGCTGACGGCCACTACACCGCGAAAGGTGCTGGATTCGTGGTGATGCCCCTGATCGCTGGCGCTCTGCCAGTTCGGGCATCTGCCGTTACCGGCTCGGGCGGCCACGGCATGGCACCGGCACTGGTTTCGTAGTGGGCGTGGTGGATCCGGCGCCGGTGCATTGGGTTTCGGTGTTGGGCGGCCACGATATGGCACCCTCGGTGCCTAATAGCGCCAGCTTCAGAAGTGAGCCGGCACATTTGCGTACCGGTCCACCGCGCCCACCACGAAAACACGAGGGTGCCATGTCGGGGCCGCCCGAGCCGGTAGCGGCAGCAGCTTGAATGGCCTGGGCCTGGGCCTCGGCCATCATGGAGCCGTAACGTGAAACGGCCACMTCCGGGWTGSCAYCGCGGCCAGCGCCGGTAGCGGGCCCAATGGCACCGGCTTGAGAAGTAACCCAGCACACCCGCGCCCCGGTCCACCGCGCCCACCACGAAAACACGAGGGTGCTACTCCGTGGCCGCCCAAGCCGGTAGCGGCAGCAGCTTGAACTACCTGGGCCTCGGCCACCATGGAGCCGTAACGTGAAACGGCCACCTTCGGGATGGCACCGCGGCCAGCGCCGGTAGCGCCAGCAGTCCAGCCGAAGCCACGAGACCCACCACGAAACCAGCCTCAGACGAGAAGTCTGAGCGCCCAGCCCTCTGCAAGAGTCGCTTTCTTTTGGTTACTTTTCTTTTCGAGAAAAGAAAAGTGACACTTACATGTGTGCGAACGGGCTACCAAGCCCGCGCCGCTAGGCCCACAGCCGCGAGCACACTCTCACGCCTCTGAATGGCCAATCGAGCCCAAGCCGCCAGGCCCACAGACGTCCGAGAACGAAGCCAAAAGCACCCCCTTAACCCCCCCCAAACTGCACCCGCAACAAATTCTTCTGCACCTTCCCCATCGTATTGCGCGGCAGTTCATCGACGAGGTGCACCCGCTTGGGCACCTTGAAATTCGCGATGCGTCCCTTGAGCGAGCCGATCAGGCTGGACTCATCCAGCGCCGAGCCGGGCTTGCCCACCACCACGGCCACCACGGCCTCGCCGAAATCCGCGTGCGGCACGCCGATCACGGCGCTCTCCGCCACGCCGGGCATTTCGTCGATGAAGCTCTCGATCTCCTTCGGGTAGACGTTGTAGCCGCCGGAGATGATGAGGTCCTTGCTGCGGCCGACGATGGTCAGGTAGTCCTCGGGCACCTTGCGCTCGCCGGCCTGGCCGGCGATGGCGCCGCCGAAGCGGCCCACGTCGCCGGTCTTGAACCAGCCGTCGGCGGTGAATTCTTCCCTGGTCTTCTCGGGCATGCGCCAGTAGCCCTTGAACACGTTCGGGCCGCGCACTTCCACATTGCCGATCTCGCCGGACGCGCAGGGCTTGCCCTCGCCGTCGAACACGCGCACCTCGACGCCAGGCAGCGGCTTGCCGACGGTGCCGCCGATGCGCTCGCCGCCATCCGCCTCGTACGGATTGGAGACCAGCATCACCGTCTCGCTCATGCCATAGCGCTCCAGGATGGTATGGCCGGTGCGCTCGCGGAAGGCATCGAAGGTTTCCATCAGCAGCGGCGCCGAGCCGGATACGAACAGGCGCATGCGGCGGCAGGTGTCGTCGTCGAAGCGCGGCTCCTGCAGCATGCGCACGTAGTACGTGGGCACGCCCATCATCACCGTCGAGCGCGGCAGGAATTTCAGCACCTGCGCCATGTCGAGCCTGGGCGCCCAGATCATCTTGGCGCCGGCCAGCAGCGCGCCGTGCGAGGCCACGAACAGGCCGTGCACGTGGAAGATCGGCAGCATGTGCAGCAGCACGTCGTCGCTGCGCCAGCCCCAGTATTCGTGCAGCGTCTTCGCGTTCGATGCGAGGTTGCCGTGCGTGAGCATGGCCCCCTTGCTGCGGCCCGTGGTGCCCGAGGTGTACAGGATGGCGGCGAGATCGTCGGCACCGCGCGCCACCGTGCCAAAGGTGTCCGGCTTGGCGGCGGCACGCGCCAGCAGCGAGCCCGAGCGGTCATCGTCCAGCGTGAACACATGCCTGGTGCCGTGGCGGAACGCAACCTTGGAAACCCAGCCGAAGTTGGCGCTGCTGCACACCACCACCGCCGGCTCGGCGTTGCCGATGAAGTAGTCGATCTCGGCTTCCTGGTAGGCGGTGTTGAGGGGCAGGTAGACATAGCCGGCGCGCAGCGTGGCGAGGTACAGGAACAGCGCCTCGGGCGATTTTTCCACTTGCACCGCCACGCGCGCACCCTCGGGCAGCTTGAGCGAGGTCAGCAGGTTGGCCAGCTTGGCGGTGGCGCGATCGAGATCGTCCCAGCTGTAGTAGAGGCCATCGTGGGTTTCGATGCAGCAGGCGCTGCGGTCCGCCGGGAAGCGGGATTCGAACAGGGCGAACAGGTTAGCGTTCATGTTGCGGAAGATGTAGAACGGGATCGTCAATAACATTGGCAATCGATAGCCGAGGGCCAGGGCCGATAGCTCGAAAGATCAATGAAGCAAGATGAATGGGGAAATCAACAGCCGGCCATGATAGAGCCGCGGCTAGTGCCCGGTAAAGCGCGGCGCGCGGCGGGCCAGGAAAGCGGCCACGCCTTCGGCGTGGTCGGCGCTGTCGCCATAGCGAAAGTGCGCTTCCAGCTCCTGCGGGCCCAGCGGCGCCGGGGCGGGCGCGAGGCGCCGGATGCTCTCCTTGTTGATGCGCGCGGCCAGCGGCGCGCCGGCGGCGATGCGCGCGGCCGTTGCCGTCACTTCCCCGGCCAGCGCGGCAGCCGGCACCACGCGCGTAAGCAAGCCTTTCTCGCGTGCCTCGGCGGCATCGAACACCCGCCCTTCGAGCAGGATCTCCAGGGTCGTCGCGCGGCCGGCCAGCGCCAGCAGGCCGGTCAGTTCGCCCGGCGCCATCGGAAAACCGAGCCGGTTGATGGGCACGCCGAAACGGCTGTCGTCGGCGGCGATGCGCAGGTCGCAGTGGCAGGCGATCTCCAGTCCGCCGCCCACGCAAACCCCTTCGATCATCGCCACCGTGGGATGGACGCAGCCCGCGATGGCGGCCAGCGCCGGCGCGATCACCTCCACGTGATAGCGGCGCAGCGCGGCGGCATCGCCGCGCTCCTGCGGAAACTCGGCAATGTCGGCGCCGGCGGCAAAGTTGCCGTGCGCGCCGCGCACCACCACGCAGCGCACCGAGTCGTCCGCCGACAGGCCCGCGAAACCCTGCGCCAGCGCGCGCCACATCGCTACCGAGATCGCATTGAGCTTGCCTGCGTTCGCCAGCGTGACGGTGGCGACATCGCCGTCGCGCGTGAACTCCACCGTGCCGCTCATGCCCGTGCTCCAGCCATCGCCGTCCCCATCAGTCGATCTTGGCGCCGGACTGCTGCACCACCTGGGCCCAGCGCTTGATCTCGGCGCGCTGGAACTGGGCAAACTGTTCCTGCGTGTAGGCCGGCGTATCGGAGCCGTTGGCCAGCCAGATCTGCTTCATCTCGGGCGTGTTGAGCGCCTTCTCCACTTCGGCGTAGAGCCTGTCGACGATGTCCTTCGGCGTACCCTTGGGCACCCAGATCGCGTACCAGGTGGAGACATCGTAGTTGGGCACGCCGGCTTCGGCGGCGGTCGGCACGTTGGGGAAGGCGGCCGAGCGCTTGTTCGATGCGACCGCCAGCGCCTTGATGCGGCCGGCGCGGATATGCTGGGCCGACGAGCCCAGGCCGTCGAACACCAGGTCGACCTGGCCGGCGATCAGGTCCGACAAGGCCGGGCCCGCTCCCTTGTAGGGAATATGCGTGATGAAGGTCTTGGTCTGCAGCTTGAACAGCTCGCCCGCCAGGTGGTGGGAGGAGCCGTTGCCGGCCGAGCCGTAGTTGAGCTTGCCGGGATTCTTCTTGGCGTCGGCGATCAGTTCGCCCAGCGTGTTGGCCGAGACCTTGGTCGGGTTCACCACCACCACCTGCGGCGGCTGCGCGATCACCGTGACGGGAATGAAGTCCTTCTCGATGTCGTAGTCGAGCTTCTTGTAGAAGGACGGCGCGATCGCATGATGGGCGCCGCCGATGAAGACCGTGTAGCCGTCCGGCGCGGCCTTCGCCGCGATGCTCGCGCCCACCGTGCCGCCGGCGCCGCCCCGGTTGTCGATCACGAACTGCTTGCCCAGCTGCTTGGAGAGCTGCGCGGTCAGCGGGCGGGCGAAGGCATCGGTGCCGCCGCCGGCCGGGAAAGGCACGATCACGGTGATCGGCTTGGACGGCCAGGTATCGGCCTGCGCCGCGGACGCGGCCACGCCAAGGCTCGCGCCCAGTGCGCAGGCCAGCCCTGCCAGTTGGAACTGACGACGATTCATTGCTCTGTCTCCTCTCTCTTCTGCTGCGGAAAGTCAAACGATAGAACTGCGAAAAACTGCGGGGAAGTGCTGGATGGCCCGACGAAGAAAACCTTGTTCACGACCTGACCAGGGTCACAACAGCTTGCCGACGGATCTGCTGATGCGCGGGTTGCCATTGCCAAGGCGAGCTAGATTGTCGTCGAGCGCCTCGGGCACGTAAAGGTAATTCACCATCATGCCGCACGACTGCGCGCGGCCCTTGCGCGAGAGGTCGGCGGCCCAGTTCAGGCGCTCCACGCAGGCGCCGTTGCCAAGGTGGAAGCGCGCCACGGGATCTGCCGGCAATGCCTGGTGGCGCTCGCGCACCAGGAAATGCGCGGCCAGCGCCAGCGCGGTATCGCGCTGCACCGCATCCTCCCTGGCGTGCTTGCCATCCACGGACTGCGCGGCGTCGGCGTCCGCTCCGGGCGCCAGCGCCGCCAGCCAGCCGGCGCCGTCCGCCGGCGGCTCGCCGTGGCGCTCGCGCCAGCGCGCCAGGCGTTTGTCGCCCAGCACCTTGGCCACCGCCGCGCCGTCGCGCTTGCGCAGCCAGTCGGCAAAGCCGGGAATCGGCGACAAGGTGGCAAACTGCTTGAGCTTGGGAAACTCGCGCTGCAGTTCCTCGATCACGCGCTTGAGCAGGAAGTTGCCGAAGCTCACGCCGCACAGCCCCGCCTGCGTATTGGAGATCGAATAGAAGATGGCCCATTTCACGCGGCGCAGGTCTTCCACCGGCGCGGCTTCGTCAAGCAGCGCATGCACGTTGGCCGCCATCTCGGGCACGAAGGCCACCTCGACGAAGATCAGCGGCTCGCGCGGAATGCGCGGGTGGAAGAAGGCGTAGCAGCGGCGGTCGGAATCGAGCCGGTTGCGCAGGTCGGCCCACGAGGAGATCTCGTGCACCGCCTCGTAGCGGATCAGTTTCTCCAGCAGCGAGGCCGGCGAGTCCCAGGTGATCGGCTGCAACTCCAGCAGCCCCACGTCGAACCAGTTGGAGAACAATGCCTCGAGATCGTCGTCGAGCGGGCGCAGGCCCGGCATGCGCTTGTGCCAGCGCAGCATGTCGGCGCGCAGGCCGATCAGGAAATGCAGCCCGCACACGCTGGCGTCCTGCTGCTGCCCGTGCAAGGCGGCCAGCCGCTTGAAGAAGCGGATGCGCGCATTGGACAGCGCCTGCGACAAGCCCGACGCGGCGCCGGCATTGCCGCCGGCCTCGCCGGCCTCGCTGCCGCTGGCGGCCACTTCGGCCAGCACGCCGAGCATGGCCTGCCGCGCCTCGTCGCCCGCCGCCTCGTACTCCGCGCGCCACGACTGCGCGGCGGCATTGGCGGCGCCATCGGTCAGGCGCGCGTCGAAGCACTGGCGCAGCTGCTCGCGCTGCCGGCGCAGCACGCGCGCCGGCAGCGCCGCCGGGGTGGCACCGGTCCTGGCGTCGGCCCTGGCGCCTGGCTTGGCGTTGCCCGCGGTATCGCGATCGCCCTTGCGGCCCCACCAGCGGCCGAAGCGCGACAACAGGGTTTCGCCCGAAGGCTCGGGACCGGCAAGAGGCGCACTGACTTTCTGTTCGCTGCTGAGGGCATCCATGGCGTACCTGCTATCGAACTGTCAAATGGTCAGACTTCGGGGGATCGGGCGATGGCAGGCTTGCCCGGCACCGCATCGGCGATGCCGGCCGCATCCTTGCCGGCAAGGCGCAAGCCGCCGCGACGCGACGCGCCGGCCGCGGCCGGTTCGGCCGGCGCGGTGCCGGCCTGCTGCTCCGCCACGTCGAGCGCCCTGAGCGCGCCGCGCTGGCGCAGCAGATGGGTCTTCATCAGCGCCTCCGCGCCCTCGGAGTCGTGCGCCTTGAGCGCCGAGAACACCGACAGGTGCTCGGCGCAGGACTCGCGGATGCGGCCAGGCAGCTTCAGGCTCTTGTGGCGCGACAGCCGCAGCACCTTGCGCAAGTCGCTGATCAGGCCGGACAGCCAGCGGTTGCCCGCCAGCCTCTGGATCGCTTCGTGGATCTGGTAGTTGGTTTCGTAGTAGGCGTCGATATTGCCGGCCTGCGCGTATTGCGCCAGCTCGGCGTGGAGACTTTCGAGCGCCTCCAGGTCGGCGGCGCCGGCATTGCGTGCGGCCTCGAAGGCGCAGCGCCCTTCCAGCAGCGCCATCAGCGGGAAGATTTCGTCGAGATCCTGCTCGGACAGCGCATTGACGAAGCAGCCGCGGCGTGGTTCCAGCCGCACCAGGCCCTCGGCCGCCAGCACCTTGAGCGCTTCGCGCATCGGCGTGCGCGAGATCCCCATCGATTCGGCCACGCTGGCCTCGTCGATCCACGCGCCGGGCATCAGCGCATGCTCGTCGATCATGGTGCGCAGGCGCTCCGCGACTTCGAGATACAGGGCCTGCTGGATGATGCGCATGAAACGCTCCGGCGGGAAAAGGGCGATGGCATCGGGGTCACGGCAACGCCATGCGTGGCGGGGCTCAGCCGTCCCAATAATTCATAATTATGAATAATAGGGGCGTGAAGACAACAAAAATCGATGTTGCATAGCCGCATGCAGGATAGGCTTCGTCAGCGGAGGGATCGACGGCCGGGCGCCGGCCCCTCGGCCGCGGGTGCCACCGCGCACTCGAAATCGACGAAGACCGCATCCAGGCCCGGACCGGCCGCGCGGCCGATGCGCGCCGGCCCCTCGCCGGCAGCGGGCGCGCTCAGACCGCGCCCGCGCCCTGCAGCGCCTGCACCTGGCCGGGGGTCCAGCCCAGTTCAGCCAGCACGGCGGCGGTGTGCTCGCCAACCGCCGGCACCGGGTCCATGCGTGCATCCTGCGTGCCGGGCGGCAGCAGCGCGGGCACCGGGCCCGCGGGCGTGGCGACCTGGCGCCAGCGCTGGCGCGCCGCAAGCTGCGGATGCGCCCAGACATCGGCCATGGTGTTGACCCGCGCATTGGCGATGCCGGCCGCATCGAGGCGCGCCGTGACCTGCTCGGCGCTCAGCGCGGCGAAGGCCTGTATGATGCGCGCGCGCAGCGCGGCACGGTTCGCGCTGCGCCGGGTGTTGTCGGCATAGTCGGCATGCGTGGCGAGCGCGGGATCCTCCAGCACGCGCTGGCAGAACGTACTCCATTCGCGCTCGTTCTGCAGGCCCAGCATCACGGTCTTGCCGTCGCCGGTGGGGAACGGGCCATAGGGATAGATGGTGGCATGCGCGGCACCGGCGCGCGCAGGCGGCTCGGCGCCATCGAACGCGTAGTAGAGCGGAAAGCCCATCCACTCCACGGTGGATTCCAGCATCGAGATATCGATGCGCTTGCCGCGACCGGTCTGGCCGCGCTCGATCAGCGCCGCCAGGATATTGCTGTAGGCATACATGCCGGCCGCGATATCGGCCACCGAGGCGCCGGCCTTGGCGCCTTCCTCCGGCGTGCCGGTCACCGAGACAAAGCCCGATTCGCTCTGCACCAGCAGGTCGTATGCCTTCTTGTCGCGGTAGGGGCCGTCGGCGCCATAGCCCGAGATATCGCAGACGATCAGGCGCGGGAAGCGCGCGCTCAGCGCCTGGTAGTCGAGCCCGAGCCGCGCCGCCGCGCCCGGCGCCAGGTTTTGCACCAGCACGTCGGCGCGCGCCAGCAGTGCATCCAGCACCGGCGCGGCGAGCGCATGCTTGACGTCCAGCGTCACGCTTTCCTTGGAGCGGTTGGTCCACACGAAATGCGAGGACAATCCGCGCACGCGGCCATCGTAGGCGCGCGCGAAATCGCCCGTGCCGGGGCGCTCGATCTTGATCACGCGCGCGCCGAGGTCGGCCAGCTGGCGGGTGCAGAATGGCGCGGCGATCGCCTGCTCCAGGGAAACAACGGTGATGCCTTGCAGCGGTTGGGACATGGCTGGATGCGTGGGTGCGCTGGTACGTGGATGAATGCCGGCGCGCGAACATGCGAACCCGGCCGGCCAGCCCACAATCTAGCCTTGGCTGCGCCCCTTGGGAAATAGGGAATGCCGAGGCGGCCATAAGTGGAATGAATACCTCACACCCGTAACGCAGAAGCAAGGGACACCCGATGGATATCCGCTCCATGCGCTACTTCGTAGCCATCGTCGACCATGGCAGCCTGACCCGCGCGGCCGAAGTGGCGTGCGTGGCGCAGCCCGCGCTGAGCCAGCAACTGGCCGCGCTCGAGGCAGAGTACGGCGTGCCGCTGGTGCACCGCGGCCCCAAGGGCGTCAAGCCCACCGAAGCCGGCAAGACCCTGTACCGGCACGCGCGCACCATCCTCAAGCAGGTGGAGAGCGCCGGGGCCGACGTGCGGGCTGCGGGCGCCGAAGTCACCGGCGCGGTCGCCATCGGCCTGCCTACCACCGCCGCCGCGGCCTTTGGCATGCCGCTGATCAGGGCGGTGCGGGCGCGCTATCCGCAGGTGCGCCTGCAACTGTTCGAAAGCATGAGCGGCTACATCTCGGAGCTGCTCAACAACAACCGGCTCGACTTCGCCATCCTGTTCCGCGACACCGCCTCCCGCGCGGTCGAGCCGGAGATGCTGGCGAGCGAAGCGCTGTACCTGGTCGGTACCCCGCCCGGGCCCGCCGGACCGGTGCAAGGCGCCGCCGGCAGCGGCCGCCGTCCGGCACGCACGCGCCGCGACACCATCGCGCTCAGACAACTGGCCGGCGTGCCGCTGGTCCTGCCGAGCGGCTCGCAGGGCTTGCGCGAGGTGATCGAACGCAGCTTCGCGCAGGCAGGCCTCGCGCTGAACGTGGTGGCCGATCTGGATTCCCTGCCCTTCCTGCTGGCCTGCGCGCGCGAAGGGCTGGCCTGCACCATCCTGCCGGCCTCGGCGGTGGACCCCGGCGACGCCGCCATGCCCACGCGCCTGATCGTGCCCGAACTGCGCCGCACGCTGTCGCTGTGCTGGCCGCGCGCGCTGCCGCGCACGCGCGCGGCGCAAGCCGTGGCGGAGATCCTGCGCGAGATCGTCGACGCGCGCATCGCCCAGGGCGGCTCGCTCAAGCTCGCGCCGGGCACCTTTGAGCCAGGCGTGCCGGAATAAATAAAACTTATGGCGGTAGTCGGCGATTGAATTTCCCCGGCACATTCCCCTGATGTAGAGTCGTTGCCAGCAAAGGCAAGGCGCAGCCGTCAGCCCTGCGAAGCGAAAAGCAGAACGCAGAAGGCAGAGGCAGGCGCGCCGCCATCACAACAATGAGGAGACACCATGCAACGCACCCGCCATGTCCTGGCCGGCATCGCCGCGGCGATTTCGCTGTTCGCCGGCACTGCCGCGCAAGCCGAGGGCTACCCTGCCAAACCCATCCAGATGATCGTGCCCCAGGCCCCGGGCGGCACCAACGACATCGTCGCGCGCCTGGTCGCGGCCGACCTGTCGCAGCGCCTGGGCCAGCAGGTGGTGGTGGAAAACCGCCCCGGCGCGGGCGGCAATATCGGTACGCAGGCGGCCGCGCGCTCGGCGCCGGACGGCTACACCCTGCTGATGACCATCAGCAGCACCCAGGCCATCAATCCCTCGTTGTACCGGCAGGTGCCGTTCGACCCGGTGCGCGATTTCGAGCCGATCTCGCCGGTGGCGAGCGTGCCCAATGTGCTGGTGGCCAATCCCGCCTTCCCCGCCAGGACCCTGCCCGAGCTGATCAGCATGGCCAAGGCCAAGCCCGACTTCTACCGCTATGCCTCGGCCGGCAACGGCACGCTCAACCACCTGCTGGGCGAGATGCTCAACAGCATGGCCGGCATCAAGCTGGAGCACGTGCCCTACAAGGGCGTGGCGCCCGCGCTCAACGACGTGCTCGGCAACCAGGTGCCGCTGGCCTTCGCCAGCCTGCCCTCGGTGCTGGCGCATATCAAGGCCGGCAAGGTGCGCGCGCTCGGCGTCAGTTCGGCCAGGCGCTCGCCGTTCGCGCCGGACATTCCGGCCATCGGCGAGACCGTGCCGGGCTATAGCGGCGACCTCTGGGTCGGCCTGTTCGCGGTCAAGGGCACGCCCAGGGAAGTCACGCAGAAGCTCGCGCAGACCATGCAGGCCGCGCTGGCCGACAAGACCCTGCGCGACAAGCTGGCGGCGCAAGGCGCCGAAGTGCTCTCCGGCACGCCGCAGCAGTTCGCCGCCATGCTCAAGGCCGACCTCGACAAATGGGCGGTGATCGTGAAGAAGTCCGGGGCCCAGGTGGACTGAGCCCCGGCAGCCACGCTGCCGGTCCGGCTAGCGCGCGGACAGCACCACCCGCAGCGCCGTCGGCATCATCGTAAAGACAAAGGCCTCTCCCACCGGCCCAGATCCGGGCGCATGCCTGACGTCAAAGCGCTGGCAGACCATGGAGATGGCCGCCTTGGCCTCCAGCAAGGCGAGGTTGCGCCCCGGACACAAGCGCGGTCCCGAGCCGAACGGCACGAAGCCGCTGCGATGCCGGGCCGCGGCCGCCGTGCCTTGCAGCCAGCGCTCTGGCCGGAACTCGCGGGCGGCGGGGAAATTGCGCTCCTGCAGCACGCCCGGACGGTTCAGCAGCACCAGCAGCGTTCCGCGCGGCACGCGCACGCCGCCGATCTCCACGTCTTCGTTGGGTTCGAGAAAGAAGAACGGCGCCACCGGCTTGAGCCGCAACGATTCGTGCGCGACCGCCTCCACGTACACGAGCCTGGCGGCATCGCCCATGTCTTGCAGGATGTCGGCCTGCCCCAGCACTGCCGCCACTTCCTCCTGCATCCTGCGCTGGACGTCCGCATGGCAGCACATGAAATGCATCATCCAGGCCACCGTGTTGGCGGTCGTATCCTCGCCCGCCACCAGGATCGTGAAGATATTCGCGAACAGCTCCTCGTCATCCAGTGGCGCCTGTCCCGCGGCCTGGGCCACCAGCATCGCTTCCAGGAAGTTGGACGGGCGTCCGGCCAGTTCGGGCGCCTGCGCCAGGCGCTGGCGGGCCGCGGCCACGAACTCGCCGATGGTCTGGCGGATCTCGGCCCTTGCCCGGTCGAAGGCGCGGTCGGCCGGCAGGCGGAGATAGTGCCAGTACGGAAATGGCGCATTGATGCGCCGGTTCACCATCGGCAGGATCTGCTCGAGATGCCGCTGGATGACCTCGCCTTCGCGCTCCAGCGTATTCATGTCGTAGCCGAAGGCCAGTGCGGTCGTCACATCCACCGTGTACAGCATCAGGTCCTGCTGCACGTCGACCGCGCGCCCCTGCGCAGCGGCGGATTCCCAGCGCCGCTGCAGCCTGCGCGTGACCTTGGCCAGCATGGGGAAGAAATCGCGCAGCCGGTGCGCATCGAGCGCCTGCGCCACCGGCCGGCGCTGCCTGCGCCACGCTTCGCCCTCGGCGGCGAACACGCCGAGCGCGCCCATCTCGGAGGCCACCGCCTCGAGCGCGCCGAGGCGACGATAGGTCGCGGGCCTGTCGCGCAGGATCTTGTCGATCCATGCCCCCTCGGCGATCACCAGAGCCGGGCGGTTCATCAGGCGGATGCGGTAAAGCGGGCCAAACTCGTCGCACCACCGCTCGAACACCAGGTGCATCCGCCGCTGCGCCCACAGCAGCTGCAGCGTGCTGCCCAGCAAGGGCAGGCCCTTCGGCCCGGGAAGCGCCGAGAGCGGCCGCGGGCCAGCGCCTGGCGCCGCGGATGGCGGCGCCACCTGCCGGTCAGCCTGCCCGTCCGCCTCCCTGTCTGCCTCCCTGTCTGCCTCCCGGCATTGCCAGGCAAGAACCTCGTCGCGGTCCACGCTGACCCCGCCGTCCTCGACGAAGGCGGCGAACCGCTTCAGGCAGACCCCGGGCTGGTCCACGGCATTTCCCGAGGCGCAGTCGAAGCGCCAGCCGTGCCCGCGGCAGGTCAGCACGCCGTTGTCGATGACGCCCTCGGCCAGCAGCGTGCCCCGGTGCGGGCAGTGCCCCTGGTAGACCGCCGCGCCGCCGCCATGTCCGATCACGACCAGATCCACGCCGTCCACCCGGGCGGGCAGCACGGCATCGTCCCGCAGGTCCGCCGTGGCAGCAAGGCGCACCCGCTTCGCAGACGCCGCCGGTGCCGCCGCCTCACGCGCCATTTCCATCGCTGTCTCCCCTGGCCCCGCCTCGGGCCGGACGGCGTGCGCCGCTGGCCGGGGTGTGGCAGACGGCGCGCCTGAAGGCAAGCATATACACCGCCGGCGGCCCCGCCCAGGGGCCGTTGGCGCGCAAGCCGGAGCCGCCCTGTCGACATCGCGCGGCCATCACATCCGCGCCGTCCACGCCGTCGCAAGCGACGGCTCTTGCCTGGACGAACATGGGGGAGCCCCATGAAAAAAGCGGGCCGAAGCCCGCTTTCTCCAGTCCGCGGCCGGCGCTTACCGCACCTGGGCCCGCGCCGCATCGCCCCGGCGATTGGCCCACACCAGTATCCCCACGCCCGCCAGGATCATCGGCAGGCTGAGCCACTGCCCCATCGAGAAATTCAGCGCCAGCAGGCCGAGGAAGTTGTCCGGCTCGCGCGCGAACTCGGCCAGGAAGCGGAAACCGCCGTAGCCGATCAGGAACACGCCCGAGACCGCGCCCATCGGGCGGGGCTTCCTGGCGAACAGCCACAGGATGATGAACAGCGCCACGCCTTCGCCGGCGAACTGGTACAGCTGCGACGGATGGCGCAGGATGTTGTCGCCGGCCTGCGGGAAGACCATGCCCCACGGCAGGTCGGTGGGCCGGCCCCACAGCTCGCCGTTGATGAAGTTGCCGATGCGCCCGGCCGCCAGGCCGCACGGGATCATCGGCGCGATGAAGTCGGTCACTTCCATCCAGTGCCGGCCGCGCAGCCTGGCGAACAGCCACATCGCCACGATCACGCCGAGAAAGCCGCCGTGGAAGGCCATGCCGCCTTCCCATACCTTGAGGACTTCGAGCGGGTGCGCGAGGTAGTAGTCGGCCTTGTAGAACAGCACGTAGCCCAGCCGCCCGCCCAGGATCACGCCCAGCACGCCGAAGAACAGCATGTCGTCGAGGTCCTTGACGGTCCAGCCTTGCGCGGCGATATGCGGCTGGCGGATGCGCAGGCGGCCGAACCACAGGAACATGATGAAGCCGGCCAGGTACATCAGCCCGTACCAGCGGATGGCGAGCGGACCGAGGTGAATGGCGACCGGGTCGAATTGCGGGTGAATCAGCATGTTTGCCGTGAATTAGGGTTGTAGGTTCGCGCCGCGCACGCGCGGCGCGTGGCCGCGCCAGGATCAGGCGGCGGCCGCGTCCGGCTTTATGCCAGCCTTTTGCGTCACAGTCATGGCAGACGCGAGCGCGCCGGCGATCTCGATGAAGGAGCTCAGCACCGGGCTCACGCTGCCGGCGCCGGCCTCGCGCCAGACCAGCCCGGTCTCGATATCCGGCCCGGCGTCGCGCAACGGCAGGTAGGACACACCGGTGCGGCGAAGGTTGCACAGCGAAGCCGGCACCAGCGCCACCCCCATGCCGGCGGATACCAGGCTGACGATGGTCTGCATCTGGATGGCCTCCTGGGCAATCACCGGCGTCAGGCCTTCGCGCGCATAGCAGCCCGTAATGATGTCATAAAACGCCGGCGCGCTTCTGCGCGGGAAGATGATGAGCGGCTCGCCAGCCGCCTCGCGCAGCGAGATGCCCTGCCCCGCGTCCCTGCCGTCGTGGGCCGCGCCCTGCGCTCGCCAGCCCTGCGGCACGGCCATCACCAGCGGCTCGCGCACCAGTGGCAGGTAGGACACGCCGTGCGGCATGGCCGGCAATTGCGGGCGGATCACCAGGCCGGCGTCGATGGCGCCTTCCATCAGCGCCTCGAGCTGGATATCGCTGGTGGCTTCGCGCAATTGCAACTGCACATTGGGATGGCGCGCGCGGAAGCGCCGCAGCAGGTCCGGCAGGATGCCGTAGTCGGCGGTGCTGACAAAGGCCAGCGAGAGCGTGCCCGCCTCGCCGCGCGCCAGGCGCTGGGCCAGCCCGGGCAGCGCGGCGGCATCGGCCAGCACGCGGCGCACCTCGGGCAGCCATTGCTGGCCCGCGGGGGTGAGCGCCACCGAGCGGCGCGTGCGCAGGAACAGTTGCACGCCGATCTCCTCTTCCAGCGCCTGGATCTGCTGGGACAGCGGCGGCTGGGTCATGGCCAGGCGCCGCGCGGCGCGGCCGAAATGCAACTCTTCCGCCACCGTGACGAAGTACCGCAACTGGCGCAGGTCCAATTGGTCTCCTGATATGTTTTTCGACTCAATAGAGGTTGAATAATATATTTGACACGATAAAACGCAAGCGGCATGCTGTCGCCCACAACATGGCAGGCGCCTGCCCGGCGCTCAGTCAGCTGAGCGGCCCCCGCAGGCCGGCACCCCATCCCCCGGAGATTCCCATGGCATACAACAAACGCTCGCAAAACATCACGCAAGGCGTGGCGCGCTCCCCCAACCGCTCGATGTACTACGCGCTCGGCTACCAGAAGGAAGACTTCGACAAGCCGATGGTGGGCATCGCCAACGGCCACTCGACCATCACGCCGTGCAACTCGGGCCTGCAGCGCCTGGCCGACGCGGCCGTGGCCGCCATCAAGGCCTCCGACGCCAACCCGCAGATCTTCGGCACCCCGACCATCTCCGACGGCATGTCGATGGGCACCGAAGGCATGAAGTACTCGCTGATCTCGCGCGAAGTCATCGCCGACTGCATCGAGACCGCGACGCAGGGCCAGTGGATGGACGGCGTGGTCGTGATCGGCGGCTGCGACAAGAACATGCCGGGCGGCATGATCGCGCTGGCGCGCACCAATGTGCCGGGCATCTATGTCTACGGCGGCACCATCAAGCCGGGCAACTGGAAGGGCAAGGACCTGACCATCGTGTCCTCGTTCGAGGCCGTGGGCGAATTCACCGCCGGCCGCATGAGCGTGGAAGACTTCGAGGGTGTGGAGAAGAACGCCTGCCCGTCGTCCGGTTCGTGCGGCGGCATGTACACCGCCAACACCATGAGCTCCTCGTTCGAGGCGCTGGGCATGTCGCTGCTGTACTCGTCGACCATGGCCAACCCCGACCAGGAAAAGGTCGACAGCGCCGCCGAATCGGCTCGCGTGCTGGTCGAGGCCATCAAGAAGGACATCAAGCCGCGCGACATCATCACGCGCAAGTCGATCGAGAACGCGGTCTCGCTGATCATGGCCACCGGCGGCTCGACCAACGCCGTGCTGCACTACCTGGCGATCGCCCACTCGGCGGAAGTCGAATGGACCATCGACGACTTCGAGCGCATCCGCCGCAAGGTGCCGGTGATCTGCAACCTGAAGCCGTCGGGCCAGTATGTGGCCACTGATCTGCACAAGGCCGGCGGCATCCCGCAGGTCATGAAGATCCTGCTCAAGGCCGGCCTGCTGCACGGCGACTGCCTGACCATCACCGGCCGCACGCTGGCCGAGGAACTGGAAAACGTGTCCGACACCCCGCGTGCCGACCAGGACGTGATCCTGCCGATCGAAAAGGCGCTCTACAAGGAAGGCCACCTCGCCATCCTGAAGGGCAACCTGGCCGAGGAAGGCGCGGTCGCCAAGATCACCGGCCTGAAGAACCCGGTCATCACCGGCCCGGCCCGTGTGTTCGAAGACGAGCAGAGCGCCATGGACGCCATCCTGGCCGACAAGATCAACGCCGGCGACATCCTGGTGCTGCGCTACCTGGGCCCCAAGGGCGGCCCCGGCATGCCCGAGATGCTGGCCCCCACCTCCGCCATCATCGGCAAGGGCCTGGGCGAATCGGTCGGCTTCATCACCGACGGCCGCTTCTCCGGCGGCACCTGGGGCATGGTGGTCGGCCACGTCGCGCCGGAAGCGCACGTGGGCGGCAATATCGCCCTGGTGCAGGAAGGCGACTCGGTCACCATCGACGCGCACAAGCTGCTGCTGCAGCTCAACGTGAGCGACGAAGAACTGGCCAAGCGCCGCGCCAGCTGGAAGCAGCCGGCACCGCGCTACACGCGTGGCGTGCTGGCGAAGTTCGCCAAGCTGGCGTCGACGGCAAGCAAGGGCGCGGTGACGGACTGAGTCCGCGCAGACTGCCCCAGGCCTGAAGAAAAAAGCCCGCGAGAGATCGCGGGCTTTTTTTCGACTTCCGTTTGTTCTGCTCCCCCTGAGTCGGGAGAGTGTAAAACGTCGGGCAATCCGTCGCCCGCGCTCAGACCCCGCCCGGATCCCGTTCGATCTCTTCCAGCGTGGCGTCCAGCCATTCCACCAGCCGCGCCTCCAGCGCCTGCGTCAGCTCGGCGGCCAGCTGCGCGGTCAGCGGGGCCAGCCGCGATTGCAGCGTGGCTTCGGTGTGCGCCTCCACCACCTGCGGCCACTCGGTGCGAAAGCGCATCATCACGCGGGTCAGCAGTTCGCTGCGCACCGCGCGCAGTTCCTCGTCGCTCGGCGGCGCCGGCACGGCAGCATGGCCTGCCGCCGGCGGCAAGCCATGCCAGGCGGAATACGCACCCTCGAGCGCCGACGGGCTGGGCTGGCCCAGCAACGGCACTTCGGGTGCGGGCGTGGCCGCACCGGCTTCGCGCGGCACCACCACATGGGTGGCCGGGCCGGGCCAGGATGGTTCGTGGTCAATATGCGGCTGGGTCGCGCGATCGGCGACGGGGTGCGCGGGCACAGCTTGCGCGGTTTCGGCAGCAGCCTGCCGGGATGCATCGGCGGGAAGGTCGATGACCTCCGTGAGCAGGGGAATGCTGTCGTTGGGCCCGATGCGCGGGATCACGCGCGAGGTGGTGCGTTCGGTCATGCTGCCTCTCCCTTGCCCTGGCTGGCCTGCGCGATATCGTGGTGCGCCAGCGGATAGCCGCGCTCGCGATAGAGGCGGAAGCGCTCGCGCCCGGCGTCGCGGTCGGCGGCTTCGCTGCCCACCACTTCGATCATGCGCTCGAAACTGGCGAACTGCGCGGGCGGCTGCGTATCGAGGTTGATCAGCAACTGGTGGTGCGGCGCCTGGTCCAGCGTGGCGGCCAGCACGATCGGCGTCATCGCGGCTTGCGGGTGATCGACGCCGCAGTGCGGCAGGAAATCCAGCGCGGAGAATGTCCACAGGAGCGCATCGAGCTGCGCCAGCTGCTCCGGCGCGCCATGCACCACCAGCTTCTGGCCGGCGCCGTAGGCCTTGCGGATCAGGCGGCAGGCGTAGCCGAGCTTGTCGGGCACGTTGCTGTGGAAATCGATGCGCGTCATGGTCAAGGGCAATCCTCTTAATGCGGGAGGGGCGGCACGGTCCGGCGCCCGCAGGCACCGGACCGTGCCCGCCTCAGCCTGCGCGGTCCATCAGGAACTGCGCCAGCAGGGGCACCGGACGGCCGGTCGCGCCCTTGGCCGCGCCGCTCTTCCATGCCGTGCCGGCGATGTCCAGGTGGGCCCAGTCGTACTTCTCGGTATAGCGCGCCAGGAAGCAGGCCGCGGTCACGCTGCCGGCCGGGCGGCCGCCGATATTGGCCATGTCGGCGAAGTTGGACTTGAGCTGGTCCTGGTAGTCGTCGTCCAGCGGCATGCGCCAGGCGGTGTCCATGGCCTTGCGGCCCGCCTGCAGCAGCTGGTCGGCCAGGCCGTCGTTGCGCGCGTACAGGCCGCTGTTGACGTGGCCCAGCGCGATGATGCAGGCGCCGGTCAGCGTGGCCACGTCGATCACCGCCGCGGGCTTGAAGCGCTCCACGTAGGTCAGCGCGTCGCACAGGACCAGGCGGCCTTCGGCGTCGGTGTTGAGGATCTCGATGGTCTGGCCGGACATGCTGGTGACCACGTCGCCCGGCTTGGTGGCGTTGCCCGCGGGCATGTTCTCGCAAGTGGGCACCACGGCGATCACGTTCAGCTTGAGGCCCATCTCGGCCACCGCCTGCAGGGTGCCCAGCACGGAAGCCGCGCCGCACATGTCGTACTTCATTTCGTCCATGCCCTCGCCGGGCTTGAGCGAGATGCCGCCGGTATCGAAGGTGATGCCCTTGCCCACCAGCACCACCGGCGCCTGCTTGGCCGAGGCGCCGTCGTAGCGCAGCACGATGAACTGGGGCGGCTCGACCGCGCCCTTGGTCACGGCCAGGAAGGCGCCCATCTTGAGCGCTTCGATCTGCTTGCGGCCCAGCACTTCCACCTTGAGCTTGTGGCGCTTGGCGATGCCGCGCGCGGTGTTGGCCAGGTAGGTGGGCGTGCAGATATTGGAAGGCAGGTTGCCGAGGTCCTTGGTCAGCTCCATGCCGCTGGCGATGGCAGCGCCGCGCACCACAGCCTGGGCCGCTGCCTTGGCGTCGGCCGCATCCACGGTCAGCACCACCTTGCGCAGGCCGGTGGCCTTGTCCTTGCCATTGGCGGCGGCGCCGGCGCGCTTGAGCCCGGGATGGCGCTCCAGCAGGCGGTAGCCCGCCTCGCGGATCAGCGTGACGGTGGTGATCAGGCGCCAGGACAGGTTGGCGGCGTTGCCGGCCTGCTGGGGCGCCTGCTGCTGGGCCAGGCACCACAGCACATTGGACGCACGCGTGCCGGACAAGGCACGCAGCGCGGTGCGCACGGCCTCGGCGAAGGCCTTGTCGTTGAACTCGCCCTCCTTGCCCAGGCCCACCAACAGCACGCGGGCCGCGCCCACGCCGGCCACCTCGTGCAGCATCAGCTGCGTAGCGCGCTTGCCCTCGAAATCGCCGAGCTTGACGAGCCGCGACACCAAGCCCTTGGTGGCCACGTCGAGCGCCTTTGCCACACCGGCCAGGCTCTGTCCTTCAAACAGGCCCACCACGAGGCAATCGGTCTTGGTCGCCAGGAAACCATTTTGGCCAGCTTTGCTCCAATCCAAGGCTTTTGTGCTAAATTCCATCGCGCTTCCTTCCAGGGGCTCGTCCAAAGAAAGCTCCTATTATCCGCGATTTGCCGCCGCCGGTCCGCTATGCTGACTAGCAAGCCCACCGGCGCACCATCGCCCGCGCCGGCCGGCAGCCCGGAACCGACAACGCATGATCTTTCAACAAGCCTTGCGTCGCGAGCTCGCCTACACCGCCGGGGCGGTGTTCCTGGTCATGCTGACCTTCATGCTGACCTCGCTCGTGATCCGCATCCTTGGCATGGCCGCCAATGGCCAGGCCAGCCCGAACGACGTCCTGATGCTGATCGGCCTGGCCACCATCGGCTACCTGTCGATCCTGCTCTCCGCCACGCTGTTCATCTCCACCCTGATCGTGCTCACGCGCTGGTACAAGGATTCGGAGATGGTGGTGTGGTTCTCGGCCGGCATCTCGCTGCGCGACCTGGTCAAGCCCGTGCTGCAGTTCGCCGCGCCGTTCATCGTCATGTCGCTGCTGCTGGGCATGTTCGCGTGGCCGTGGGCCAACCAGCAGAGCGCCCTGTTCCGCGACCGCTTCGAGCAGCGCGGCGTGCTGTCCATGATCGCCGCCGGGCGCTTCATCGAGCCGGCCAAGGGCAACTACGTGCTGTTCATCGAAAGCATCGACGCCGACATGAGCCACGCGCGCAATGTCTTCGTGGCCAGCGCCGAAGCCGGCAAGATCGGCGTGTCGCTGGCCCACCAGGGCCAGTTCCGCACCATGCCCAACGGTGACCGCCTGGTCGTGATGGAAAACGGCCGCCGCTATACCGGCACCCCCGGCAAGCTCGATTACCGCATCGTCGAATTCGACCAGTACGCGGTCAAGGTGGACAACAAACCACCCGAGTCCGACGCCAGCCTGCCCACCAAGAGCCGCGACACCATCGACCTGCTGCGCAACCGCACCAATGAGAACCTGGGCGAATTGCTGTGGCGCATGTCGCTGCCGCTGCTGGCCTTCAACTTCGTGCTGATCGCCATTCCCCTGGCCTACGTCAACCCGCGCCTGGGCCGCTACACGCCGCTGGTGTTCGCGGTGCTGATCTACCTGACCTACAGCAACCTGATCAATCTCTCGCAATCCTGGGTGCGCTCCGGCTCCATCCCCTTCGCCATGGCCTGGTGGCCGTTCCACCTGATCGCCCTGCTGGGCGCGGTGATGCTGTTCCGTTATCGCCAGAACATCAGCCTGGGCGGCTGGCGCGCCGTGCTGGGGCTGCCGCGCAAGGCCGCCAAGGGTGGCCAGGCATGAGGGTATTGCGCGTCTACGAGCGGTATTTCGGCCGCCTGATCTACGGCGTCTTCTCCTTCATCCTGTTCGCCGTGCTGGCGCTGTTCGTGTTCTTCGACATGCTCAGCGAACTGGAAAGCGTGGCCGGGCGCTACACCTCGCTGGTGGCATTTTTCCACGTCATCCTGCAGGCGCCCACGCGCATCTACGAGGTGCTGCCGATCGCGGTGCTGATCAGCGCGATCTACGTGTTCTCGCAGCTGGCCAGCCAGTCCGAGTACACCATCTTCCGCGTGGCCGGCCTCAACACGCGGCAGGCGCTGTTCTCGCTGTTCAAGCTGGCGGTGCCGCTGGCCATCGTCACCTTCATCTTCGGCGAGTTCATCGGCCCCAAGGCCGAGCAGTACGCGCAGAAGGTCAAGCTCGAGGCGCTCGGCGCCACGGTGTCGTCCGGCTTCCGCTCCGGCGTGTGGGTCAAGGACCGCGACCGCGACGCCGGCAAAGGCCACGAGGTCACCCGCTTCGTCAACGTGGCCGGCCTGCGTCCCGACCAGAGCATCACCGGCGTCACCATCTACGAGTTCGACGACCAGTACCGTCTCGGCGTGATCCGCGTGGCCAAGGAAGGCCGCTACCAGGGCAGCCAGTCCTGGCAGCTCAGCGACGTCACCGAGACGCACTTCCTGGAGCTGCCGCGCGGCGAGCCCGGCAAGGCCGATGCCCTGGCCCCGGTCTTCCGCGGCGAGCAGAAGAGCGTGGCTAGCATGACCATGCGCTCGGAACTGACGCCGCAGATCCTGTCGGTGCTGCTGGTCGAGCCGGAGCGCATGTCCACGCTGGACCTGTTCCGCTATATCCGCCACCTGCGCGACAACAAGCAGGACACCCAGCGCTACGAGATCGCCTTCTGGAAGAAGGTGATCTACCCGCTCACGCTGTTCGTCATGGTGGCGCTGGCCCTGCCCTTCGCCTACCTGCACGCGCGGGCCGGCGCGGTGGGCGTGAAGGTGTTCGGCGGCATCATGCTGGGGCTGTCCTTCCACCTGTCCAACACGCTGTTCTCGCACGTGGGCCTGCTCCATACCTGGCCGCCGATCGTCTCGGCGCTGATTCCCGGCACGCTGTACCTGCTGGTGGCGCTTGGCGCTTTGCGCTGGGTGGACCGGCACTAGGCCGCACTCATGAACGCCCCTGCCACTCCCGCCAAGGCACTGGTCCTGTTCGGCCACGGCGCGCGCGACGCGCGCTGGCGCGAGCCGTTCGACCGGTTGCACGCCAAGCTGGCGGCGGCCTTGCCCGACAGCACGGTGCGCCTGGCCTTCCTGGAGCTGATGGCGCCGTCCCTGCCTGACACGCTGGCCGAACTGGCCAACGGCGGCATTGCGGACATCACGGTGGTGCCGGTGTTCTTCGGCCAGGGCGGCCATCTGCGGCGGGATCTGCCGGCATTGCTGGACGATTGCCGGCAGAAGCATCCGGGGGTCGCGATACGCTGCGCGGCTGCCGTGGGTGAGGCGGAGAGTGTGTTGGATGCGATTGTTGGGTATTGCGTGGGGGCGGCGGGGGAGTAAGTTGTGTTGTGTGCTCGCGGCTGTGGGCCTAGCGGCGCGGGCTTGGTAGCCCGTTCGCGCACATGTAAGTGTCACTTTTCTTTTCTCGAAAAGAAAAGTAACCAAAAGAAAGCGATTCTTGCAGAAGGCTGGGCGCTCAGACTTCTCGTCTGAGGCTGGTTTCGTGGTGGGCGCGTTGGCTTTGATTGGGCTGCTGACGCTACCGGC